>NZ_CP183331.1:3101923-3412115 GCF_048541895.1 Caulobacter sp. ErkDOM-E | reverse complement strand
ATAGCTACGAGTTTGAATTGGATGTTTCACAAGATGTAAAGTTTGTCGAAAGCGTAAACGAACATCACGTTTGGACCGGTCGCGTGAATGATGAATGTAATGAAGGATACGAGATAGTGCCTGGAATTTCGAGGCGTCAAGAATTGCACCGCATGATCACCGTTGTTCCATGGATTGATCGTCAGAAATACATGTCAGTTATAGGGCTAGATGAATGAATTTATGACATTTATGGATAGATTACTCATCTTGATCGCGCCGATCAATGCGAGAGCCTAAACATGGTGGCTTCGGTCATGTCCTCGAACTCGAAGACAACCACGCCAAGCCGAGTCAGCGCCCGGCGAAACCAGCGCTTCTCCGTGTAGTAGCAACACCATAGCTCGGCGACGATCCGACGATGATCATCAACCTGGTCGTCGAAATTGATCTCCATCTCGATCTTGTAGGGAGCGTCGAAAGTGCCCGGCGCGGATGGCTTGTTCATGCTCACGCCTCCCTGTCGCCGAACAGAACCAACCACCCGACCTGGGCGGCGAGCAGCCATCGGTGTCGAGCCATCAACCGCCGGAAGACAGCCAGCTTGGCGTCGGTTGAGAGCCCGCCGCCGAGCGCGAGATAGTTCGGTGCGCGAGAACACCAATAGGTCGAGAAGTGCCGCTTGCTGGTTGTGAGGCGGCGCAAAAACAACGCGGTATAGAGGTCTTTCATGGACGCCCCTCGGAGGTAGGTGAGCCGACCAGCACAACGCTGGTCGTTCAATCTATTTATCTCCGCCAGTCGCCGGAAGGCATCGAGCAAGTTATTGATTTAAAACTGAAATAGAAAGATATAGCTTTTTCGACCACTCGCAATTTACGGTTAAATCAGGTCAAGAGGTGGAGCCAACCCGTCACCTCGCGATCGCGAAGTACGTCCATTTTCATGCCCCAGAATTTTCACAACACGCCGACACGGCGATCACACCCATAGGTATATTGCCATGCAATTTGAGCAGCTTCTCACGACCAACTTCACCGACCTTGGCGCCTGGCGTCGCGACCATTCTCCGACCGAATTTTCCGCCTATCAGGGCGCGACGAACGAGGCCTTCGATCTTCACAACGGCGCAGCCTTGCTGGTTGGCGCCAGCGTCGCCTTTAGAGACGACCTGCTGGTCGATTATCTTGGGGAATGCGATGGGCCGGATGGTTCGATCTGCGACGCCCTTTCATTCCGCTTCGGTGACGCTCTGGAAGTCGTCATCTGTAACGAGCGAGACGGCTTTCACGCACGCTTTGCTTATCGCGGTGACCGCAACGCCTTCGAACAGATCGCGGTCGAACTCATGATGTTCGAGAGCCGCTGCTTTTCGCACCTCCGAGACGATCAGGCAGCGGCATGACCCTGCAACAAACGACACCACCGAAAGATGTCGCTGCCGCCAGCGCGGTGATCGACATGATGCACTCCGGCTTGCAGGCAGGCTGCTTCGGCGTCTCGACGAAGGTCGAGCGGAACGAAGTCGTTGCGGGCGACATGGACCTCTTCCAAGAGCCAACCGAAACCGCCCGCCAAGGGGTGAAGTTCCAGGATGGCCTCGCCTCGAAATTCGATGAACGCCGCGCGGCCGGTCAGGGCGTCTCCGATCCGGTCGCGAAGGCAATTGCGATAGCGCAGCCCCGTGCGAAGGAAGTCCTCGGCACCGATCAGCGGCCGCAGCTCTTGGGTCGCATTGACGGGCTGATCAGGAAAGCGATCGGCCCGTCTCAGGTAGCGAGTGACCAAGTCTGCAAGGGACCGCTCGGCGGGCAATCTGGAAAGGGCACGCACGAGCGTTTCATCCGTCGCCTTCGAGCAGGCGGCCTGAACGAAGGCCATGGCACGATTCAATTCGCGAGCGGCCATGGCCAAGTTGATGCGGTCGAGCACGGTTTCGATCCGCCATCGCGGGTCCAAGGCGTCGATGACCGCGAGCTTGCCCTCATTGATCGTCGTCACGCGGGCCAGCAGATCGGCCTTGGCTCGATTGGCCGGGTCGGTGAAGACGAGCCGCAGCTTTTCATAGGCGTCGGACGTGGGCATCGGCCCCACATCGAACTTCTCCAAGGTGCCCATCAGGCCCTCCGGCACCGCTCCGAAGGCGTAGGCGAGGATTTCCGCCGCTCGCTCCTGGCGAAGGATGTGGGCCAGTTCAGCATCAAGCGTGGCGTCATCCACCTGCCCGATGTGCGTGTAAGCGCGGCTGGCGATGACCGCGAAGATCGCTTGGCGCCGTCTGGGCGAGACGGTCATCACCCGGCCGATCAGGCCAGGCGCCAGCCTGTCGAGGTGGATCAGGTCGGCGGTGGCCCAGCCGAAGGTGGCTTGTCGCGGCTCAGGCATGAGTCGGCTCGACTTGACTGGGTTGCTCCCACGGAAAGGCGCCATGCGCGCCAGCGTCGGGGCGAACCTGGAACGCCACCCACCGCCATCGCCGAAGATGGGCGCCCACGACAGCCTCAAAGCTCACGAGACGGCGCGCGACTTCATCCGAGGCCTGAAAGCGCACCGCCGTTTCGCGCCGACAAACGACCGGCACGGACAGGAATCCCGGACGGAAGACCGGCGGGGGCGACCTGAACAGCCATTGCCGCGTGGCGAGCCATTGTTCTCGCCCGGCCGCTTTGTCGAGGAAGTCCGCCAGTTCGTTGACATCAACGGCGCCGTCGCGCTGTCGATGCGCTCGAATGGCCAAGCAGTAAATCAGCGCCACCTGTTCCTTCAAGATACCTCCAGATCAATGACGGAACAATATAGTGCAAAATCGCAAGAGATACAAATCCATTAAAGTCAACGAATAATATCGAATTTTCAAGCGCTATTAAGTATAATTAGAATATGGATCGCTCGGCATAGCGATCAATCGCCCTGAACGCTAATTCCAGCCAGAAGCGATCCCCTCAACTTCTCCGCCATCCGGCGCGAAGACCGAGTGCTCTTGCGGGTGCCGCCGCAGGAGCATTCACCTTGAGCAATCCAATGACCTATCCGGCAACCGTCGTAGAACAGTGCGAATCTCTCTGGACGGACTTTTTTGAACCCGCCCTCGGCAAGCGCGCGGCCAACCAGTTCCGTCATGCGATGAAGCGGCGGACCGACGAGTTCGCCGACCAATTTCTAGGCCCACAGCTATTCCGGCCCGACGTCGGGCCTGGCTTGTACGTGCCCGTGGATGTCGTGAAATACAGCCAAGGCCGCAATCATCTGATGGCCAAAACGCTCGTCGTCGAGCCCGACTCTTTCGGCCTCGATTGTGACCCGCGCAACGGCCTGTCATTCTTTGCAAACCCGCTACGGATTGGCACCCAGTTCCCCGATCCGTTCGACGATGATCGCCAGATCTGGGAGCCGCCCAGCAGCCGTGTCACCATGGCGCCGGTCCAGGTGTTCACCTTCGAGTTCGACGAGGACGTCCAGTTCCTCGGCGAACAACTGTCCTGGCTAAGATCGAAGAAGAATGTGCTCGATTGTCCGATGGGCGATCTCTACCGCCACTGTGCGGCGTTCGCCGACTTCGCCGGGATCACCGTCAACTATTCCGGCAACAAGGGGCTGCACATCCACGTCGCCTTTCGCACCGACTTGGCCGTGACGCAGTTTCCATGCCTGAACGAGCCAGGCGCCGCCATTCGCGCCGGATTGATCGAACATTGGCGTCGTCTGCACCCGGATGTGCTCCGCACCCTCAAGGTGCCTACCGGAATTACGGCTGACGCTTCCGTCAGCCTGCCTGAACAATTCCGGCGGATGCCCAACGGCTTGCGGCTGCTTGAAAAACCAAGCGTGCTCGGCGTTCCCGCTGGGGAGATCGTTCCGCAGGTGACGCTTTGGGAGAAGTGGCCGGAACGCGCCGCGCGGGACGCCTCCATGCTGTTCTTCACGCCATCACCGTTCGTTGATCGAGTGGTGACGTCCACTGCGCGCGCCCGACCGGCGAGCGCAACGCCATCGCATGTGTTCAAGACCCACCTGTCCGATGACGAGTTCAAATACTGCGAAGACCGCATGGCCGCCTTCTTCGGCGACTGGCCGAAGTTCGTTCGCCTCGAACATGCGGGTGGCGGTTGGCGAGCCGTGTTCCAGAACGGCCCAGCCGACCACACGCCGTCGTCCATCATGCTCGAAGGCTACAAGACGATCATGCTGAACGGTCGCGGCGCGGAGGAACTGTCGCCACGCCAGCTTCCCATCCCGCTCGGTGCAATGCTGAAGTTGTGGGTGAACCGCTACCGCACGGACCAGGCCGTCGAGCCCTGGCAGGTGGTCGAAATTCCGTTGGGCGCGGCGGCGCGCTCGGTCGAGCCATGCCCTCACCAGGTCGCGATAGCTGGAGCTACCACCAAAGATGAGGCCTCAAAGCACCTGCGCGCCGCGCTGTTGGCGACTGTGTTCAGGCATGAAGTCGCCATGGTCAGCGGACCTGAAGGCATCCGCAAAACATCGTCGCTATTCAGGGATCACCGGCGAATCCACAACGTCGCCGCCAACGGCGACCGCCTGCCGTCGATGTATGCGTTCAACGATTACGAGACGGCGCGGACAAAGTGCGACGATTTCAACCGGGTGTGGGACGGGCGACTTTTTCACGCTGTGGTCCTTCCCAGCTTCTCGGAGGCCTATAAGGCGGCGCGGACCGCTCTGTCGCTTGGAGAGATCACCACGGCGACGGCGGCGGGCTTGAACGCCCCGCACCTCTTGTCCGCGATCAAGCAGCTACAGCCAAAGGTCATCGACTACTTCCGCGCGGCTCACGCCACGATGTGGCGGGAGATTGGCGACAAGTTGCCGGTCTTCTTTTCGGTGCATCAGGTGGCCCATGCCTGGAACGACAACACCCAGACGCGCACCATGTGGGACCGTCATTTCTGGGACGTGGAAAATCCGTTCGAGGACAAGTTCCACCTTCGGGGCTGCCGCCGCCGCATGATGCTGGCCGTGCTCGTTCATGATGAGGTCGAGACGACCGACCTCGTGGTGATGCACCGAGCAGAGGTGGTGGAATGGGTGCGGCGCCTTATTGCGTCCGCGCCCAAGGTCTGGAGCGGCAATCGCGGCAACTTGGCCGGTCAGTGGCAAAGCTACGAACGCTTTCGGGCTGCGAACTCGGCGCCATTCGCTGATGGCGCGAAGCAAGACATCGACTTCCAGACCGTGAGGGAAATTTCTCGCATCCCCGTCAAGGACTGGGAGGCCGTGGAAACGGCTTGGTCCGGGGACTATGGCGGCGAGGACGAGGATCGCTTCGACCTGTACGCCAGTCGGGCAGGCCGCCCGTGGTTCGTCGCCCCCCACACTTGGTGGACAGGCGTTGCCCGTCGCGTGCTGGTTCTAACCACTGAAGCCGTGCCTGTCGCCGTCACGAGACGCCTTGGGGCGCCATGGTTCATCGGCGAATATGAGGCCAGCGGCCTGGACAGGGACAGCGTATCCGTTGTGGCCCAGCGCAACATCTGCGCTGCCAAACTGCCGCTGGCGGTTCGGACGTTCCAGGCCGACCATCCCGGCGTTGTGGTGATCAGCAACAAGGTGTCGATGCTTGAAGGCACGACGACACACGCCCGAGCGCGGGGCAGCAATGCCTACATCGGCCGCGACGTCGCGCAGACCATGACCTTTGTTTCCCCAGACGAGTATGAGCGTCTGGAGGCCTTGAACGCATGGTGTGGTCGGGATGATTTAGTCGGCTTGCGGCACGTTGATGAGTTCAACCAGTCTGCGGGGCGAAACATGGGTTTCCGGCGCCAAGGCGACGCCAAGCATTGGCTGCTGCTGGCGCCGCGCCTGCTCCACCGCCTTCTCGCCCGCGATGCGCTTGGGCGAGCCAGGTACGATCTCCGTATCCAACTGGATCGACAACGCCGCTACGAGGTACGAGGTCGGGCTGTGAAATTTTAGCTGGTATGCTCAGTCCCCGGCCCATCGGCTTGGTGAAGGATGTTCAACACGGTTTCCGCGATCTGGCGCGCCAGGAAGGGAGGGACGGCATTGCCGACTTGAATGAATTGCTCGGTACGGTTTCCCAGGAAGAGATAGTCGTCAGGGAAGGTCTGGAGCCTTGCGGCTTCGCGCACGGTAAGAGCCCGGCACTGCAATGGGTCCGGGTGGATAAAGTAGTGACCATCCTTGGCGATGTGGCTGGTTATGGTTGTGGCCGAGCGTCCGTATCGTTGAACCCTGAAGCGGTCCACAAAGTGCCCCGAGGTCCAGTTCGCGTGCTGCGGAACGAGTTCATCGGGGAACTCCTCCGCTCTCGGTGAGCGGTTGTGTTTTCTCGCGAAAACCGCGCAGAAAAAGTAGCGGGCCAGATCGGCGGGCATATGGCTGCGGCTCTCATGATTGGCCAGGCGCCCTCCAGCCGTTCCTTCCAGCCAATCGCGCAGAGCCTCCGGGCAACCATCATTGATGCTTTCGGCCTGATCCGCCTTCCGTGGGTACAGGGGGCACTTCAGACCGAATTCATCGGCCGCGATCAGCGCGTCCTCATGCATGGCCTGAACGAGATCTGACTTGGCATTCTTGGTCGCCTGGATAACCAATTCCATGGCGTCCAGGACCGCATCCCGCCAAGCCTGAAACGTATCCGCCTTGCTGAGGCCGCTGCGCAGAGGCGGGATGCCACTCAAGGCGTGGTCCACGGTCGCCAGATTTTCAGTCCATCGCGGCATCAGCGGACCGTTGCGGCGCTTCTCAAGAAACTGAGCGTGATCGGCTCGTATGCCAACGATGATCATCCGGTGCCGTGCCTGCGGCACGCCGAAATGCTCGGCCTGGATCAAGAAGTCTATCGCGGCTTCTGGCTCATGGGTGTCGAACAGGTCCTCCGTCTGAGGATCCAGTGCGACCAGCTTGTAGCTGTCGGTAGTGCCGCCAGCATCCTTCAGATCGCGAAGAACGAGATCAAGAATCCTGACGCCATCGACCTTGGAAGACAGAATGCCTTTGACGTTCTCCATGACGAAAGCCACTGGCCGCGCCTTGTTCAAGATCCCGATGTATTCCTTGTAGAGGAAATGCCGGTGATCCTTGCTCGCCTCGTAGCCCTCGGTGCCACGGTTGCGGTTGCGACCGACGACCGAATAGGCCTGGCAGGGCGGGCCACCGATAACGATAGTCTTTTCTGTGGCCAGGTCAGTCAGCAGAGGCGCGAGGACGGCGGCCGCATGATCCGTGCCCAACTCCAACTTCAGCGCATGCTCTGTGGCGGCCTGCCATTGGTCGGGGTAAAGGGACGCCCAATCCGGCTCACTGATCGACCCGGCGAGCCACCGCGAATATTCATAGGGGCGCTCTCCGTCGAATTGACGAAGGAACGAGCGCAAGAGCAGCGTCTTGTAGGCAGAGGCCTCCTTCTCGACCGAGAGTGCGATCTTGAAAGGGTGCTTGCCGCCATGCTTCAGGCTCGCGAACCCCTCGGCCAGGCCGCCCGGTCCAGCAAAGAGGTCGATGACCCTGTATGTTTCAGGCATGGCTCTCGAATCTGCCCTCCGACGGGCCGCCACCTTTAGCGACCCCGCCGGGAAATGTCAGGAACTTAAGTCTCGTGGCTGATGTAGTCGATGCGGCAACACGCTCAAGGATGATGGCCTCGATCCGAGGTCGAGACACCAAGCCGGAAATGCTGCTCCGTCGCACGCTTCACAGGAACGGATTTCGCTTTCGGTTGCACCGCAAGGATTTGCCAGGCCGCCCAGACATCGTTCTTCCAAGTCGAAAGATCGCGATCTTCGTCCACGGATGCTTTTGGCATCGACATGAGAATTGTCGCTTCGCGACCACGCCATCCACCAGGCCGGATTTCTGGCAGAGAAAATTTGAGGGCAACGCCGAGCGCGATGCCCGGGCAGAAACTCAGTTGCTGGCGAACGGCTGGCGAGTCGCCACGATATGGGAGTGCTCGCTTGCAGCGGGGCATGTGGAAAAGACTGTCGAAGCACTGATCGGCTGGTTCGATTTGGCCGCCATACGCTTTGAAACAGCGCCACTTTAAACATCCCCCCCGAAACGCCCTCCGGTTGATGCTGGCGCGCAGCGCCACCGCATGACAACCTGACACCAAGTGCTTGCGTCCCATGTTGTCGTAGCGCTGCATAACAGTTTGGGAGCGGGGGCTACCCATGTCGCTGATTAAATCGGCGATAACCGATGCAACTTATGCATGAGGCCCTCGGGGGAGGCGTTGTGATCGACAAGGCGCAAGGTGAAAACGAGCACAGGGCAGCACCGAGTGCCGCCTCGCTCATCGAGGCCATGCGCGACATTGGCTACTCATTGGAAACGGCGCTCGCCGACGTGATCGACAATTCGATCAGCGCGGGCGCGACGACCGTCTCAATCAGCTACGACACCAGTTCCTCCTCTCCTTACCTCTCAATCGTGGACGATGGCGACGGCATGACCAAAGCCGAGCTGCTGGCCGCATTGCGGCCAGGCAGCCAGAGCCCGCGTGACGCGCGAGGGAGCCGAGATCTTGGCCGATTTGGCCTCGGATTGAAGACCGCCTCCTTCTCGCAGGCTCGTTGCCTTACGGTCGTGACCAGACAGGGTGGCGAAACCTCGGCGGCTCGCTGGGACCTCGACTTCGTTGTTGAGCGTGACGACTGGATTCTCCAGTTGCCACCGACTTTCGATCCGCTCGCTGTTGCCGGTGTTGCTGGCTTGGCGAACAAGGGAACCGCTGTGGTCTGGCAGAAGCTGGATCGGCTCGTAGATGCAACGAGCGGTGCATCGAACGCTGATCATATGCTCGACCGCCTGGATAGCGCACGGCGGCACCTTGAATTGGTTTTCCATCGCTTTCTGCAAGGCGAGAAGGGCCTGCCCAAGGTGCGGATCCTGATGAATGGTCGGGACCTCACGCCCTTCGATCCGTTCCACACGAAGTCGCCCGCGACACAGCGCTTACCGGTCGAGACCATTCGGGTGGCGGGCCAAGTCGTCCAGGTCGAAGGGTTTGTCCTGCCGCACCACAACAAGGTCAGCCTGCAAGATTGGGAGCGTTATGCGGGTGAAGGTGGCTACCTGAAGAACCAGGGTTTTTACGTCTATCGTGGAGGCCGCCTGATCATCCATGGAACCTGGTTCCGCCTCGCCCGGCAGAGTGAACTGACCAAGTTGGCGCGGGTCAGGATCGACATGCCGAACGGCTTGGACTCCTTCTGGAAGATCGATGTGAGAAAGGCGTCCGCCCAGCCACCCTATGTGGTGCGGGAGAGACTTCGCGCTCTGATCAACGAGATTGCCAATCCATCGAAGCGTGTCTTCACCGCGAAGGGGCATGTCGCTACGGCCGACAGCAAGTCCACGCTCTGGCATCGCCGCGTGGACAAGGGGCACGTCTCCTACGAGATCAATCGCGACCATCCCTTGCTGGCTCACATCTCGGATGAACTAACCGACCAGCAGGCCTCCGATCTTGAGACGTTTCTGAAGACCGTGGAGCGCGCGTTTCCCGTCGATGCCGTGTTCTCGGATACGGCATCTGATCCAAAGGCGCTCAAACCCGCAGCCCTGCCTCAAGATGACCTGGAAACACTGGTGCGGCTGACTGTGCAGGTGCTCCGCGCGCAGGGCGCGACGCTGGAGACCGTCCTTGGTGATCTGCACCGGGCCGAGCCTTATTGCTCCAGTTGGACTGCGGTTGAGCCCCTCATCAAGAATGCCTTCCAAGGAAGCGAGCCCGTCGATGTCTGACGCCTACGAGATGCTACTAACCGTGGTCCGCCCCTTGATTGCGAAGGCAGGCGCCCCAACGCCCGAGAACATCCGGGCGACGATAAATCAGTTTCGCGTCATCCCGACATTCAGCGTCTCCGACGATGACGCTGAGCGCCTTGCGAAGGAAATCGAGAGCCAACTCGACATCCACATGACGCTCGGCTCGGCAGTGCAGGATGAGACGGTCACGGAGTGGTATCCCGCTGCCAAGGCGGGCATCGAGCCCTACTACTGGGATCGCTATCGGCTGCTGATGCAGGAGCGCAACTTCGCGCCCCAGGTGCTGGCCACCTTGGACGAGGCCACGGATCGTATTGCCGGACTGCTTGAAGATCCGAGGAAATCTGGCGAATGGGATCGCCGAGGCATGGTGGTAGGTCACGTTCAGTCGGGCAAGACCGCGAACTATACCGGCTTGATCTGCAAGGCCGCAGACGCTGGCTACAAACTGATCGTCGTCATCGCGGGCATCCACAACAACCTGCGAAATCAGACCCAACAGCGTATTGATGAAGGCTTTGTGGGTCGCGACAGCGGCAAGCCCAACAAGCCCTTCATTGGCGTCTCCCGCTTTGCATCCGCCAAGACACCGATCACCCTGACGAATGCGACGAGCGACTTCAACACGAAGATCGCCGAGGCCGCAGGCATGGACATTGGGGCGCTGAATGTGCCGCTTGTGCTCGTCATAAAGAAAAACATGCACACGCTGCGAAACCTTACGGAATGGCTTCGCGCGCACAACACCGGCTGGACTAAATCTCTCGTAGATTATCCCATGCTCTTGATTGACGACGAAGCTGACAATGCGTCGATCAACACGTCGGGAAATCCAGACGAGGCCACGAAGATAAACAAATTGATTCGTGGGCTATTAAATCTTTTCAATAGAAAATGCTACGTCGGCTACACGGCTACTCCTTTTGCCAACATCTTCATTGATCCAGATAACGACGATGAGATGTTGCAGGGCGATCTTTTCCCCAAGAATTTTATCGTGACACTCGATCCGCCGAATAATTATTTTGGCGCGTCTCGTATCTTTCAGGAGGAAGAAGGGGGAGAATTCCTCCGACCGATCACCGACAACGCCGATCACCTTCCGCTTGTTCACAAGCAGTCCTTGGCTGTCACCGGCCTTCCCGAAAGCCTCATGGAGGCTGTTCGCGTATTTGTACTGGCGCGTGCGCTGCGGGTCCTCCGTGGGCAGGGCTCCAAGCACACGAGCATGCTGGTCAATGCCTCTCGCTTTACCGCCGTGCAGAAGCAACTCCGAAACCTCATTCACGATTATCTGGACAGGGTAGTTCGAGCCATCCGTCACGACGGCGCCAAGTCCGAGGCGGACGCTTTGCGGAACGAACACCTTCAGGATCTCCGACAGTCCTGGGAGCGTGAATACCGGAGCCTCGGCGTTTCCTGGGCGCAGATCCAAGGCGTCCTGCTTGAGGCGGCCGCACCCATCCAGGTGGTCGAGGTCAACAGCAGCTCCTCGGGAAGTCTGGCCTACGACGCCTACCCAGACACAGGACTTCAGGTCATCGCCGTTGGCGGGTTCAGCCTCTCGCGTGGCCTTACGCTGGAGGGGCTGACCGTGAGTTACTTCCTGCGAAATTCAATGATGTACGACACCCTGCTCCAGATGGGACGCTGGTTCGGTTATCGGCCAGGATACGAGGACCTCTGCCGCATCTGGATGCCGCCGGAAGCGCGCGGCTGGTACGAACACGTCAGCGAATCCATTGAAGAGCTGCGCGACGAACTTCGCCGTATGGAACAGGCGAAGATGACACCCGCTCAATTCGGGTTGCGGGTCAGAGCGCACCCGGACACCTTGATCGTCACCGCGAAGAACAAGATGAGGACGGCTCAGTCCGTACCAGTGGTCATTGGCCTCTCGGGGCGGTTCATCGAGACCTATGCCCTCTATTCTGATCGAGCGCGGACCGACGCAAATCGGATGGCAGCGGTCGCACTGATTGACCGCTTGCAGGAGATCACGGGCTCCGACGGCCAAAATGCTGATTGGCAAGATCGTCACCGGCTATGGCAGGGGGTGGATTACGCCTTGGTCCATGACTTCATCCGGGCCTTCAAAAACAACGACCGGAGCATCGCCACGCAGTCCGAACCCGTTGCCGCCTTCATCAACGAGGTAGCGAAAACCGGAGCAAAAAATTGGGACGTAGCGATCGTTGGCGTGAGTGAAACTTCCGCCCCCACAGATCCCGACCTTTCAGTACGCTGCCAAAGTCGCGCAGGAGTTCTGGAGACTGCGCACAAGGATCTGGTGCTTGTCGGGACGAGAAACCGCGTGTCCTCGCGGGGAGTGGAAGCCATCGGATTGTCGGAGGAGCAGCGCCAAAGTGTGAAGGAAGACGCACGCGCTCGTGGCGTTAAGAACCTCCCCGATTTCGAATACCGAAAGGCCCGGCAACGTCCCCTGCTGGTGATTCAACCCGTCAATCTCACCAAGGGAGAAGCTGGGGATTCGATGTTCGAGTTGCCGTTGATAACCTGGGGTATCAGCTTCCCCCAAGCCGAGGGAAGCCCGCCGACGGTCAAGTATGCCGTCAACGGATTGTGGTGGAAGCAGTACATCGGGGACGACGATCGCGACGAGGAACTGGACCAAGAATGACAGCCGATCCTTGGTCAAGCATTGGTCGCGCGCAGGATGGAATGCTGCTGAGGCGTGTCGATCCATCACACGCTGCGGATTTTTTCTGGGCGCGTGATGCAGGAGGGCGTTGCGCTCTCGTGTTGGTTACGCCTGAAGCAACCCAGGTCGATGACGCTCGTCCTGAACTCAATGGCATCGAGATCGTCGAGGCGCCTGACCAAGACGGCAAGCATGCGTTTGTCCTCGTGCTGCGGCGCGAGGAGGACCGCGAGCTTTTCAGGAAGCTCTGCGATGACATCGTTGATGCCTGCCGAGGATTATCGGGGCCTCAAGCCTTTCTGACGGCCACCATTAGAAGGGCGTGGAAATGGCATAGCCTGTTGCGTGGTGCGACTCGCCCGCGCCTGGGACCCGAAGAGCAACAGGGCTTGATCGGCGAGCTGCTGTTCCTGGAAAGGCTTGCATCGACACTGACGCCGAAGACGGCGCTCGAAGCGTGGCGAGGGCCGTTGGGTGAACCAAAGGATTTCGCGTTTGGTGGCCGAGCGGTCGAGGTCAAGTCAAGGCACATAGGCAAGGATGCAATCAAGGTGTCCTCGGAGCACCAGCTTCAGCTTGTCGAAGGGCAAGACCTATTCCTGCTGGTACACGCGCTCACGCCTACGGCCCCGGAAACTGCCTCCGCATTCACGCTGGACATGCTTGTCGAGCGTGTGAGGAAGGCCCTGTGCGCGGCAGATCCCTCGTCTGAAGAAGGCTTTGAAGCGCGCCTTCTGAGCGTCGGCTACTCGGTTGACCACGATTATGGCGACGCATGGTGGTCGGCCATTTCCACGTCGGCGTTCCGCGTCAATGAGAGCTTCCCAAGGCTGGAGGCAAGCAGCCTGCCGACGGGCGTTTCCAATGTGAGCTATTGGCTCGCGCTGAATATCTGCGCTCCATTTGAGGTCGCAGACATCGACATTCTCAGCACGGAGAAGGCGTGATGGCCGACACCATCGAGGAGTTTCACGAAGACTTCTTCAATGAAGTTCGGGCTCACGCCGACGCCGCAGGGCGCTTCTTGGAGACCGCCTTCCTCGAACAATACGGCGAATGGCTGATCGACGCCGGTGAAATCGCCACCTTGGACATTTCACAATACGCTACAAGAACTGCAGCAGGGGCGGTGCGAGATAGGGTCGATGCCTACGGCGGCGATCCCAATGATGCAGAGGGCGTTCTGTCGCTCGCGATTTCTGATTTCAATCAGGACCCCGCAATCGCACCGCTTTCTCAGAGAGATGTGGCGTCCGCGTTCAAGAAACTTGAGCAGTTCCTGACCAAGGCTCTTGAGCCAGGATTCAGGGAGCAGCTCGAAGAGTCGTCTCCTGGCTACGGCCTTGCTGAACTCATTAGCGCCAGAAAGCTCGGCATCAACCGAGTGCGGCTTTTCCTGATCAGCAACAGAAATCTCGCCGCTTCATTCAAGGGGATCGAGGCCTCGATCACCGCTGGGATCCCGGTCACATACAATGTGTGGGACGTCGGCCGCCTTCATCGACTGGTCTCGTCGGGGCGCGGCAAGGAAGACATCCAGATCGATTTCGAGGAGCAGTTCGGAGAGTTGCTGCCCTGCCTTCCAGCGCACGTCGGCGGTGACGGCTACGAGGCCTACCTATCAGTCGTGCCGGGGCAGTTGCTCTCGCGGATCTACGACCAGTGGGGCGCCAGGCTGCTGGAACAGAATGTCCGCTCATTCTTGCAGGCGCGCGGCGGGGTTAACAAGGGGATCCGCAACACCATCCTGAACGACCCATCGATGTTCTTCGCCTACAACAATGGGGTGACGGCGACCGCCGAGGAGGTGGAGACCGTCATTGAGAACGGAACGACCTATATCCGCCGCCTGACAAACCTGCAGATAGTCAACGGTGGACAGACCACGGCGTCGATCTTCTCGGCGAGCAAGAAGGACAAGGCGGACCTTTCTCGCATCTTTGTTCAGATGAAATTGTCGGTCGTCGATCCCGCTCGTGCGACCGAGGTCGTTCCAAAGATCTCGGAATTTGCCAACAGCCAGAACCGCGTCAACGCCGCCGATTTCTTCGCAAACCATCCCTTCCATATTCGGATGGAGGAGTTTTCGAGGCGTATCTGGGCGCCAGCGGCTGACGGCTCGTTCCGACAGACCAAGTGGTTCTATGAGCGCGCGAGAGGCTCCTATGCGGACGCTCGCGCCTATCTCACCGTCGCGCAGCGGAAGCGTTTCGACGAGGAATTCCCGAAGGTGCAGAGCTTCGCCAAGACCGACTTGGCGAAGTTTGAAATGGCATGGGAGGAGTGTCCCTTCCTGGTCAGCAAGGGCGCGCAGCACACCTTCGCCGAGTACGCTCGATTGATGGGGAAACGTTGGGAGAAGGACAGCGACTCCGTAAACGAATTCTACTTCCGCAGCGTGGTCGCCAAGGCGATCGTGTTCCGAGGGCTGGAGCGGAACATCAGCGAACAGCAATGGTACAAGGACGAGGGAGGGTATCGCGCCCAACTGGTCGCCTACACCATCGCCAAGCTGGATCAACTCATCAAGGCCAGGGAATGCGTTCTCGACTTTGATGCGATCTGGAAGGCTCAGGCCATCCCCGTCGAATTGGCGCGCACCATGCTCGACATTGCCGCCACGATCCGATCAGCGGTGACGCAACCAGGCTCGACAGTCGCGAACGTCACTGAATGGGCAAAGAAGCAAGCCTGCTGGGCCAGGGTGCAGGACGTGGCGTTTGCATTGCCAGAGGACATCGAAGGCCTGCTCCTGGATCGCCACGCGAAACGTGCCGTGGCGAAGGATGCCAAGAAGGCCCAGAAGATGGACAACGGCATCGAGGCTCAAGCGCGCGTCCTGCAACTCGGACCAGCACTGTGGAAGAGCGCGGCCTTGTTCGCCGCCAAGCACAAGCTGCTCAGCCTGAGTGACCATTCCCTTCTGGCGGTCGCGGGCAAGCCGGGCAGCTTTCCGAACGAGAAGCAAAGCCTCCGGTTAGTGGCGGCTTTGGGGGAATTGGAAGAGCGAGGCTTTCAGAAGGAACAGGCTATCAGCTAACCCATTGGGAGGCTTGGTTGTCGCGTGTTGACCCGACATGGCGTTGTGGTTTCGAGTTCGAGGGGTTGAGGAGGCGAAGCTGTTCGCCCCCATCGTCCTGACTGCTTGTCCTGACGATTGCGCGCCCGACGCTTGGGTGATGGTCGAACGGAGGTGAGGTGATTTCCCCTTCACTTATCTCGTTCCTTTATAGACTCAGTAAGGAGGGAGACATCCGTAGGGGTTTCCGACGACAACGGGCGCGCAGATCGGCGCGCAACCGTTCATCCAAACCTCCCGAATGTCCCGCTGTTGGCGCCCAGAAAGTCTTGTCGGAACAAGGGGGCGATCATCAGCCCCTAGCGTTCCTCCGATAATCCCTGTGCAGGAACGACTGAACCGCCAGGTTGGTGATGTGACTCAATCAGATGCTTTCCAGCACGCGATTCCGAGGGCGCCAGATCGAGGCCCGGCAACGGATTCTAGCCGCCGTTTATAGAGGGGGTTTTGTCACGCGGTCGGAAGCGACCGTTGGCTTGCCCCCCCGCCGAGCCATGAGCATCTGATCCAGCCCACCAATCACCACGGAGAACCCGCCTGAAGCGCGCCGCCCTGTACGTCCGTGTCTCGACCGATCAGCAGACCGTCGAGAACCAGCTTCTCATCCTCAACGAAGTCGCCGCCCGGTCGGGCTGGACCATCGTCCAGACCTTCGCCGACGAGGGCATCAGCGGGGCCAAAGGCAGGGACAAGCGGCCGGGCTTCGACGCCCTCCTAAAGGCCGTGGCGCGACGCGAGGTGGAAATCGTAGCGTCGTGGTCGGTGGACCGACTGGGACGCTCTCTGAGCGATCTGGTGGCCTTCCTGAGCGATGTGCGTGGCCAAGGCTGCGACCTCTATCTGCACCAGCAGGCCATCGACACGAGCACGCCGTCCGGTCGGATGCTCTTCCAGATGTTGGGCGTCTTCGCCGAGTTCGAGCGGGCGATCATCACCAGCCGCATCATCGCCGGGCAGGAACGCTCGCGCGCGAAGGGCACGCGCTTCGGCCGCCCGCCGGTTGCGCCGATCCGTCTCGATAGGGTCAGGAAAGCCCTCTCTGACGGCATGTCGATCCGGGCGGTCGCCAAAGCTACCGGCGTGTCCACGGCCACCGTCATGCGGACGAAACGGTCCATGCAGACGGTCGAAGAGGACCGTGGCCAGCCCGTCGCGTCGGCGTGATCCAGATTTAACGGCCGTTAAATCCGGCGCACAGGCATGGTGCCGCCGCCAACATCGTTGACCTCGCATCGTTCGGATCGGCAGCCTGACGGCCAATCCGCACCCGAGTCTAGGAGGTCCAAACATGGCCGACGACGCCATCAACAACGCTGCCGTAGAGACGGTGGAGGACGGTCTGGGTGGACCGTTGGGCGACCGTGAGAAAGCCCACCCAATCGGCCCTGTCGCGTCCACCATTCCCTTCCTAAATTTCTTCCTCCGGGACGCCTCAGCTTGAAGCGTTCCAGTCGACGCGTTTGAACTTGGTCAGCGGCCTCCGCTCGCTCCGCTCTGCGTCGATGTTCCGGGGCCGGATGCTTCGGTTTCTCGAAATGTGGCCATTAGGACACATACGAAATCCCCGCTGCTGCGTTTGTCCTGTCGGGTCCGCCTCCGGGTCGGCCCCATGACAATTCCAGCGAGGGTGCAAACCATGAGATTCCAATTGTTGGCCGGCGTCGCGGTGGTCGCGCTTTGCGCCGCCACGAGCGCGTCAGCCCAAAGCGCGACGAGCGGTTGGTACGTTGCCGGCGACGCCGGCTACCACATGCCGAACGACGTCAAGGCGACGTCGTCCAAGGGTTACAACTGGGACTTCTCCCAGAAGGAAGACTGGGCGGCCTTTGGTCGTCTGGGCTACAAGTTCACCCCCAACTGGCGCGTTGAAGCCGAGTACGGCTATCGCGGCGCCGATATCGACGGCGTTCGTGGTTCGGGACTTTCCGGCGCTCAGCCGATCGGTCTCTGCACCGCCGGCCCGATCCGCACCGCGGCGTCGCCCGCCTGCGGCGAGCCGAACGGCGAGATGAAGGCCACCACCCTGATGGCCAATGTCATCTATGACTTCATGCCGGAGTCCAGTCTCCATCCGTTCATCGGCGCCGGCGCCGGCGCGGCCTGGGTGCACAACAAGGTCTATGGTCAGCTGAGCGGCGTTCCGGCCGGCGGCGCGCCGTTCCAGAATGTCAGCTTCGACGACGTTGATCAGGCCTTCGCCTATCAGGGTCTGCTGGGCCTGGCCTGGGACTTCGCCCCCAACTGGAGCATGGACCTGACCGGCCGCTATCTGGCCACCAAGGACCTCAAGTGGGGTCAGGTGACGCAGAACGCCGGTCCGGGCGTCGGTTCGATCACCGACACGGGCATCTATGAAGGCAAGTACAAGGACACCTCGGTGACCTTGGGCGTGCGCTACACCTTCGGCGCGCCGCCGGCCCCGCCGGCTCCTCCGCCCCCGCCCCCGATGGCTCCCCCGGCTCCCCCGCCCGAGCCGCCGGCTCCTCCGCCCCCGCCGCCGGCTCCGGTCTATGAAGCCCGCGAGTTCATGGTCTACTTCCCGTTCGATCAGTACGTGCTGACGCCGGAAGCCCAGGCTGTGGTCCAGCAGGCGGCTGACTATGCCCGGAACGGTTCGGCCACCAAGCTGACGATCACCGGTCACACCGATACGTCGGGTTCGGATCGCTACAACGCCCGTCTGTCGGAACGCCGCGCCAAGGCCGTCGCTGATGGCCTGGTGGGTCTGGGCGTCGTCGCCACGACCCTGGCCGTCGACTGGAAGGGCGAAAGCGCTCCGGCCGTCGCCACCGGTGATGGTGTCAAGGAACCTCTGAACCGTCGTTCGACGATCTCGATCAACTTCTAGGTTCGACGTCAGACAACAGGATGGGGGCTCGACCGAAAGGTCGGGCCCTTTTTCTTTGGCGGCAGACCCAAACGAAAGACGCTCCCGATGGGGCGTCGGGAGCGTCGCCGTCGGCAGCCTGGAGGGCTAGCAAGCCGCCGGCATGGGCCAACTGGGGGGAGTCGGCCGCATGTCCTGGGGCGCCGTTTCAGAGGCGGACGCCCTTCGTCAGCACGAACTGGGCCGACAAAAGCTCGATCACGCAGACCCAAGGGTCCAATTCCGAGCTCCACTATAGGCAGGCTCTCGCCACGGGCGAGTCAAAACGCTCCGGTTCGACCAACCGCGACAATTCGCGCGGGAGGGGCGATGGCGCGCCGATTGCCGCAGCCACAATATGCTCGGCCAGCAAGGGGGCCAGACAGAACCCTCGCGCGCCCAGGCCGCCCAGGACGAACAGTCCGTCGGACAAGCGACCCGCCAGCGGCAGGTGGTCGGCTGTGGTCACGCGCGTTGCGGCGCGTCCCGACAGCGGCGCCCCATCCAGCTGGGCCGCCAGCGCCGGCAGGCCCTTGGCCAGGGTCTCCAGATTGCGCAGGTGATCCTCGGGCCGCTCGTCTGTGTCCAGCACGTCGCGGTCATGGGTGGCCCCGAACAGCACGCCCTCCCGGGTGGGTATGGCATAGCCGCCGAACGCCGCCGGAGCCTGGCTATGGCCCTCGGCCAGGGGCGTCCAGCTGGCCTGGCCGCGCACGGGGCGATGGCGCAGGCCGGGCAAAAGGCCGCCCAGCCCCGCGCCAGCCGCGACCACGACCAGGTCGGCGCGCAGGATCTCGGCCCCCTCGGCATCCAGCAGGCGCCAGCCGTCGGCGTCGCGAACCACGGCATGCACCCGCGCGGCGAGGGTCTGGCCCCGCCAGGCGTCCAGGATCACGCGCGGTTCGACCACAAGCGCCTTTGTCATGGCCAGGGCGGCGCCGGCGGGTTCGCCCAGACGTTCGGACGCCGAGGCCAGCAGGGTCATCGATCCAGGCTCGAAGATCTCCTGCCCCGCGATCACGGCGAAGCGGTCGGCGACCTGCTGGGTCTGGGCCAGTTGCAGCACGCCGCGCGCGATCACCGCGCCGGGCTGGGCTTCATAGAGCTGGACCGCGCGGGCGAAGGCCTGGGCGGGGAATGCGGCGCGCGGGCCGCCGCCGGCGTCGAGAGCGGGGGTGACGAGGGCGGCGGGGTTGCCCGAGGCCGGCGCTTCGCCGGCGTCGACGATCGTGGGAACCAGGCCTTGCGATGCGGCCGCGCGGGCCAGGGCGGCGGCGGCGATCCCGCCGCCGATGATCGCCAGGCTGGTGGGGCGGGGTAGAGCGGGCGGCTCGCCCGGCAGCCAGGCTTCCAGCCGATCCTTCTTGCGGCCAAAGCCGGGGCGCTTGGCGATTTCGAAGCCGGCCGCCTGCAGGCCGCGCCGCACCGCGCCGGCCACGGTGAAGGTGGCGGCCCGCGCGCCGGGGGCCGAGCGGGCGGCGACGGCGGCCAGGATGTCCTCGCTCCACATCGCCGGATTGAGGGCCGGCGAAAAGCCGTCCAGGAACCAGGCGTCGGCGGCGCCGTCCCAGCTGTCCAGCGCCTGGCGCACGTCCATGACCGCCAGATCCAGGGTGGCGCGGAAGCCCGGCAGGTCCACGCGGTGAAAGCCCCGCGCCTGGCCCGGCCAGTGGTCGAGCAGGACCTGGGCGGCCTCGCCCAGCTCGGGCCAGACGGCCAGGGCGCGGGCGGCGTCTTCGCGCGAGATCGGATGGGCCTCGATCGAGAAGATGTGCAGCTGCGCCTGCGCTGGGGCTTCACGCCGCCACAGATCCAGCAGGGCGGCGATGTTGAGGCCCGTGCCAAAGCCCAGCTCGCCGACGACCAGCCGGTCACGCCCCGCGAAGTTTTCCGGCATGCCGCAGCCGGTCAGGAACACGGCCCGGGTCTCGGCCAGACCATCGGCGCTGGAGAAATAGACATCGCCATAGAGCCGCGAGCGCGGCAGGCCGTCGTCGTTCCAGACGAGGGGCGAGGCGTCTTGCGGGGCGGGGTCGATCATGGCGCGTTAGAGCCGTCCCGGCCGTGAGCCTGTCAAGACGCCACGAAAAAGGGGCCGCCCGGTCAGGCGGCCCCTTCGATCGGCAGGCTCAAAAAGTCGCTTAGTGGGCGGCTTTTTTCTCTTCAGGCGCATGGGCCGGCTGGGCCGGTTCCTTGGCGGCGGAGGCCGGGGCCTCGGCGGCGGTCGCGCCCGTGGCGGCGACCGTGTCATCCTCGGTCATCGGCGCGGCGGCGGCGTCGGCGGCGGCCTTGTTGGCGTCGGCGGCGGCCTGGTCCTTGGCGGTGGCGGCGTCGGTCACCGTGCTGGCGCCGGCAGCGGCAGCCTCGGCGGCGGCGGTCGAGGCCTCGCCGCCCTCTTCCTTCTTGCCGCAGGCGGCGAGCGAGAGAGCCGATGCGGCAACGCTGGCGATCAGAAGCGTGCGAAGAACGGTGGTGCTCATGGGAAATCCCTTGCGGCTGTTGGTCAGGCGGGTCGCGCGCGCTTGTGCGCTAGGTCTGTCCTTCGAAGGGAATACCGGTTCGAACGGGCGCGCAAGCGTGACTTCACGCGGCCGTGATTACTTCGATGACAGACTCGATACGTCCGATCAGGCTTCGTTGGGGATCTGCGCCAGGGCCTCTTCCAGCTCCAGGAAGCTGGGCTGGGCGGTGCTGGGCACGTTGCCGCGGCCGATTTCGACCGAGATCTGGGCGGCGTTGCCGTGCAGGTGGGCGACCAGGACGGCCTGGATGATCCTGTAGAAGGCCGCGTCCTCGTCGATCACACCCGCCAGGCGGGTGGCCATCGGGCCGACCAGGCCATAGGCCATGAACACGCCCATGAAGGTGCCGACCAGCGCGCCGCCGATCATGCCGCCCAGAACGGCCGGCGGCTCGGTGATCGAGCCCATGGTCTTGATGACGCCCAGCACGGCGGCGACGATACCCAGAGCCGGAAGGCCGTCCGAAAGATTGGTCAGGGCGTGGGCCGGGCCGTGGGCTTCGTGATGGTGCTTTTCGAGCTGCTTCTCCATCGCGTCTTCGACCTGGTGGGGATCTTCCAGGTTCATGGTCATCATCCGCAGGGTGTCGCAGATGAAGTCGACGGCGAAGTGGTCCTTGGCGATCTTGGGATAGCGCGAAAAGATCGAGCTTTCGTGCGGCTTTTCGATGTGGCTTTCCAGGGCGATCACGCCCTTGGATTTCATCGTCTTAGTCAGCAGGAACAGCAGGGCCAGAAGGTCGCGATAGTCGGAGGCTTTCCACTTGGGACCGCCGAAGATCTTGCCGAAGGCTGGGCCCGTGCCCTTGATCACCGTCATCGAGTTGGCGATCAGGTAGGCGGCGACGCCGGCCCCGCCGATGGCCATCAGTTCGTGCGGAGCGGCGTGAAGGATCACGTCCATCTTGCCGCCCGAGATCAGGTAGCTGCCAAACACCAGGGCGAAGAGCAGGACGATGCCGATGATCTGGAACATGACGGAAGACCGACCCCGAGAATTGATGCGGCATCATCGCGGTTAATGATTAAGCCAAGGTTCCCGCGGGCGGGCCCGTGGTCAGTTGCACGCCGGTGGCGAGCAGCCTAACAGTCGTTTGATGTCTACCGCCGAACAAGAAACCCGAAGCAACCGGGGCGCTTTCGCGATCCTCTTCGGCGTGTCCGTGGTTTCGGCCATGGGCAACAGCGGCATGTGGTCGGTGTTGCCGGCCATCGGGCGGGAGATCGGCATTCCCGACGTGCTGGTGGCGGCGATCTTCTCGCTGTCGGCCGTCCTGTGGGCGATCAGCTCGCCGTTCTGGGCCCGGCAGTCGGACCTGCATGGCCGCAAGCCCCTGATCCTGCTGGGTCTGGTCGGCTTTAGCGTGTCCATGACCCTGTGCGCCATCGTGGTCAGCGCCGGCCTGCATCACATGGTCGCGCCCATGGTGATCTTTGTTCTGTTCCTGATGGCGCGGGCCTTGTTTGGTCTGTTCGGCTCTGCGTCCAATCCCGCCACCCAGGCCTATATGGCTGAGCGCACCAGTCGCGAGGAGCGCACCCAGAGCATGGCCACGCTGGCCGGGGCCTTTGGCCTGGGCACGGTGGTCGGGCCGCTGCTGGCGCCGCTGTTCGTCCTGCCGGTGGTGGGACTGGCGGGGCCGATGTTCGCCTTCGCCATCCTGGCCGGGATCATGGTGGTCGTCGTTCAGCGCGGTCTGCCCGAAACCTTCAAGCCCGGTCACGGCGAAGCGCCACCGCGCAGGGGCTTTGGCCTTTCGTTCAAGGGCGAGGGGGCGGCCCTGTGGAAGGATCCGCGCCTCAAGCCCTTCCTGATCTATGGCTTCCTGGTGGCCTCGTGCCAGACCGCCCAGTCCCAGACCCTGGGCTTCCTGATCATCGACAAGCTGCAACTGCCGCCCATGCAGGCCCAGGGCTATATCACCCTGGCCATGGCGGCCGGGGCGGTCGCCGGACTGCTGGCTCAATGGGGCCTGATCCGGATGTTCGCCATGCGGCCGCGCGACCTGATGCGCTGGGGCGTGGCGGCGGCGGCGGTGGGCAATGTGATCGTGGCTTTCGCGCCGGACTACGCCGCCGTGGCCATCGGGTTCGCCATCGCCAATCTGGGCTACGGTTTCGCCCGGCCGGGCTTTACGGCCGGGGCCTCGCTGTCGGTTGGCGCCAAGGACCAAGCCGGCGCCGCCGGGGCGATCGCCGCGATCAACGGGCTCAACGTCGTGTTCGGTCCGCTGTTTGTGATGCTGTACCGCTGGATCGGCTGGGGGCCGTTCGTGCTCAATGCGGTCATACTGCTGGGCCTGCTGGTCTATGCCCTGCGCCAGGCGGCCTTGCGCAAGGTCAGCGACGCCGATCCGCAGGAAGAGGCCACCCTGGCCAGCCTGGAACGCAGCGACGAGGGCAGCTGAAGCCTTTTTGAGCGAAGTGGGCTCCGGTTCGCGTGAAGAAAATGCGTCAAAACAACAGCCTAGCTGGCCAGCCGCCGCAAGGCCACGCCATCGCGCAGTACGATGTGGCGCGTGGTCGGGATGGCGATGACGCCATCGCCCTGCAACTGGGTCAGGGTGCGCGACACCGTCTCGATGGTCAGGCCCAGATAGTCGGCCATGTCCTGTCGCGACATCGGGATGTCCAACTCATCACCGCCGGTGCGATCGGCCAGATCGACCAGCAGGCCGACCACCCGTTCGCGCGCTGACTTGCGGCCCAGCATCAAGACGTGGTCCTGACTGCGTTGCAGGCCCTCGACGGTCAGGCGAAACAGCACCCGGGCCACCTCAGGCCGCTGCGCGGCCAGCTGGCTGAGCGCGCCGCGCCGCACCATCCGCACCGTGGTTTCGGTCATGGCCTCGGCGGCTACCCGATGCAGGTCGCCGGCCTCGAGGCCGAAATAGTCGCCGGCGAAGTGGAACTCGTCGATCTGCCGCCGTCCATCGCGCAGGGTCCGGCAGGTGCGAACCGAGCCGGAAATGACCTGATAGACATGGTCGGCCGTCTCGCCCTCGCCGAAGATCTCCTCATCGCGCGCATGGCGAAGGCAGGGGCCGGTGAAGCCGAACGGGGCGGAGGTCGGAGCCGGAGTTACGGACTGGGGAAGCGGAGAGAGCATGTGGCGGTCCCTTGTTGGGTGTCGTTCTGGAACGCGCGAGACGCAGGGTAAATTCGGGTGCGACGCCTAAGGGACGCTACTTAAGCGCGTCTGCGGAGCGTCTCGGGGCCCAGCTTGAGCTCGATCAAGGCAAAGCCCGAGCGGGCGTGCGCCTATGGCGTCATGTGCGGTGTTTCCAACGCCCTGGATGGCGAGCGCGCCCGGCGCCCCCTGATTGTGGTTCTCGATGAAGACGAGGCCCTGCGAGAGGCCCTGCGCTTTTCACTGGAGACCGAGGGCTATCGGGTCAGCGTCTTTGGCGCGGCCCAGGCGCTGCTGGCCTGCTGGAGCCGTCTGGACGCCGCCTGTTTCGTGCTGGACGAGCCGGCCTGCGATGCGCGCCTGCGCGACCTGGTGCTCCGGCGACGCCCGCCGGTGGTCCTGATGTCGGGGGGGCAGACGCGCCGCCAGCCGGCCTGGGCCAAGGTCCGGGTCGTGGAAAAGCCGCTGATGACCGACGCGCTCAGCCAGCAGATCGCGGCGGCGCTCGCGGTAGACTAACCCCGAACCGCCAGTGTCATCCGCACCAGGGCGGCCAGGTTGTCGGCGTGCATCTTGGTCATCAGCTTGGCGCGATAGATCTCGACGGTGCGGGGACTGATCCCCAGCTCACGGGCGATGACCTTGTTGGGATGGCCGGCGACGACGCCGTCCAGCACCTGACGTTCGCGCTCCGACAGGGTTTCCAGCCGATGCAGGATCTCGGCCTGGTCGTCCGACATGGACGGCGATTCCAGGGCGTTCATGGCCCGCTTCAGGGCGTCCAGGATGCGGCTTTCGGAGAACGGCTTTTCGATGAAGTCGACCACGCCCGACCGCATGGCCTCGACCGCCATGGGGATGTCGCCGTGGCCGGTGATCATGATCACCGGCATGCGCGCATTCAGCGCCGCCAGCCGGGCGACCAACTCCTGACCGCTCATTTCGGGCATGCGCACGTCGGTGATCACGCAGCCGGGCCGGGCGGTGGGCAGGGCGTCCAGGAAGGCCGGCGCGCTGGCATAGGCGACCACCTGGAAGTCGGCGGACTCCAGCAGGAAGGCCAGGGACTCCCGGGCGCTTTCATCGTCATCGACCACGTAGACAGTGGCTTCAATCATGGGGGGCGTCAGTCATGGATGTCGTCCTCCTGGTCGGCCGGTGGCAGGGTGAAGCGGAAGATGGTTCCGCCGCCCGGATTGGGCTCGGCCCAGATCCGCCCGCCGTGCGCCTCAATGATCGAGCGCGAGATGGAAAGCCCAACGCCCATACCCTGGGGCTTGGTGGTCATGAAAGGCTGGAAAAGCTTTTCGCGCACCGCGTCGGTGATTCCGACGCCGCTGTCGGCGACGCTGACCCGGGCCCAGCCCTCCTCGGTCAGGTCGCTGGCGATGACCAGTTCGCGGCGCGGCAGGCTTTCCATAGCGTCGATGCCGTTGCGGATCAGGTTCAGCAGCACCTGCTGGATCTGCACCCGGTCGGCGAACACCTGATCGGCCTGGGCGTCCAGCGAAAGGCGCACATCGACCTGACGTTCCTTTTCGCCGATCAGGGCCAGGGCGCTGGCCTCCTCGACCAGCTTGGACAGGCTCTCGACCTCGCGCTCGCTGGCGCCGCGCCGCACGAAGTCGCGCATCTTGTGGATCACATCGCCGGCGCGCAGGGCCTGGGCGGCGGCGCGGTCGATGGCGTCGCGCACCTTGGCCTGATCGGCGGGGCGGCCGCGATCCATCAGCCGGCGCGAACCGGTCAGCAGGTTGGCGATGGCCGATAGCGGCTGGTTCAGCTCGTGGGCCAGGGCCGAGGCCATTTCGCCCACCGCCGTCAGGCGCGAGACGTGGACCAGCTCATTCTGCAGCTCCTGCAGGCGGGTCTCGGTCTGCTGGCGATCGGTCAGGTCGCGGATGAAGCCCGTGAACGAGGGGCGGGGACCCTTGGTCTCGCCGACCGCCAACTCCATCGGAAAGGTCGAGCCATCCCTGCGCTCGCCCACCACCACGCGACCCACGCCGATGATCCGCTTCTCGCCGGTCTGGGTGTAGCGGTGCAGAAAGCCATTGTGGGCCTGACGGTGGGGGCCCGGCATCAGCAGGTTGACGTTCTGGCCGATGGCCTCGGCGGCCGTCCAGCCGAACAGGCGCTCGGCGGCGGGGCTGAACGAGGTCATCATCCCCTCACGGTCGATCACCACCACGGCGTCGGGCACGGTGTCGAGGATCGACTGCAGGTGGGCGTTGGTCGCCGCCGCCCGCCGCCGCGCCGCGTGGAACCAGCCGCCGCCGATGGCCATGCCCATGCCGACAATCAGGAAGATCACGCTGCTCAGCGCCCCGACCAGGGTCGGTGCGTCGTCCTGGGTCACCAGCCCGACCGCCACGCTGGCGCAGACCGTGGCGAACAGGCCGCAGATCAGTCCGCCCAGGGCCGCGCTGACCAGGACGGCGGGAATGAACAGCAGGAAGGACGAGGCCGCCGTGAACGCCTCGCCCAGCGACAGCCGCAGCACGAGGGTCGCCGCAATCGCCACGGCGGCCACGATATAGGGGCCGGGGCGCGGGTCGCTGAACAGGGGATAGGGGGTCGGCCGGACCGCCTTCATGTCGTGTCTCTGTCGCGCGGGAAGCGCCTTTGGTCCTTATAGCCGAGGGGCGGATCTTCGCGAGGCGTCTTCGCCAGCCGGCCGCTCCGGGCCTTTGATCGAGGTCAAGGCGTGCGGCCCGCGCTCCGGCGACGTTGGCGATTTCAGGACAGGGAGAGCCTTCATGTCTGACGGACAAATCGCATATCTTTCACTGGTCGTCGTCGCGTTCACGACCTTCGCCGTGGTTTTGCTTGGCGTCTATATCCACGCCAATCGGGACTAGGACTGAGGGGCTGACAGGTTCAGCGTCCGCCCACAGATCGCCAGCGGCGCGGGCCGGTGGCTGACCAGCACCACGCCCTGGCCTGTGCGGTCCAGCCGCGCGGCCAGCCGGTCCAGCACCACGGCCTCTGTGGCGGCGTCCAGCCCCTCGGTCGGCTCGTCCAGTAACAGCCACGGCGCGGGTCGCAGGAGGGCGCGGGCCAGGGACAGTCGCCGCCGTTCGCCGCCCGAGAGGCGTTCGCCATTGTCGCCCAGCCAGGCGTTCAGCCCGGCCGGCGCCGAGCGGATGCGCTCGTCCAGGGCGGCGTCGCGCAGGGCTTCCCACATCTCATCGTTAGACACGTCCGGCGCGGCCAGTCGCAGGTTGTCGGCCACCGTGCCGGCGATCAGGGCCGCGTCCTGAGGCGCCAGGGCGAAGGCCGCGCGGACTGCCGAAGGGGCGAGATCGGCCAGATCCGCGCCGCCCAGCCTGATGGTTCCGGGCGCGCAGGGGCGCAGGGCCACCAGGCGTTCAAGCAGGGTCGTCTTGCCGGCGCCCGACGGCCCGGTGATCGCGATGCGGTCTCCCGGTGCGAAGTCCTGGTCCAGCAGTCGCAGGCCGGGCGTCGACAGGCTGGGCGCGGCCGCCGCCATCGGCGCGTATTGCAGCACGGCGTCCAGCCGGTCGGCCGCCTGATTGGCGGCGCCATCCTGGTCGAAGGCGGCGGCCAGGCCGGCGACGCCCTCTATGGCCATGGCGGCCGCCAGACCCGCCAGCGCCGCCAGCGCAGGGCCGGCCGGGACGGCCAGGACCACGGCGATGACGACCGCCAGACCCAGGATCGCGGCCTGCGAGAAGGCGATCCAGCCCCGGGCCCGGGCGGCGCGCAGTCGGGCATGGTCCACGGCCTCACCCTGCGTCGCCAGAATCTCGCCGGCCCAGGTTTCCAGGCCATAGGCGCGAAGTTCGGGCGCGGCGGCGGACAGACTGGCGGCGACGTCCTTCAGCGCGCCCATGCGGGTCTGGATGTCCCGACCGGCGGGGGCGGAGAAGCAGCGGGCCAGGGCGCGGGCCAACAGGATCGCGGCGGCGGCTGACAGCAGGATCGCAAGGGCCGTCGTCCAGCCCGACAGTGCGCCCAGCGCCACCCCCGCGGCGACGGCGGCGCCTGCGCCCCAAGGGGCCGACAGCCGCACGAACCTTGTCTCGACCGCGTCGACATCCTGCACCAGCCGGGCCGAAGCCTCGCCGCCGGAAAGGGCCAGGGCGGCGGCGGGCGGGGCGGCGGCGAGCGCGGAAAACAGCACGGGCCGGATCGCGGCGAGTGATCGAAGGGCGGCCGCGTGGGCGCTGAGGCGTTCGCCATAGCGCGCGCCGGTGCGCAGGATGGCCAGCAGTCGGATGGCGGCGCTGGGCAGCAGCACATTGAAGGCCTGGGCGCTGGCCAGGCCCGCCAGTCCCGCCAGGGCGGAGGCGGTGATGAACCAGCCCGACAGTCCCAGCAGCAGGGTGGAGGAACCCCCAACCACGGCGGCGCAGGCGGCGGCCAGCATCAGGCCTTCGGCGTGCCGGCGGCGCTGGGCGCGGATCAGGGCCTGAAGCGGCGAGGCGCTCATGTCAGTCTCACCACATGGTCGGCCAGGTCGGCGACGGCCTGCGAGTGCGTGGCGATCAGGGTGGTGCGACCCACGGCGGCCTCGCGGAGGTCGGCCAGCAGGTCGGCCTCGGCGGCGGCGTCGAGATTGGCGGTGGGCTCGTCCATCAGCAGGATCGGCGCGGGCTTGAGGATGGCGCGGGCCAGGGACAGCCGCCGGCGCTCGCCGCCCGACAGTCCGCCGCCGCGTTCATCCAGCCAGGCGTCCAGGCCGCCGGCCCGCATGGCCAGGGCGCCGGCCAGGCCGACGCGCTGGGCGGCGGCTTCGATCTGCTGGCGGGTCGCGTCGCGGTGGGCCAGGGCGATGTTATCGGCTATGGAGCCCGGCGTGATCAGCGGATGCTGACCGGCCCAGGCGATCTGGCCCGACAGCGCGCCGAGCTCGGCCAGGGGGCGGCCGTCGATCAGCACCGCGCCGGCGCTTAACGGCGCCAGGTCGAGCAGCAGGTTCAGCAGCGAGGTCTTGCCCGAGCCGCTGGGACCCAGCAGGGCGACGATCCTGCCTGCCGGGACCTCCAGGTTGAAGTCTCGCAACGCCGGCGCGTCAGCTTCGGGATAGTGGACGCTCACACCGCTGAACCGGATCACGGGCGGCGCGGTCAGGATCGGCGCGGCCGGGCGAGGCTGCGGACAGGGCAGGGCGATCAGGCTGGCGGTCGCGGCCTCAGCGGCCTGACGGTCGTGATAGGCGGCGGCCAGGCGGCGCATGGGCAGATAGACCTCCGGCGCCAGGGCCAGCACGAAGAAGGCGCGCTTGAGGTCCAGCTGCTCCGGAACCGGGAAGGGCAGGAGGCGCAGCAGGTTGAAGCCGCAATAGACCGCCACCAGCGCCACAGACAGGGCGGCGAAGAATTCCAGTGCGCCCGACGAGAAGAAGGCTACCCGCAGGACGCGGATGGTGCGGGTCGCCAGCTCGTCGGCGGAGCGGGCCAGGTCGCGCGTGATCCGGCTCTCCGCCTGGAAGGCCAGCACCACGGGCAGGGCGCGCACCCGGTCGAGGAACAGGCCCGACAGACGCTCCAGCGCCACGAACTGGGCGCGGGATTCGGCGGCGGCCGCCGTGCCCGCCAGGGCCATGGCGATGATGAAGGGAACCAGGGCCCCCAGCAGAATGCCGGCGGCGATCGGGCTGGCGATGGCGGCGACGGCGATCAGGGCCAGCGGCGTGGCGGCCGCCGCGAACCGGGCCGGGAGGAAACGTGAGACATGGCCGTCCAGCGCCTCGACCCCTTCGACCAGGGCGGTGGTCGCATCCCCGCTCGACATCGCGCCGCCAGGCTTGCGGGCCATCAGGGCGGTGGCGGCATCGCTGCGGGCGGCGGTCTTGACCAGGGCGGCGGCCCTGGCGCCGGCTTCACCGGCCAGCTTGGCCATGACACCGCGTGCGATCATGGCGACGGCCAGCAGGGCCAGCCATCCCTGGAAGTCGCGCCCGGTGGCCAGGGCATCGACGGCGCAGGCCAGTGCCGCAGCGAAGGCGGTCGCCGCCGCCCCATCCAGCAGGACCAGAGCGCGCGCGCGGCGCAGGGGGGCTGCGCCGGCCCTTGCGAGGTCCTTCAATCTTGTCGCGACCTGGGAGGGGCCAGCGATAAGCGCTGGACGAGCTTGCATGGGTTCAGTGTAGTTTGCCGGCGACCGCCGGCCTTGATCTGGATCAAGGTCTGCGCGGCCGGACCGGCCTAGGGCAGTGCTCTCGGTCGGCGCGATCATTCGCCGTCCGTTTCGGAGCTGTGTATGGACCCCGCCGTCGTCGATCTCTCGAGGCTGCAGTTCGCGCTGACCGCGCTGTACCACTTCCTGTTCGTGCCTCTGACCTTGGGGCTCTCGTTCATGCTCGTCATCATGGAGAGCATCTACGTGATGACCAAGCGTCCAATCTGGCGAACCGTCACGCGGTTCTGGGCCGGGTTGTTCGGTATCAACTTCGTCCTGGGCGTGGCTACGGGCCTGACCATGGAATTCCAGTTCGGCATGAACTGGTCCTACTACTCACATTATGTCGGCGATATCTTCGGTGCGCCGCTGGCGATCGAGGGCCTGATGGCCTTCTTCCTGGAAGCCACCTTCGTCGGCCTGATGTTCTTCGGCTGGGACAAGCTGTCCCGCGTGGGCCATCTGTTCGTGACCTTCATGGTCGCCATCGGCACCAACTTCTCGGCCCTCTGGATACTGGTCGCCAACGGCTGGATGCAAAATCCCGTGGGCGCGGCGTTCAATTCCGACACCATGCGCATGGAGGTCACCGACTTCCGCGCGGTGCTGTTCAACCCGGTGGCCCAGGCCAAGTTCGTCCATACCGTCAGCGCGGGCTACACCATCGCCGCCGTCTTCGTGCTGGGGGTCTCGGCCTGGTACCTGCTGAAGGGCAAGCACATCGGCGTCGCCAAGCGCTCGATGACGGTCGCCGCCGCCTTCGGCCTGGCCTCGTCCCTGTCGGTCGTCGTGCTGGGCGACGAGAGCGGCTACGCCCTGACCGACAACCAGAAAATGAAGCTGGCCGCGCTGGAGGCCATGTGGGAGACCGAACCTGCCCCGGCCGGCCTGACCGCCTTTGGCATTCCCAGCCTCAAGGACCGCCAGACCCACTACGAGGTCAAGATTCCCTATGTGCTGGGCCTGATCGCCACGCGCAGCATCGACACGCCGGTGGCGGGCATCTTCGAGCTGGTCGCCACCGCCGAGGACCGTATCGAGTCCGGTGTCGTCGCCTATGGCGCGGTCGAAGCGCTGAAGGTCAATCCCAAGGACATGGCCGCCCGCGCCACCTTTGAGCTGCATCGCCGCGACCTGGGTTATGGCCTGCTGCTCAAGCGCTATGTCTCCGATCCGCGCATGGCCGACGCCGCGACCATCAGGAAGGCCTCGTGGGACACCGTGCCCAATGTGCCGGTGATGTTCTGGGCGTTCCGGATCATGGCGGGCACGGGCCTGCTGATGATCGCCCTGTTCGCCACCGCCTTCGTGCTGGTCACCCTGCGCAAGCACCAGAGCAAATGGTTCCTGGTCCTGGCCGTCTGCGCCATCCCGCTGCCCTGGATCGCCACCGAGCTGGGCTGGATCCTGGCCGAAGTCGGTCGCCAGCCCTGGGCGGTGGAGGGCGTGTTGCCCACCTTCCTGGGCGCCTCCAGCCTGAGCGTCGCCCAGCTGTGGACCACCATCATCGCCTTCACCCTGCTGTACGGCGCCCTGGCGGTGGTCGAGGTCGGGCTGATCCTGCGTCACATCAAGAAGGGCCCCTTCGCCGAGCAGGAGGCGTTCGCCGCTTCCTCCGCCGGCGAACCGGCCGTCGCCTGAGGAATGACCGTCATGGAACTTCCAATCGACTACGCGACCCTGCGGGTCATCTGGTGGGCGCTGATGGGCGTCCTGCTTATCGGCTTCGCCCTCACCGACGGCTTTGACATGGGGGTCGGCGCGCTCTTGCCCTTCGTCGCGAAGACCGACCAGGAGCGCCGCATGGTGATCAACACCGTCGGGGCCACCTGGGAAGGCAATCAGGTGTGGTTCATCCTGGGTGGCGGCGCGATCTTCGCGGCCTGGCCGCTCGTCTATGCGGTCAGTTTCTCGGGCTTCTACCTCGCCATGTTCCTGGTGCTGGCGGCGATGATCCTGCGGCCGGTCGGCTTCAAGTATCGCTCCAAGCGGCACGACCCACGCTGGCGGTCGTTCTGGGACTGGGCGCTGTTCACCGGCGGCTTCGTGCCGGTGCTGGTGTTCGGCGTGGCGGTCGGCAACGTCCTGCAGGGCGCGCCCTTCCGCTTCGACAGCGATCTGCGCATCTCATATCTCGGCTCGCTCCTGGGCCTGTTCTCGCCCTTCGCCCTGCTGTGCGGGCTGCTGTCGGTCTCGATGCTGGTGCTGCACGGCGCGGCCTGGCTGACCGTCAAGGCCGAGGTGGGGCCGGTCACCGAACGCGCTCGCCGCTTTGGCGAGATCGCCGGCCTGGCCAGCATCGTGCTGTTCGCCGCGGGCGGCTTCTATGTCGCTTTCGGGGGCATGGGCTTCCGGCTCGAGGGCCTGACCGACGCGGCCGGCCCGTCCAACCCGCTGCGCACCGTCGTGGTGGCAGCCCCCGGGGCCTGGCTGGACAACTATGCCCGCCATGGATGGATGGTCCTGGCGCCGGTGCTGGGCTTTGCCGGCGCCGCGCTGGCCCTCCTGGGCCTGAGATCAGACAAGGCGGCGCTGTCGTTCTCCGGATCGACGCTCGCGACCCTGGGGATCATTTCGACCGTCGGCCTGTCGATGTTCCCGTTCATCCTGCCCAGCAGCGTCGACCCGCGCTCCAGCCTGACGGCGTGGAACGCCTCGTCCAGCCATCTGACGCTGTTCATCATGCTGATCGTCACGGTGATCTTCCTGCCGCTGGTCCTGCTCTACACCGCCTGGGTCTACAAGGTTCTGTGGGGACGCAGCACGACGGGCGCCCTGACTACCAACCCCGACCTGTATTAGGGAGACGAGACGATGTGGTATTTCGCGTGGATCCTGGGCCTGGGCCTGGCCGTCGCCTTCGGCGTGCTCAACGGCGTCTGGTACGAGTTCAACCTGTCGGACGACGGCGATGAGGGCCTGTCAGAGCCCTGATGCAGGGCGCGGCATGCCGGATTGGACGATTGCGACAATCCAGCGCGCTGGATTGGCGTCACCGTTAACCGTTGTTAAAGGGCGGATCGGGTCAAGTAGCACCGTGGTCTGGAGCGCGCCGAATACGCGAACCGGAGGCACGCCTGATCTGACGATCCCGGGGAAATCGATATGACCGACCAATCCGCCGAGCCGGCCCTGGAACTGATCTCCTTCTGCATCGGTGAGCAGGAGTTCTGCATCGACGTGAAGACCGTCCGCGAAATCCGCGGCTGGACTCCGGCGACGCCGATCCCGCACGCCCCGTCCTATCTGCGCGGCGTCATCAACCTGCGCGGCGCGATCATGCCGGTCATCGACCTGCGCAACCGCCTGGGCCTGGGCTTCACCGTTCCCGAGACCCGCCACGTGATCGTGGTCGTCGAGTGCCAGGACCGCCTGGCCGGCATCCTGGTGGACGCGGTCAGCGAGACCTTCACCGTGTCGCGCGACCACCTGCAGCCGGCTCCGGACCTGGGCGTCGAGGAACTGCGCTTCATCCAGGCGATCATCTCGATGGAAAACCGCCTGATCACCTATCTGCGCATGAACGACGTGTTCCCGGCGGTCATCCGCGAAGCGGCCTAAGCGCTTCCAGCCTTCTGGTTTCGAAAAGCCGCCGTCCGCTCATGCGGGCGGCGGCTTTTTCGTGGCCCTAGGCCTTGCGCACGATCAGGGCGGCGGCGGCGTGGAAGCCAGCCTCGGCCTCGGCGGCGGCGGCGACGCCCGCGTGGCGGTCAGCCGCGACGCTCATGGCCGCCCGGCCGGTGGTGGGGGCGGCGTAGCTGGCCGAGACCCGGCGGGCGTCCTGAGCGCGCAGGGTGGCGTTCGAGGCCTGGGTCTCGTGCCAGGTCGCCAGCTGGTCGGCGGTCAGCCGGCCCTCGGGCGAGGCGTCGGCATGGGGCATGACCTCGCCAAAGCCCAGGGCCACGAAGCCGTGGATGACGCCGTAGTCCTCTTCCGAAAGTACAAATGTAATCTGACGCTCTTCGGTCTGGCCTGTATAAACTTCACTTTCCGGATCGAATTCGCGCAGCACCAGGATGTCGCCGACCGAGAAGTCGCGGTCATTGCGGCGGATCTCGAAGCGCTTCTTGCCCGAGCGGACAGCGGCGAAATACTGCGGCCAGGTCTTCAGTTCGTGGCGGTGCATGGTCTTGGCCTTCGTATGCGCATCGAGTCGGGGCAAATGGGATCGTGGGTGTCGAACGCCAGACCCTAGCGGAGGATTAATCCCACCGCACGCGGCTGTGGAGCGTCCTTGACGCAGGGGAGCCGTTTGACGGCCGGAATAACGCTGATACGCTTTACTGAACAACGATAAGTCAGGGGCGGGACATGACGGGCAAGCTTCCCAAGGCGTGCATCATCGGCGCGGGCTGTAGCGGCTTCACCACGGCCAAGCGGCTCAAGGACGTGGGCGTTCCCTATGACTGCTTCGAGATGTCCGATGACATCGGCGGCAACTGGTACTTCAAGAACCCCAACGGACTGTCGGCCTGCTACGAGAGCCTGCACATCGACACTTCCAAGTGGCGCCTGGCCTTCGAGGATTTCCCGGTCCCGGCAGAATGGCCCGACTTTCCGCATCACGCCCAGCTGCTGCAGTACTTCAAGGACTATGTCGCCCATTTCGGCCTGCGCGAGACCATCACCTTCAACACGAAGGTGGAGACCGCCCGCCGCACCGACGACGGCCTGTGGGCGGTGACGCTGGCAAGCGGCGAGACGCGACTCTACGACGTGCTGTTCGTCTGCAACGGCCACCACTGGGACCCGCGCATCCCTGACTATCCGGGCGAGTTCGACGGCCCCGCCTTCCACGCCCACGCCTATAGCGACCCGTTCGACCCCGTCGACATGCGCGGCAAGAACGTCGTGGTGGTGGGCATGGGCAATTCGGCCATGGATATCGCCAGCGAGCTGGCCCAACGCCCGATCGCCAAAAACCTTTGGGTCTCGGCCCGGCGCGGGGTCTGGGTGTTTCCGAAATATCTGAACGGCAAGCCGGCCGACAAGTCCGCCCTGCCGGCCTGGATGCCGCGCAAGTTGGGCCTGGCCCTGACCCGCAAAGTGCTGAAAAAGTCCATCGGCCGAATGGAAGACTACGGCCTGCCCAAGCCCGATCACGAGCCGCTGGAGGCCCACCCCTCGGTCTCGGGCGAGTTCCTGACCCGGGCCGGCTGCGGCGACATCAAGTTCAAGCCGGCCATCGCGGCGCTGGAGGGGCCCAATGTGCGGTTCGCCGACGGCAGCGTGGAACAGGTCGACGCCATCGTCTTCGCCACCGGCTACAAGATCAGCTTCCCGTTCTTCGACGATCCGGACCTGGTCCCGGGCCCGGATCACCGCTTTCCGCTGTTCAAGCGGATGATGAAGCCGGATGTCCCCAACCTGTTCTTCATGGGTCTGGCCCAGCCCCTGCCCACCCTGGTGAACTTCGCCGAGCAGCAGGCCAAGCTGGCGGCGGGCTATCTGGCGGGGACCTATGCGCCGCCGTCGGCCGACGAGATGGTCAGGATCACCGCCAGGGATGAAGAGCGGCATCTGGGCCAGTTCTACGCCTCGGCGCGACACACGATTCAGGTGGATTTCAACGTCTATTGCGCGGACCTGAAGAAGGAGATCGCAAAGGGCGAGAAGCGGGCGCGGGCGGCGGGCAACCGGCTGCCGGTGGCGGCGCGGGCTGAGACGGCTTCCGTTCAGGCCGTCGTCGCCTGACCAAACCTGTCATCCCGGGCGGCGTAGCCGACCCGGGACCCAGGGGCCGGCGCAGTGCGGTTGCCCCTGGGTCCCGGCTCTCCGCTTCGCTGCGGCCGGGATGACAAGGTAAGGGATAGGGGAAGTAGAGCTGGAACCCCGAAAAATGCCCAAGATCGACCTCGACAAGGACACCCGCGCCAAGCTGACCGACGGCCTGTCGCGATATCTGAGGGACGAGCTGGATCTGGAGGTCAAAGGCTTCGACGCCCAGTTCCTGCTCGACTTCATCACCGAGCGGCTGGGGCCCTACTATTACAATCAGGGTCTCCACGACGCCCAGGCGCTGTTCGCCAAGAAGATCGAGAGCGTCACCGACGCGGTCTATGAGCTGGAGCAGCCGACGAAGCCCTTCTAGACTCCGCTCTCCCCGGCGAAGGCCGGGGCCCAGATCGAACCCCTGGAGATGGACGGGCTTGGCTGAGGCAGAAGGCGCGTCATCCCCAGACGCTCAGGCTGAATCTGGGCCCCGGCCTTCGCCGGGGAGAGCGGGGTGTGTTGGCTCCCCCAGCGTCAGCATTGACCTCCGGCCCGCCAGGCGCATCATCCCTGAACGGTGATCAGTCTGGGCATGACGTGACGACGCCAGGGAAGGAACAGCATGCCGATCGTCCGCGCGCGGCGAAAGTCTTGCCCCATGCGGCGGAATGAGGCTCAAATCATGACGGGGCGTCACGATCGCCTCGTTCCTGAGTCGCGTTTGATGTCGAATATCGCCTATTTCCCCAAGGCCCCGGTTGTGGACGATCGGCCCGGCAAGCGCGAACGCACCAAGGTCGCCAATCGTCAGGCCATACTCGATGCGGCGCGGGAAGTGTTCGGCGAGCTGGGTTATGACGCCGCCACGGTGCGCGACATCATCCGCCGCACGGGTTTGGCCTCGGGCACCTTCTACAACTACTACAAGTCCAAAGAGGAAGTGTTCGACGCCCTGGCCGACGACGGCGCGCGCCGCTTCCGGCCGCTGCTGCGGGTCGAGGTCGAGAAGGCCGTCGACTTCGAGTCGTTCCTGCGCGGTGCGATCACCGCGTATTTCGTCTTCGTCGCCACCGAGCAGGAGACCTGGCGCCTGAATCGGCCCGCAGGCGAACCGATCCCCCAAGCTCGGGCCACGCCCGAGATCGTGGCGGTGTTCGACCAGGTGCGCGAAGGCTTCGCCAAGGTTCTGGAGCTTGAGCACGCGCCGGCTGTCGACCTGGACTATCTGACCGCCGCCTGCATCGCCGTGGCGCGCGAAGTCAGCGACAAGATGCTGGAGCGCCGTCCGGTCGATACGGCCGGCGCCGCTGACTTTGCCGTCAAACTGATCCTCGGCGGCCTTCCCGCCCTTCCCAAACTCTAGTCCCTTACCCGGAGCTCGCATGGCTGACGCCGCCGTCCAGAAGTTCATTCTGAAGACCATCCTGTCCCTGCCCAGCCCGATTCTGCGGGCCATGTCCGGGGGCGGGGTGGTCTATCGCGGCGGCCGCACCCTGGACCCGCGCTTCCAGTTCTTCGCCCACACCGCCCAGAAGATGCCGTCGATGACGACCCTGCCGCCCGACGTGGCGCGCGAGGCCAGCGCCAAGGGCCTGGGCGCAGTGTCGGGGCCGCCGGAGCCCGGCGTGCGGACGGAAAGCCTGTCGATTGAAGGGCCGGGTGGGCAGCTTCCGCTGCGCGCCTATCGCCCGGCCGAGCAGGACGCCGACGCCCCCCTGATCGTCTTCGCCCATTTCGGCGGCGGGGTGATCGGCGATCTGGAAACCTGCCACGCCTTCTGCGGTATCCTGGCCAAGCTCGCCCGGACGGCGGTGCTGTCGGTCGACTATCGCCTGGCGCCCGATCACCGCTTCCCGGCCGGTCTGGACGACGTGCTGGCCGCCTATCGCTGGGGCCGCGACAACGCCGCCCGTTTCGGCGCGCGGCCGGGCACGGCGGCCATCGGCGGCGATTCGATGGGCGGCAACTTCGCCGCCATCATCGCCCAGGAGATGCAGCGCACGGGCGAGGCCCAGCCGGCCCTGCAGCTGCTGATCTATCCCGCCGTCGACGTGGCCAGCGAGACGGCCTCGATGACCACCTATGCCGACGCCTATCCGCTAAGCCGGCCGATCATGGACTGGTTCATGGGTCACTATATGGGCCCCGACGCCGATCCGGCCGACCCACGCCTGTCGCCCAACAAGGCGGCCGATCTCGCGGGCCTGGCGCCGGCCGTGGTGATCACCGCCGGCTTCGACCCCCTGGTCGACCAGGGCGAGGCCTATGCCAAGCGCCTGCAGGCCGCTGGGGTGCCGGTGACCTATCGCTGCTATGACAGCCTGGCCCATGGCTTTACGGCCTTTACCGGGGCGGTGCCGGCGGCCGACGCGGCCTGCCGCGAGGTGGCGCGGCTGGTGCGCGAGGCGCTCGTGGCGGGGCCCGATAAGTAGGACGGGCGGAGACCGGATAGTCCGGATAATTCCACACTAAACCCCCACAAACATCCGCTCTCCCCGGCGAAAGCCGGGGCCCAGATTCACCCAGAGAAGCTGGGGATGACGCGCCTTCGGACTGAGATAGGCGCGCCGACCGCTCTGGGTTCGATCTGGATCCCGGCCTTCGCCGGGAAGAGCGGGGTAAGAGAGTGCCGATGAGCTCCACCATGCGCGCCCTGGTCGTCGAGAGCCTGGCCCCCGACTACGCCGGCTGCGCGGTCCGCGAGGTCGCCACGCCGACGCCCGGTCCCGGCGAGGTGCTGGTCGAGGTCAAGGCCGCCAGCGTCAACTTCCCCGACCTGCTGATGACCCGCGGTGAATACCAGTTCAAGCCGCCCACGCCCTTCACCCCGGGCCTGGACCTGGCCGGCGAGGTCGCGGCGCTGGGGCAGGGGGTCTCGGGCTTCTCCGTCGGTGACGCGGTGGTCGGCGGCGCGCGGCTGGGGGCCTTCGCGCAATATGCGGTGGTCTCGGCCGAGGCCCTGAAGCCCAAGCCCGAGCGGCTGTCGTTCGCGCAGGCGGCCGCCTATGGCGCGGCCTATCTGACCGCCTATGTCGCCCTGGTGCGCCGGGCGCGGATCGAGCCGGGCGACTGGGTGCTGGTGCACGGCGCGGCCGGCGGGGTGGGTCTGGCGGCGGTGGACCTGGCCAAGGCCCTGGGCGCGCGGGTGATCGCGGCCTCGGCCTCTGACGACAAGCTGGCGGCCATCCAGGCGCTGTATGCGCCTGACGCTGTCGTCAACGTCACCGGCGGCTTTCGCGATCAGGTGAAAGCCATCACCGGCGGGCGCGGGGCCGACATCATCTATGACCCCGTGGGCGGCGACGTGTTCGACGAGAGCGTGCGCTGCATCGCCTTTGACGGCCGGCTGCTGGTGATCGGCTTCACCTCGGGGCGGATCCCGACGGTCTCGGTCAATATGCCGCTGATCAAGGGCTTCTCGGTCATGGGCGTGCGGGCCGGCGAGTACGGCCGGCAGTTCCCCGAGAAGGGCCGAGAGAACGGCGAGGCGGTGTGGCGCATGGCCAATGAGGGGGTGATCTCGCCGCATGTGCATGCCCAGCTGCCGCTTGAGCGCTGGCGTGAGGCGTTTGATCTGCTGGCCGAGCGCAAGGTGGTGGGCAAGGCGGTGATTGTTCCTTGAAAGCTCTCATCCCGGCTCGGCGCTTCGCTTGGCCGGGATGACAGTTTCAGCGGCCGACTCAGGTTGACAGCCGTCGCCCCTTCCCTTATCCACCGCCCCTCACTCGCGGAGGCCTTGCGGCCCTTGCGTCCCATTATTATCGGAGCCACCTCGTGAAGCGGACATTCCAGCCGTCGAAGCTCGTGCGAGCCCGCCGTCACGGCTACCGCGCACGTATGGCCACCAAGAACGGCCAAAAAATCGTTGCGCGTCGCCGCGCCAAGGGCCGTAAGCGCCTGACGGCCTAAGAACGGCTCACCCCGTTCTTTCTCCCGCTTCGGCGGGAAGCACAGACCATGATACAAGCCGCCTTTTCCCAGAGCCTGACCTCAGGTTTTCGCCGGAAAGGGCGGCTTTTTTCATGACCGCGATCCAGCCCGCAGATGCGGTGAAGATCGAGCGCCTGAAAAAGCGCCCCGATTTCCTGAAAGCCGCCAAGGCGCCCGCCCTGTCGCGCGGCGCGGTGTTCATGCAGATGCGCGCCCGACTCGACGATGATCCCCTGATCCGCGTGGGATTCACCGCCACCAAGAAGGTCGGCGGCTCGGTCGAGCGCAATCGCGCCAAGCGCCGCCTGCGCGAGGCCGCAAGGCTGTTGTTACCCCTTCATGGCCGCCCCATGTACGACTATGTATTCATCGCGCGCGGCGGCACCCGCACCCGCGAATGGGGGCGTTTGCTTGACGATGTGAAAACCGCGCTGATAAGCCTCGCGGCCGAACATGATCGCGCGGAGGCTCGGGCCAGGCTGGCTCAATCCGCTGATCTTCCTAAAGACCCGTCTTCTGACGCTCAACCTGCTAACCCAGGCGCGCCCGATCCCTCCGTTTCCGGTTAAGTCATCCATGCAGAACGACAACAAAAACACGTTGATGTTCATCGTCAGCGCGTTCGCGATCCTGATCGGGTACCAGTTCTTCATCCTGGGTCCGCAGCAGAAGAAGGCCGACGCCGAGTTGCTGGCCAAGAAGGCCGCCGAGGCCCGGATGGCCGCGACCCAGCCTGGCGTGGTGCTCGGCCCCGATGGTCGTCCTGCGCCGCTGAAGCTGTCGCGTGACGCCGCCAAGGCCCAGAGCCCGCGCGTCGCCGTCAATACGCCGGCCCTGTCGGGTTCGATCTCGCTGAAGGGCGGCCGCATCGATGACCTGTGGCTGAAGAACTACGCCCAGACGGCCAAGAAGGATTCGCCGCCGGTCGAACTGTTCCGCCCCGAGGGCGCTGAGCACGCCTGGTTCGCTGATTTCGGCTGGGCCGGCGCCAACCTGCCGGGCCTGCCCGACAGCCGCACCGTGTGGACCACCGCGCCGGGCCAGACCCTGACCCCGACCTCGCCGGTCGTCATGACCTATGACAACGGCCAGGGCCTGGTCTTCACCCGCACCCTCTCGGTCGACGCCGACGCCATGTTCACCGTCGCCGACACCGTCCGCAACCAGGGCGCCCAGACCCTGTCCCTGGCCCCCTACGCCACGGTCCAGCGCCAGGGCATCCCGGCCGACCTGGGCAAGAATCAGATCGTCCACGAAGGCGCCATCGGCGTGTTCGGCGTCGAGGGCGGCAAGAGCCACGAGCTGAAGCAATCCAAGTACGGCAAGTGGAAGAAGGACAAGCCGCTCGAAGCCTTCCCGTCCAAGGGCGGCTGGGCCGGCATCACCGACAAGTACTGGCTGACCGCCCTGATCCCGGATCAGTCGCAGGACGTCACCGCCCAGTACCGCGTTACCCAGGCCGGCGCCGTCGACATCTATGACGTCAATTTCGTGGGCCCCGCCAAGAGCCTGGCCCCCGGCCAGACCCTGACCCAGAACACCCGCCTGTTCGCCGGCGCCAAGACCGTGCCGCTGCTGCGTCAGTACGAGTTCGGCGGCGAGCCCCCGGCCTGGTGGAAGTTCTGGGACGGCAAGAAGGCCGAGGTGCCGCGCTTCGACGACGCCGTCGACTGGGGCATGTTCAGCTTCTTCACCCGCCCGATCTTCAATATCATGGAGATGTTCTACAAGTGGGTCGGCAACTTCGGCGTCGCCATCCTGCTGCTGACCGTGGCCCTCAAGCTCGTGCTCTATCCGCTGGCGGACAAGAGCTACGAGTCGATGGCCAAGATGAAGAAGATCGCCCCCGAGGTCGAAAAGCTTAAGGCCAAGTTCAAGGACGATCCGACCAAGCAGCAGCAGGAAATGATGGCGCTGTACGGCAAGGAGAAGATCAATCCGATGATGGGCTGCCTGCCCATGCTGATCCAGATCCCGGTGTTCTACTCGCTGTACAAGGTGCTGACGGTGACCATCGAGATGCGGCATGCGCCGTTCTTCGGCTGGATCCGCGATCTCTCGGCGCCCGAGCCCACCAGCCTGTTCAACCTGTTTGGCCTGATCCCCTATGATCCGGGCGCCCTGCCGCTGGTCGGCGCCATGATCGCCCACCTGGGCATCTGGCCGCTGCTGTATGGCGTGACCATGTGGCTGACCACGGCCATGAACCCGCCGGCCGCCGACCCGATCCAGCAGAAGATCTTCCAGTGGTTCCCGGTGATCTTCACCTTCACCCTGTCGGGCTTCGCCGTGGGTCTGGTGATCTACTGGTGCTGGTCCAACGTCCTGACCATCTTCCAGCAGTACATCATCATGCGCCGCTACAAGGTCGAGAACCCGATCGACCAGATCATCGCCCGCTTCCAGGGCAAACCCACCGTGGCGACCTGATGACCGAACCCAACTTCGCGCCCGCTCCCGGTCCCGTCTTCACCGAGGAAGAGATCGAGGCGGCGCGCGTGCTGTTCGCCCAGCCGGTGGCCTTCATGATGGGGGCCGTCAACATGGACGGCCTGCCCCATCCGATCGCGCCGGAAGTGTGCTTCGCCGGCCGCTCCAATGTCGGCAAGTCCAGCCTGATCAACGGTCTGGTCGGCCAGAAGTACCTGGCTCGCGCCTCCAACGAGCCGGGCCGCACGCGGGAGATCAACTTCTTCCTGCTGGCCGAGAAGCTGCGCCTGGTCGACCTGCCGGGCTATGGCTTCGCGCGCGCCTCGAAGACCACGGTCAGCAAGTTCCAGGACCTGGGCCGGGCCTATCTGCGCGGCCGGGCCACCCTGCGCCGTGTCTATCTGCTGATCGACGCCCGCCATGGCCTCAAGAAGGTCGACCAGGAAGCCCTCGACGCCCTGGATACGGCGGCGGTCTCCTATCAGATCATCCTGACCAAGTCCGACAAGATCAAGCCGCACGAGGTCGAGAAGGTCACCGCCGAGACCGTGAAGGCGATCGCCAAGCGCCCGGCGGCTTTCCCGCGCGTTCTGGCTACCTCGTCGGAAAAGGGCCTGGGCATGCCGGAACTGCGCGCCGAGATCGCCCGGGTCTGTCTGGACGAATAGGGGGCGGGGCTTAGGTCCCCGACCGCCTGTATGTCGCCGTGCAGCGTGCATTGCACTGGGCCCACTGGCTTGGACAGATGTCGTCGTCGCCGGCCTTGCAGAAATAGTAGCTCCGCGCGCAGGCGGCCCGGCACTGGCCGGGGTCGCCGCCCGGGCGGCTGGACGCCAGCGGGATCAGAGGCTGCAGGGCGGTCTGCGGGACTGCGGCCACGGCGGGCGGCGGGGCCTTTTTCGGCGCGGGCTTCTGGTCGGCGCCGGCCGGCGAGGCCAGGGCGAGAGACACAAGCAGCAGGGCGAGGATGCGGTGCATTGGCAGAGCCTAGGGCCCGGCGGTTAAGGTTTGGCTAACCATGTTTGCCTCTCCCCTTGCGGGGGAGGGTGGCCCGCGCAGCGGGTCGGGTGAGGGGGCTCGCGGGCCTTTCCGACAGGGCTTTCGACCCCTCATCCGTCGGCTGCGCCGACACCTTCTCCCGCAAGGGGAGAAGGGTCAGCCTTTCAGCTTCTCGATCAGCGCCATCGCCGCCGCCGGATTGCGCAGCTTGGCCCCGGAGATGAAATAGGCGAACACGTCGCCGCGTTTGGCCCAGTTGCGCGTCTGGGCGACCACGCCGTCCAGTTCCTCGGACGTCATGCCGGTGGGCTCGTCCTCGCGGCTGCACATCAGGCGGGCATAGGTGAAGTCGGCGGTCGGCTCGTCGATCCGGGGCCAGTCGGGCGACTCGTCGTCGACGGCATAGACGATGGCCGCGCCGTACTTTGCGGCCAGGTCATAGAAGGCCTGGGTCTGGAAGGTGGGGCTGCGCACTTCCAGTGCGTGGCGGGCAGGACGGCCGCCGATCTCCTTGGGCAACAGCTTGAGGAAGCCCTCGAAGTCGACGGGGTCGAATTTCTTGGTGGCCATGAACTGCCAGTTGATGGGGCCCAGTTTGGGGCCCAGCTCTTCCAGCCCCTGGGTCAGGAATTTCTCCAGCGAGTCGTTGTTCTCCGACAGCACGCGGCGATTGGTGCAGTAGCGGCTGGCCTTGACCGAAAACACGAAGTCGTCGGGCGTCTCGTCGCGCCACTTCATCCAGCTGTTGGGCTTGAAGGTGGAATAGTAGGTGCCGTTGATCTCGATGCTGGTCAGGTTGGACGCAGCATATTTCAGCTCGTCCTTCTGCTTGACCGTGTCGGGATAGAACACGCCGCGCCAGGGCTCGAAGGTCCAGCCGCCGATGCCGGCCCGGATGACGCCTGTGGACATGTCTGTTCCCTTCCTGTTCCGCTGCGCACCCTAAGCGAGGCGCGAGGCGGTCGGCAAGGGGTGTCAGCCGCGAACCACGTTGCTGGGCGTTCCTGACGTGAAGGCTTCGATATTGCCCACGGTCACGGCCATGATCCGTTCCACCGCCTCCTGGGTGTCATAGGCCACGTGGGGCGTGACGATGACATTGGGCAGTTTCAGCAGGGCGTGGCTGGCGACCAGGGCGCGCAGGCCCTCGACGGCGGGCGGGGTTGCGGAGCGGAAGATCTGGGCCTCGTCGCGCAGCCAGGGCTCCTGGCTCAGCACGTCCAGGGCCGCCCCGGCGATCTGACCGGTCTGGAGGGCGTTGAGCAGGGCCTCGGCGTCGACCACCCCGCCCCGCGCGGTGTTGACCAATATGGCCGAGGGCTTCATCGCCGCAAACTGGGCTGCGCCGATCAGGCCTTCGGTGGCCGGGCCGCCGGGGATGTGCAGGGTCAGCACATCGCAGGCGGCGATCAGGGTCTCGAGCGGGACATAGGTGAAGCCCAGGGCCTTGGCCGCCGCCGGATCGGGCCGCATGTCGAAGGCGATGACATCCATGTCGAAGCCCCTGGCGATCTTGATCACCCGCCGGCCGATCTGGCCCGTCCCGACCACGCCCAGGGTCTTGCCGCCCAGGTCAAAGCCCCGCAGCCCGCCCTGCGAGAAGTCGCCGCGCCGGGTGCGCTCGACGGCCTGGGGAAGCTTGCGGGCCAGGGCCAGCAGCAGGGCGAAGGCGTGTTCGCCCACGGTGGGGTCGCCATAGTCGGGCACGTTGCAGACCGTGATCCCGTGCTCGCGGCAATGGTCCAGGTCGACATGGTCATAGCCGGTCGATCGGGTGGCGATCAGGCGCAGCTTGGGGAAGGCCGCCAGGGCCGCTGCGTCCAGGCGCGAGTCGATGAAGGTCGAGACGACCTCGGCCTGCGCGAAGCCGGGGCCGGCGACCTCCGCCACACAGGTCACGGCGTGGTCGCGGCTCAGGCCGTCGACGGCGGCGCGTTCCCAGTCTTCGGCTTCGAAGATGACGATGTTCATGAGGTGATCCAGACCGGGTGACGGGTGTGCACACCGGTAACGCGCTAAGAAGGCGGCCGCACCTAGAGGGTGACCGTATAGTTCGGCGACGATCCCCTCCGGCCCTCTGGGCCACCTCCCCCGGAGGGGGAGGATCTAACGTGTCGAGATGCTCCCCCTCCGGGGGAGCTGTCGCGGAGCGACTGAGTGGGTCAGCGCGGCTTGTACCGATCGATCTCGGCCTGATCGTGGGAACATTTGCCGATCTGCTCGATCCAGACGCCCCCACCGTCGTAACAAGCGTCGACCGTGAGCCATTCCCGCGTGCAGCGCCCGATCGGAAACGCCGCCAGCGCCAGCAGCACGACGGCGATCCAGACGCCGCGCCGCTTCACCTCAGCACTCCACCCGGTTGACCGACAGCCCCACGGCCAGCCCGCCCATCGAGGTTTCCTTGTAGATCTCGTTCATGTCTTCGCCGGTGCGCTTCATGGTGGCGATCACCTTGTCGAGCGAGACGCTGTGCTGGCCGTCGCCCAGCAGGGCCAGGCGGGCGGCGTCGATGGCCTTGATGGCGCCCATGGCGTTGCGCTCGATGCAGGGGATCTGCACCAGGCCGCCGATGGGATCACAGGTCAGGCCCAGATTGTGCTCCATGCCGATCTCGGCGGCGTTCTCGATCTGGGCGTTGCTGCCGCCCAAGGCCGCGGCGAGCCCGGCTGCGGCCATCGAGCAGGCGACGCCCACCTCGCCCTGGCAGCCGACCTCGGCCCCGCTGATCGAAGCGTTGCGCTTGTAGAGCGCGCCGATGGCGGCGGCGGTCAGCAGGAACACCCGGATCTGCTCGGGCGTGCCGTTGTAGAACCGCACGAAGAACCGCAGCACGGCCGGCACCAGCCCCGCCGCGCCATTGGTCGGGGCGGTGACCACCCGGCCGCCGGCGGCGTTCTCTTCATTGACCGCCATGGCCCACAGATTGACGAAGTCCATGGCCGCCAGCGGGTCGCTGATCTGGCGCTCCATGCGGCCCTGGATGGTCTGGTGGATCTGGCGGGCGCGGCGTTTGACATCCAGTCCGCCGGGCAGGATGCCGTCCTGGCGCATGCCCCGGTCGATACAGGCCTCCATGGCCGCGAAGATGCGGTCGATGCCGGCGTTCATGTCGTCCAGCGACATCCGGGCCAGCTCGTTGGCGCCCATGACCCCGGCGATCGACAGGCCCGCATCGGCAGCCCGTTGCAGCAGGTCGGCGCCGCTTTCGAAGGGGTGGGGGATTTCAGGGCCGGCCTCGGGCGGCGCATTGCTGCCCATCTCGAACTCGTCGCGCACGAAGCCGCCGCCGATCGAGAACCAGGTGCGTTCGGCCAGCACGGCGCCGGCCTTGTCATGGGCGACGAAGGTCAAGCCGTTGGGATGCTGGGGCAGGCGCTCATGGCCCAGCCAGACGATGTCGCGGGCCTCGTCGAAGGCGATGTCGATCTGGCCGCCCAGCTTCAGCGACTGGGTGGCGCGGGTCTCCAGCAGGGCCGCCTCGCCGGCGTCGGGATCGAGATCGGCCGGGACAAAGCCCATCAGGCCCAGCATCACCGCCCGGTCGGTGGCGTGGCCGCGCCCTGTCAGGGCCAGGGAGGCGTAGAGCCGGATCTCGACCCGGGCGACGCCGGGCAGCTGGCCGTTGTCGCGCAGGCGGCCGACGAACAGCACCGCCGCCGTCATCGGGCCCATGGTGTGGCTGCTCGACGGACCGACGCCGAGCTTGAAGAGGTCGAAGACCGAGGCTGTCATGGTGATGGTTTGAACATTTCTCCGGGATCGCCCCGCTCCCAAAAATCCGCTCTCCCCGGCGAACGCCGGGGCCCAGATTCAGCCTGAGCGATTGGGGTGATCGCGCCCGCGGTCCGAACCGAATTACAGGCGCTCGTGGGTTCGATCTGGACCCCGGCGTTCGCCGGGGAGAGCGGAAGAGGGGGCGGTCCGAAGACCGAAACCGCCCCGCGCGTCGCCTACTTGCGCTGTGCCTTGGAGGCGTCGCGCGTGCCCTTGAACTCCGAACCCTCACCCCACTCGGGCCAGCGGGTGGAGTTGGCCAGATCCGCGCCCAGGCCCTGGATCAGGCTGATGTCGGCGGTCATGCCGTCCAGACGCCAGCCGTCGTTCCACTCGTCGGCGGGCTGGTGATAGGCGTTGATGCGATAGGCGTCGGCAAACGCCTTGCCGGCCGCCACGCCGCCCTCGACCAGATCCTCGCCCGAGCCGAACGAGATGGCCGGCACGCCGCGCTTGGCGAAGGGGAAGTGGTCCGAGCGGTAGAAGTAGCCGGCTTCCGTGGCCGGGTCAGGCGTATAGGTGCGTCCCACAGCCTTGCCGTGGGCGATCAGGTCATCCAGCAAACCCAGCTTGGCGCTGCCCGAGATCGTGAAGTCCCTGGCTGGGCCGGCGGGGTCCAGGGCGTCGGTGTTGAGCACACCCACGGTCTTGGCCAGCGGATACAGCGGATTGGCTGCGTAGTATTCCGAGCCCAGCAGACCCTTTTCCTCGGCCGTCACGGCCAGGAAGATCAGGCTGCGATCCGGGCGCGGACCCTTGGCGAACACCCGGCCCATTTCCAGCATGGCGGCGATGCCGGTCGCGTTGTCGACGGCGCCGTTATAGATCGTGTCGCCCTTGGCGTCGGCTAGGCCCACGCCCAGGTGGTCCCAGTGGCCGGTGAAGAACACGGTCTCGTCGGGGCGCTTGGCGCCGGTCAGCTTGCCGACCACGTTCTTGGACACGATCACCTTGGGCTCGACCGCGTAATTGGCCGAGAAGGTCGCGCCCTTCAGTTCCACCGGCTTGAAGTCGCGGCCCTGGGCCGCCTTCTTCGCGGCGTCGAAATCCAGGCCCGCGGCCTTGAACAGCTCGACGGCGGTGTCGCGCTGGATCCAGCCTTCCAGGGCCGGATGCGACTTGCTCGGCTCCTTGCGGACGATGTCGAACATCGTGTTGGTGTTGGAGTTCTTGACCGTGGCCCAGCCATACGAGGCCGGGGCCGTCTCATGCACGATCAGCAGGCCGGCGGCGCCCAGGCGGGCGGCTTCCTCGAACTTGTAGGTCCAGCGGCCGTAATAGGTCATGGCCTTGCCGCCGAAGTCGCCGGACCCGGTCTCGAAGTCCGGGTCATTGATCAGCACGACGACGATCTTGCCCTTGACGTCCAGGCCCTTGAAATCGTCCCAGTTGCGCTCCGGCGCCTTGACGCCATAGCCGGCGAAGACGATCGGGGCGTTCTGGATCGACACCTTGTCGACATTGGTCATGGCCGCGCGGATGGCGATCTGCTCGCCCTGGTTCAGGGCGATGTGGCTGTTGCCGACCATCATGTGGGCGCTGACCGGGCCCTTGATCTCGAACATGCCCAGCGGCACGTCCTGGGTCCAGGCGCGCTTGCCGTCCTTCAGGTCACCGCCGGGCTCCAGGCCTGCGGCCTGCATCTGCTCGACGATATAGGCGACGGTCTTGGTCTCGCCGGCCGTGGCGGGGCCGCGGCCCTCGAAGGCGTCGGACGACAGGGTTTTGATGTGGGCGGCGAGGTTGACGGGGTCGATCTTCGGCGCGTCGGAGGCGTGCGCCAGCATGGGCGCGGCGAACAGGGCGGTGGCGAGCAGCAGGCGTTTCATCGTTGTCACTCTTTGGAGCAAATCTTGTCGTTGGCGCGGACCGTATCCGGGGTCTTCGGCGAGGGGAAGCCGGTTCGTTTCCTGGACGGGGATCGGCCTCTAAATCCGCTTTCCCCGGCGACCCCAGGGCCATCGCACAGGCCCTGAAAGCCTGTCATCCCGGACAAGCCTGGCGAAGCCGGGCGCCGATCCGGGACCGCCGGAAGCGCTGAGTTCAGGCGTCGGTCCCGGATCTTCGCGCTGCGCGCTCGTCCGGGATGACACCGTTGTGGGGCTCGCGGAACACTAGATCGAACTCACCCGCCGCCCATCCACCGCCCACCGCTCCAGCGCCTCGCCGTCCCAGACGTGCAGGGCGTCATAGAGGTTGATGGTCGGATCGCAGTGGCCCGGCTGCAGCCAGACGATGTCGCCAACCTTCGGCGCGTCGGCCGGGAAAGCGCGGGCCGGATCGGCGTCGGCGGCGCTGACGGCGCCGGCGAAGCCCAGCGGATCGCGGCCGCCGGCCTTCAGCACGTCGATCATCGCGGGATGGGCGATCAGGCCGTGCTCGTCGCCCATGGGTCGCCATAGCGAGCCGGGCGCGGCGCCGGCGATGACGCGGGCCGGCGGGCCGTCCATCGACACCGCCTTGAAGCCGGCGTCGACCACCACGTGGCTCTTGTGGCGGGTCGAGACCACGCTGGACGCGATGTAGAGCGACGGTTCGAATGGCCAGTCGCCGCCGCCGGGCGCGCCGCAGTCGTCATATTCGACATCCATGACCGCGTAGGAGCCGGCCTGCAGCTCGGTGAACACGCCCGAGGCCAGGTCGAAGGCGTGGGTGCCTGTGCCGCCGCCGGTGACCACGGGCGGGGGCAGGCCGGCGGCGGTCAGCTCGGCGACCAGGGCCTTCAGCATCGCGAAGGCGGCCTCGTCGGCCGAGCGGCGCAGGTCGCCGTCGTCCATGTGCTGCAGATGGCCCAGATAGGCCTGAAGACCGGCAAAGCGCAGGCCCGGCGCGGCGTCGGCGGCGCGGGCCAGGGTCAGGGCGTCGTGCGGATAGGCGCCGGTGCGGTGGGTGCCCAGATCGAGGTCCACCACCAGGTTCAGGATCGTCCCGGCCGCGACGGCGGCGTCGGACAATCGGTCGATCTGGCCCTCGTCATCGGCGGTGACGCCGATCGTGGCGCCGCCTTTGGCCAGAGCCGCCAGGCGCGGCGCGGCCCAGGGCGGCGGGGCGGCGGTGACCAGCACGTCGGTGATGCCGCCGGCCACGAAGGCCTCGGCCTCGCCGACCGTCTGGGCGCACAGGCCCACCGCGCCGCGCTCGATGATCAGCCGGCCCAGGGTCGAGCACTTGTGGGTCTTGCCATGGGCCCGCAGCCGCACGCCGGCTGCGGTGCAGAGCGCCTGCATGCGGTCGAGGTTGCGCAGGAGCGCGGCCTTGTCGACGACCAGCAGCGGGGTCTGGGGGAGGGCGGTGTGCGGTGGAAAGTTCATCTGTTTCTCGTCCCCAACCTTATGCTTGTCATCCCGGGCGTAGCGCAGCGAAGACCCGGGACCGCAACAGGCTCAGAGCTTGCGGCGGTCCCGGCTCGGCGCGCTTCGCGCTTGGCCGGGATGACAACTTTTCAGATCTCGCCCGCCAACACCCGCGCAAACAAGCCCGGATCGACATTGCCGCCCGAAAGAACGATCGCGCTGGTCTTTCCCGCCACCTCGACCTTGCCCGCCAGCGCCGCCGCCAGGGCCACGCAGCCGCCCGGCTCGACCACCAGCTTCAGCACCGAGAAGGCGTAGCGCATGGCCTCGGCGACCTCGGCGTCGGTGACCGCGACAATGCCGGTCAGGGTCCGCTGGTTGATCGCAAAGGTCAGTTCGCCGGGGACTGGGGTCAGCAGGGCGTCGCAGATCGAGCGGGCGTTCGGATCGATGGTCTCGCGCTGGCCCGACAGCAGCGAGCGGCGGGTCTCGTCGAAGCCGGCCGGCTCGACGCCCCAGATGTCGGTGGCGGGCGACAGGGCGCGGACGGCGGTGCTGGTTCCGGCGATCAGACCGCCGCCGCCGACGCAGCACAGCAGCACGTCCAGCGAAGCGCCGCGCGCCGTGGCCTGCTCGACGATCTCGACGCCCAGCGTGCCTTGCCCGGCGATGATGTGCGGATCGTCATAGGAGGGCACGACCACGCAGCCGCGCTGGGCCGCGATTTCGTCGGCGATCGCCACACGGTCTTCAGTGAAACGGTCATAGAAGCGGATCTCGGCGCCGAAGCCGCGCGTGCCCGCGACCTTCACCGCCGGCGAGTCGGACGGCATGACGATCAGGGCCGGGCAGCCGACCAGCTGGGCCGCCAGGGCCACGCCCTGGGCGTGGTTGCCTGACGAAAAGGCCACGACGCCGCGCTTTTTCTCGTCATCGGTCAGCTGGCTGAGGCGGTTATAGGCCCCGCGAAACTTGAAGGCCCCGGCCCTTTGCAGGGTCTCGGGCTTGAGCAGCACCCGGCCGCCCAGGCGCTCATTGAGGGCCGGGCTCTCGATCAGCGGGGTCTCGACGGCCTGGCCTTTCAGGCGGGCGGCGGCGGCCTGGATGTCGGAAAGTGTGATGGTCATGGTGGAGGTTTAGGACGAGGACGGCGGAATTTGAAGACGACCCCAAAATTCCGCTCTCCCCGGCGAACGCCGGGGCCCAGATTCATCAGGGGTGTCTGGGGATGATGCGCCTTCTGATCAAGCCAAGTGCGACAACCGCTCAGGGTTCGATCTGGACCCCGGCGTTCGCCGGGGAGAGCGGGAAAAGGAAGCGCATCGAAACCCTTTGCGAGCTTCGCCGTTCAAGCCATAACCAGCGCCGGGTTTGGGCTGCTCAGGGATGTCCAGAATGAAGACCGTACTGTTCGCCGCCGCCGCTGTCGCGGTGCTGGGTTTTGCCGCGCCCGCGCTCGCTGGCGAAGTGTTTGTCGGCGCCTACAAGCATGATGTCACCTTCATCGGTGAGGCCGTGGGCCTGGGCGCCGCCGGGCGCGAGGACGGGGTCGACATCCATCTGGGCTATCGCACCGACCGCATCGAAAGCCTGACCTGGCTGGGCAAGCCGCAGGTCCACACCTTCGTGTCGATCAACAGCGAGAACACCTCCAACTTCGTCGCGGTAGGCTTTGACTGGAAGCTGGATCTGGGCCAGCCGGGCGGCTTCTATCTGCGCCCTGGGATTGGCTTGGCCTATACCGATGGCGAGGCGGGCCTGCCGCCGGCCAACGCCCCGAACCTGACGCCCGAAGAGCGCGCCCGCCGCACCAACCTCTACTACACCCGCATCGATTTCGGCTCGAAGGTGCTGTTCGAGCCCGAGATCGCCCTGGGCTACAAGTTCAACGACAGCTGGTCGGGCGAGCTGTCCTACACCCACCTGTCGAACGGCCAGATCTTCCATCAGGGCAAGAACCAGGGGCTTGACGACGTGGGGGTTCGGCTGGTCTACGCCTTCTGACTTCGCGAGGCGCCGGCTCGGCCGCGTCTCCGTCGCCGCCCAAAATCGAATAAACGTCTGCGGCCGAGTCCTGTCGAAGGGCCGCTGGACGTCACCGGGCAGGTGACAAGGCATATCTCTACCATGGCCAATGTGACCGTCGTCGGCGCCCAGTGGGGCGATGAAGGCAAGGGCAAGATCGTCGACTGGCTGTCCAACCGGGCAGACATCGTCGTGCGCTTCCAGGGCGGCCACAATGCCGGCCACACGCTGGTGGTCGACGGCAAGGTCTACAAGCTGGCCCTGCTGCCGTCTGGCGTCGTGCAGGGCAAGCTCTCGGTGATCGGCAACGGCGTGGTCGTCGATCCCTGGCACCTGCTGTCGGAGATCGCCAAGATCGCCGAGCAGGGCGTGATCATCGGCCCCGACCTGCTGGTGCTGGCCGACAACGCCACCCTGATCCTGCCGCTGCACAAGGACCTGGACCAGGGCCGTGAAGCCGCCTCCAGCCAGAAGATCGGCACCACCGGTCGCGGCATCGGCCCGGCCTATGAGGACAAGGTCGGCCGCCGCGCCATCCGGGTCGCCGACCTGGCCGATCCAGAAGCCCTGAAGCCCAAGATCGAGCGCCTGCTCAGCCACCATGGCGCCCTGCGCCGGGGCCTTGGCCTGCCCGAGGCCGACGGCGCGGCGCTGTTCGATCAGCTGATGGAGATCGCGCCGCAGATCCTGGCCTATGCCCAGCCGGCCTGGCGCCTGCTGGACCAGGCCCACAAGGCCGGCAAGCGCATCCTGTTTGAAGGCGCCCAGGGCGCCCTGCTGGACGTCGACCACGGCACCTATCCGTTCGTGACCTCGTCCAACACCGTCGCCGGCCAGGCCGCCGCCGGTTCGGGCATGGGTCCCAAGGGGCCGGGCTACGTACTGGGCATCGTCAAGGCCTACACCACCCGCGTCGGCGAGGGGCCTTTCGCCTGCGAGCTGGACGACGAAGTCGGCAAGCACCTGTCGACGGTGGGCCGTGAGGTCGGGGTCAATACCGGCCGTGCCCGCCGCTGCGGCTGGTTCGATGCGGTGCTGGTCCGCCAGTCGGTGGCCATCAACGGCATCGACGGCATCGCCCTGACCAAGCTGGACGTGCTGGACGGCCTCAAGACCCTGAAGATCTGCGTCGGCTACAAGATCGGCGACCGCGAGCTCGACTATCTGCCGGCCGGCATGCGCGATCAGGCCGCCGCCGTGCCGATCTATGAAGAGATGGAAGGCTGGAGCGAAAGCACCGTCGGCGCCCGCTCGTTCAAGGACCTCAACGCCAACGCCATCAAGTATGTGCGCCGGGTCGAGGAACTGATCGGCGCTCCGGTGGCCCTGCTGTCGACCAGCCCGGAACGGGACGACACCATCCTGATGCGCGACCCGTTCCAGGGGTAGGGCGCCGGCCAAGGTTGAGCTTAAAGGTTCCTGAAACCCGTTATGACCTAGCTTGATGCCACTAGGCGTTGCGAGGGTATGGACCTTGGGTCTGCGTGAGTTCCTGAATGACGGCCTAAACGGCGCGGCGCTCGAGATGAGTCGGCGCAGCGCCTCGGCCCGTCTGGCGGCGACAGTCCTGGCCGGCGGCCTGCTGGCTTTTCACTTCGGCGCCATGGCCTGCCTGGCCTGGCTGGCGGTGATCGGCGTCCTGGAAGGGCTTCTGCGGATCCTGCAGCGCTATGTCACGGCGCAGCCGCTGCACCTGGTCGTGCCGTTGCGGCTGGGAATCCCGGCGGCCTACAGCATAGCCTGGGCGACCATGGCGGGTCTGAGCTGGGCCCACGGTCCGCCAAGCATGAAGTTTGCGGCCATTCTCTTCCTGTTCGGCCTAATGCTTGACGCCTTGAAGTATTCGGCGATCAGCCGTTCGGTCCTGTTGGCCATGGCTCCGCCGCCCTTTATCGCCTTGACGGTCGCCCCCCTGCTGGCCGGCGGCTTCAGAGCCTGGGATCTGGTGGTTGTGGCCATCACCCTGGTCGCCCTGCTGGCCTATTTTCTGGATACGTCGCGCCGGATGCGCGCCAATGCTGTGGCGCTGGAGAAGGCCCAGGCCCAGGCGACCGAGGCCAGCCGGGCCAAGTCAGCCTTTGTGGCCATGATGAGCCATGAGCTGCGCACGCCGATGAACGGCGTGCTGGGTCTGGCCCATGCCCTGGGCTCCACCCGGCTGGATGCCCGGCAGGCCGACTATCTCGAGATGATCATCCAGTCCGGCGACGGTCTGATGACCATTCTCAACGACATTCTGGATCTGTCGAAGGTCGAGGCGGGCAAACTGGAACTGGAGGCCGAGCCGTTTGAAATTCGCCGCCTGGCCAGTCAGATCCATCTGGTCTGGAGCCAGACCGCCCAGCTCAAGGGCCTGGCCCTGACGCTTGACGTCGCGCCCGAGACACCGACGTGGCTGCTGGGGGATCCGTTGCGGGTTCGGCAGATCCTGCTGAACCTGGTCTCCAATGCGCTGAAGTTCACCGAGGCGGGACGCGTGGAGATCCGCATCGCCCCGGGCGAGGCCGGGGGCGTTGATATGGTTGTTGCCGATACGGGCGTCGGCCTCAACGACGAGCAGCAGGTCAGTCTGTTCAGTCCCTTCAGCCAGGGCGATCGTTCGACGGCGCGACGGTTCGGCGGAACGGGCCTGGGCCTGGCCATCAGCCGACACCTCGCCCAGTTGATGGGCGGCGAGATCACCGTGACCAGCGCGCCGGGACAGGGTTCGACGTTTCGGGTGCATCTGGCGCTGACCCCGGCCCAGGCGCCCGCCGCCCTTGAACCCGTCGGACCCTTGCTCACCCTTGAAGGGGCCCGGGTGCTGGTCGTCGACGACAATCAGGTCAACCAGGCCGTGGCCCGGGCCATACTGGAAGCGGTGGGCATTGTCATCGAGACCGCCAGTGATGGCCGTCAGGCCCTGGAACGCTTGCGGATCGAGGATTTCGACGTCGTGCTGATGGATGTCCACATGCCCGAAATGGATGGGGTCGAGGCCGTGCGGCGCATTCGGGCCGGCGAGGGCGGCCGGCGCGACATTCCGATCCTGGCCCTGACCGCCGACGCCATGGCCGGAGAGGCCGAGCGCCTGCTGGCTCAAGGCTTTGACGACGCCCATCCCAAGCCGATCCAGCCGGCCGGTCTGCTGGCGGCCGTGGCGCGGATGAGCCGGTACCCGGCTGAGTCCGGAGGTCAGACCGGGTCGGTGCATTTGGCCCCGGTCTGAATTTTCTGACCAAGTATAGCCGCTCAATTAGCGAAACCTTAGCTCCGGAGCTCTAGAGCCAATAGGGTCTCCAGAGGGTCCTGTTCTTGTCAGTGCGTCGAAAACTCAAGCCGGTGCGCAGCAATGACCGGGTGACCCGCAGCCTGCGGGCGCTGGAGCGGACGGCCTCGACCAGTCGTGTGCTGAACCTGCTGGCCATCCAGGCCGACAGCGGGGGGCGCGCCGACTACGCCGAGCACCCGCTGTTTCGCAACCGGATCCTCAACACCGCCCTGATCCTCAAGCACCGCCTGCGCAGCGACGACATCTTCCTGTTCGACGAAGCCCAGGCGACGGCGACCAAGATCATCATCCCCTTCGACCGCAGCGATCTGGGCCTGGGCGGCCAGTCGTTCTTCGTGGGGCAGCGCGGCTGGGTCGATCTGCTGCAGGAAGCCTGCAACGACACCACCGACATGGTCCGCGACATCGCCACCCTGCGCATGATCGACATGCTGCCGTCGCTGGACCCCTTTTTGTTGCGCGAGCATCTGCGCCGCCACGGCATGACCGTCGCAGCCTGCTATTTCGCCCTCTCGGCGGCCGATCTGGAGCAGATGCAGGGCTTCGTCAGCCAGGAGATCTCGCGCCTGATCGATCTGGCGTATCGCGACACGGGCCGCTTCTCCGGCGCTCATGCGGCGCGGCTGGTCGAGGCCCTGCTGTCGACCGATGTCGACGAACGCCTTGAGCCGCTGCGCGAGACCCTGGTGCTGGAGGGCGAGAGCTTCAAGGAAGGCGTCTTCAGCTGGAAGGGCTTCCTCTATTACAAATGGATGCTGAGCCGGCTTTGGCCCCAGTTGGCGACCGTGAGCGCCGAGATCGGCCAGTTGGTCATCCCCGGGGCGCGTGACCCCGAGACCGCTCGCTATCTGGATGAGGCCCGCAAGCGCCTGCAGGCCAGCGTGATGCTCGAGCGTCAGGCCGTGCAGCGCACGCTGAAAGTCTATGACGACGCCTTCGAGGATCTGATCGAGAACGGCAGGCCGCAGGCTTTCCGCGCCTTCCTGCTGAGCGCGCCCGAACTGTTCCTGTCGCTGGGCGAAAAGGTCGGGGTGATCTCGCACATCGCCAGCTACTGGCGCTATCGCTTTCCGGCCGGGAGCGTGCCGACCGCCCAGGTCGACGAAGCCATCGATATATTCCAGGACTTCGAGGGCGGACTCAGTGTTTCCCTGACCAACTGACCTGACGTCGTCGTGCGCCTTATCAAGGTGATTTTTACGAACTGACGTTAAGGTTGGGGCATAGTCGCCCTTTGAGGAGCCGAGTACCCGGTGTTTGACGGCAATAACCGCACCCTTCAGCGTGTCGCCGCCAAGATTCAGCGGGTGCTGGTCGTTGACCCCAATCCGGCGACGGCGAGGCTGCTGGCTGACCAGTTGAGGCAGCTGGGCAATGTGCAGATCTATCCCGCCGTCACCGCCGAGAAGGGCTATGCGATGGCCCGCACGGTCGATCCGCAGCTGATCTTCGTCGAGCACGCCAGCGCCGGGATCGACGGACTGATGCTGACCCGCAAGATCCGTCGCAGCGAACTGGTCTGCCGCGAGGCGCCGGTCATCATGTGCACCGCCGAGGCGACCGCCGAGGCGATCTTCGGGGCCCGCGACGCCGGGGTTCACGAATTCATGCGCAAGCCGTTCACGATCGGCGATCTGGAGCGCCGCCTCGAGGCAGTGACCCTCAAGCCGCGCGACTGGATCGAGGGTGTGGGCTATGTCGGCCCCGATCGCCGCCGCTTCAACTCGGCCGAATACAAGGGCCCGCGCAAGCGCAAGGCCGACGCCGCCGGCACGATCGCCGCGCGACTGTCCCAGGCGCTGCGCATCGTCCGCTCGGCCGCCGGGGCGCTGGACAGCGATCCCATGCAGGCCCGCCGCGCCCTGGCCGCCCAGGCGGTGGAGCTGCGCAAGGTCGGCGAGGCCGTCAAGGAGCCCCGCCTGGTCGCGGCCGCCGAGGCGCTGGACGACTGCATGAAGAGCGAGGCCCCTGGGGCTGAGGCTCGCGTCGCCCTGCTGGCGCGCATCGACTCGCTGATGGGCTTTATGGCTGCGGACGACGACGGGGGCCGGGGGGCGGCCTAAGCGCTCTTGCGGTCGCCGCCACTTGCCCCCTAGGGGCTGCTGACCGGTCAGGAGCGGGCGGGCCCGAGCCTGCCGACCACAAAAAAGGGCGGCGTCCTCGCGGACGCCGCCCTTCTTCGTTTCCGGAAAGTCTTCCGTCTAGAACGCCATGCGGGCGATCAGTTGGAAGACCGGACCGGCCTCTTCGCTCTCCAGCTCGTATTCGTCAAAGTCTCGCGACACTTGATCAGCGGTGCTGCCAAACTTGTTGAAGACCTCTTCCTTCTTGGCGTTCAGCAGGTTGGACCCGGTCAGACGGACCGTGAACTTGTCGCCAAAGCGCTTTTCCACAAACAGCTCCAGGTCGGCGCCGTAGGTGGTGGTGACCTCTTCGCCGATGATCCGGCCATAGGCCTCGCCCTGCTTGCGATAGGTGGCCCCGAAGGCGCCCCCGAAGGTGGGCAGGTCCTGGATGAAGCCGACGTTCAGCACATAGTCCGACTGGTCGTTGAACTTGCGGCTGCCGAAGGTGTCGTCGATGTCGCTGTCCAGCCAGGAGTAGTTGAAGAACACCCCGGTGTTCTCCAGGCCGAAGGCGGTCAGCGGGGTGGAGAGGTCGAACTCGATCCCCATCACCGTGCCGTCGCCGACGTTCTGGGTCTGCAGCAGCCGAGCCGGCGCGCCGGCCGAGCCCGTGCCGATGCTGGTCAGCTCGATCAGGTCGGTCACGTCGCGATAGAAGACGTTGACGCCGGCGACGCCGCGCGAACCCAGGCGGTGCTCATAGCCGACATCCAGGCCCCAGGCCGTTTCCGGCTTCAGGTTGGGATTGCCGATATAGTCGTTGTCGCCGAACTCTTCTTCCAGGGTGACCGGCGAGATCTGGTCGAAGCCCGGGCGACGGACCGTGCGGGCCACCGAGGCGCTGATGCGGTCCTTGCTGGTCAGGCTCCACTTCAGGTGGGCCGAGGGCAGCAGGATGGCGTAGTCGGTCGAGGTGGAGCGCAGGGCGGGGGCGACCGTTTCGTCCTGGATGTCGACGTCGGTGGTTTCGTAACGGACGCCGGCTTGCCACTTCACGTCGCCGGCCTTGCCCGAGAGCATGACATAGGGGTCGAGGCGGGTTTCCTTGATGGCGCTGTCGCCGCCCGGGGCCGGAACATAGGGCTTGTCGGCGGGCGGGGTGGCGGACGGCAGGCTGTAGCGGTTACGCGGGATCTCGGTGATCAGCGTATCGCGGTCCTTCTGCTGGTACTGGACGCCGAACTCCGCATCGAAGCCGGCCAGAGCGCGCTTGTGCTCCAGCTTGGCGGTGAATTCCTTGTCTTTCAGCTCGGTCTTGGCCTTGTCGCCGGTGAAGCGGTCGCCATCCGGGAACGGGATGGCGTCGCGCAGATATTCGATCTCGTTCTCGAACTCATACTGGCTGTCGGTGAACACCGAATAGCCCAGCTTGACGGCCGTCTCGCCGCCCAGCATCTCGCGCTTGAACTTGCCGTTGACCGACCAGTTGTCGGTCTGGATGTCGACGTTGTTGTCATTGACGGTCAGCAGGTCGGCGATCTGCTCGCGGCCGCCGCGATACTCCAGCGAGTCCTCGTCGGCCAGGCGATCGGTGCGGACATAGAAGCCGCTCAGGTCCAGCTCGCCGCCGGCCAGGGGCGTGCGGTAGTTGGCGTTGAACGAATAGTCGGTGCCGTTGCGGACGTCCGACTGCAGTTCGGTGTTGTTCAGAGCCGCGCCGGGCGCATCATAGCGCCAGCTGGTCTTTTCCTTGGGGTTGCGGCGGCCCTGGATGTTGGCGCCGACCAGCAGGCGGCCGGGGCCGACCTCGCCGCCCCACACCGCGCCCAGCGTCTCGCGCAGGCGGCCGTCATTGAGGTAGATGCCGCCGGCCCGGATGAAGCCGCCGTCCAGGGCATAGGCGTCGCGCAGCACGATGTTCAGGGCGCCGGCCATGGCGTCGCCGCTGCGATTGGCCGAGGCGGAGCGCACCACTTCGATGCGCTCGATCATCTCGGCGGGAATGCGGTCGACGAAGAACGAGCGGTCGGCGCCGGCGCCGGGCACCTTTTCGCCGTTGATCAGGATCTGGGTGTAGGCCGCGTCCAGGCCGCGCAGGCGCGCGCCGTCCGATTCCAGCACGTCCGACAGGAAGGTGACGCTGGGCACGCGCTTGAGCGCATCGCCGGCGGTCAGGGGTTCGAAGCGCTGGAAGTAGTCCAGGCCATACTCCAGCACCGGGGCGGTCTGCTCGGAGCGGTTGCGATAGGCGATCTGGGCCTGGACGACGATTTCCGAGGCGGTCACCGGCGCATCTGCGGTGGCGATCGGGGCGTCTTCGGCGGCCGAAGTCGCAGCGGCGATGGCCAGGGGCGCGAGCGCCGCCAAGGCGAACAGCATGGTCTTTTTCATCGATAAATCCCCCATCCAGCGCCCAGGCTTCTGGCCCGCGCGCCGCTTGATTTCACGGGGCAGGGCATAGTTTCGCCGGGAACCGACCGCCAGTGATGTTTGATTGACGGTTTTGTCTCAAATTTGTGGCGGTACAGGGAAGATCCGTGCTCTGACTATCGGGGGCCAGAAGGGCGTTCCAGCCAATGGCGCAAGGCTCCACTGACCGCGCCGGGGGTCTCCATCGGGGTCATGTGACCGGCCTTGGGGATGACCAGCAGGTGCGAGCAACCGATGTCGCGGGCCATCTGGCGGTGACCGGAAGCCGGGGTGATGGCGTCATTTTCGCCACAGATGATCAGCATCGGGCAGCGCAGGGCCCGCAGCGCCGCCTCGCCGTCTTCGCGCGGCAGGCTGTTCTGGCGGATGAACACCTCGCGACCCAGGCGCAGGGTCATGGCGGTGATCCGCCCCGTCAGCTCGACGTCCGACAGGCGGGAGGGGTCGATATAGCTCTTCAGGATCGCGTGGCTGATGCCCAGAAACTCCCCCGGCTTGCGGGCGGCCTCGGTCAGGGCCTGGCGTCGTGTGGCGCGCTCGGGCGGGTCGACGCGGATCGAGGTGTCCAGCAGGGCCAGGCGCGCGATGCGCTGGGGCGCGATCCGGGCGATCTCCTGGGCCACATAACCGCCCATCGAAAACCCGGCCAGGGCGAAGGTCGGCTCGGCCTCTGCCAGCACCGTCTCGGCCAGCTCGCGAAGGGTCTCGCCGCGCGTCAGGTCGGGGACGTGCGGGCGGGCCACATCGGCGAGGCCGCTGATCTGGTCGCGCCACAGCTCGGCGTCGTTCAGCAGGCCGGGCAGCAGGATGAGCTGGGGGAGGGCGGCGGCGGTCATCGACCGGTCATAGCATCATGCCCCGCCGTCTTTCCTCTTCCAAAGCAGGCGGGCCTCTCCCAAAGCAGGCTGGCCTCTCCCAAAGCGGGCGGGGCCCGGGCCTTGCCAAGCCTTTGCCGATCTTGCATCAGTGATGTTATATCGTAACGTCATGTGACTGAATCGACCCGGAATGCCCCGAGCGCCGACTTCTCGCCTGTCTGTTTCGCCCTTCACGGTCGGTGACGTCTGGATGCTCGCGCTGGCTCCTGGCGGCTCCTTCGACGGGATGTCCGCCAATCGCGATCCGACGGGTGGAAACGCCTGGTCGGTCCGTCGTCACTCCCCCAAAGCCTGAGTAAAAGATCGATGCGTTTCCTGAAGCTGGCTCCCGTGCGGGTCGTTCTGGCCGCTTGCGCCCTCGGCGCGCCGGGAGAGGCGCTGGCCCAGAGGGTCAATGACAACGCCGTGGCCGGCGCCGAGGACGCCTTCGGCGCCAGCATCGGCAATGAGCGGGTGGGCCTCTACAGCAGCAGCGAGGTTCGGGGCTTCTCGCCGATCACGGCGGGCAACATCCGGATGGAGGGGCTGTATATGGACCGTCCGGCCTCGTTCACCGACCGGCTGGTCGAGAGCAATGTGGTGCGTGTGGGCCTGGCCGCCCAGAACTATCTGTTTCCCGCGCCGACGGGCATCGTCGACTACCGCATTCGTCCGGCGGGCGATCGGCGTGTGGTCAGCCTGGTGGCTGGCTATGGGCCCATGGGCGGCGGGCGGATCGAGATCGACAGCCAGATCCCGTTGAGCGACACCCTCAGCCTGGTCGCCGGCGTCGCGGGCTTCGACGACGAGTTCGCCAGCGGGGCGGACGCGGTCTACGGCTCCTACGCCCTGGCCGCGCGCTGGCGGCCGATGGACAAGGTGCTGGTCCTGCCGTTCTGGAGCCGGGTTGATACCTGGGATCGCGAGGCCACGGCTCTCCATGTCGCCGCGCCTGGCGTCCTGCCCGAGTCCGTCGCCCGTCGTCGCTATGCGGGACCGGCCTGGGCCGACTATCGAAACATCGCGACGAACGCCGGCGTTCTGACCCGCGCGGCGCTGCCGGGCGGTTTCGATCTCGCGGTCGGGCTGTTCCGGTCGGTGAACGACACGCGCGAGAACCATGCCCTGGTGCTGACCAATGTTCAGGCCGACGGGTCGGCCCTGCGACGGATCAGCCGCGATCCGCGCCAGAAGCTGGCCTCGACCAGCGGGGAGATCCGGCTCAGCCGCGCGCTGGTGAGGGGTGATTGGGCGCACGCCCTTCACGCGTCCCTGCGCGGCCGCCAGCGGGAAAGCCTCTATGGCGGCGGGGCCAGTCTGAACCTGGGCGCAACCCATGTCGAAGATCGCGTCGACATCGTCGAGCCCGTGTTTGCCCTGAGCACGCGGACGCGGGACGAGGTCGAGCAATGGACGGGCGGGCTGGCCTATGATCTGCGCTGGCGCCGACGCGGGTCCCTGAGCCTGGGCCTGCAGCGGGCCGACTATCGCAAGACCGTCCAGCGCCCTGACCGCGACCGCGCCGTGGCCCATGACCCGGCCTGGCTCTACAACGCCGCCGCCTCGTGGACCGTGACGCCGCGCCTGGCGCTTTACGGCAGCGTGACCCGAGGCCTGGAAGAGAGCGGCGTCGCGCCCGACAGCGCGGCCAATCGCACCCAGGCCCTGCCGGCGATCATCACCGACCAGTGGGACGCGGGCGTGCGCTGGGTGCTGCCGCGTAATCTGCGCATGGTGGCGGGCGGCTTCCAGGTGCGTAAGCCCTACTTCGCGGCCGACGACGCCAACGTCTTTCGCGAGATGGGATCGGTGCGCCATCGCGGCGTCGAGGTCAGCCTGACCGGTTCGCCTGTCGAAGGCCTGTCGGTGGTGGCCGGGGCGGTGCTGATGCGGCCGCGCGTCACCGGCGCGCCGGTGCGGGAAGGGCGGATCGGCCGCGAGCCGGTTGGCCAGACCCAGCGGGTGCTGACCCTCAGCGGAACCTGGGCCCTGCCCGTCGAGGGGCTGGCGTTCACCTTCGCGGCCAACAACCACGGCCGCCGCGCCGCTGACCAGTCGAACCGGACCCATACGCCGGCGGCGACGATCCTGGACGCCGGCCTGCGCTACCGCTTCGACATCGGCGACAAGCCGGCCCTGCTGCGCGCCCAGGTGACCAATCTTGCCGACACCTTCGACTGGAAGGTGATCAGCAGCGGCGCCTTCGAGGTCAACGCCCCCCGGACGGCGACGGTATTCCTGACCGTCGACTTCTAGGGACCGGCAAACGGGGCCAACAAAAAAGGGAGCGCAGCGGCGCTCCCTTGATCGTCATCGTCGCCCCGAGACCGGAGCGTCGTGGTCGCTTCAGGCTTCGACCATGTTCTTGGCGATGGCCGCCTCGCGCATGCTCTTCTGAAGCTTTTCGAAGGCGCGGACCTCGATCTGGCGAACCCGTTCGCGGCTGACGCCGTAATGGGTGGCCAGGTCTTCCAGGGTGGTGGGGTCGTCCTTCAGCCGGCGCTCGGTCAGGATGTGACGTTCGCGGTCGGTCAGTTCGACCATGGCTTCCTGGAGGAGGCCCATGCGCAGGGACTTCTCTTCGTTCTCGGCGACGACGGTCTCCTGGCTGACCTGGTTGTCGTCGGCCAGCCAGTCCTGCCACTCGCTCTCGCTGTCCGAACGCAGCGGGGCGTTCAGCGAGGCGTCGGGGCCCGACAGGCGGCGGTTCATCGAGATGACCTCGCTGTCCAGCACGCCCAGCTTGGTGGCGATGGCGCTGACCTGGTCGGGACGCAGGTCGCCGTCCTGGAAGGCCTCGATCTGGCTCTTGGCCTTGCGCAGGTTGAAGAACAGCTTCTTCTGCGCGGCGGTCGTGCCCATCTTCACCAGCGACCACGAGCGCAGGATGTATTCCTGGATCGAGGCGCGGATCCACCACATGGCGTAGGTGGCCAGGCGGAAGCCCTTGTCGGGCTCGAATTTCTTCACCGCCTGCATCAGGCCCACATTGCCTTCGGAGATCACTTCGCCGATCGGCAGGCCGTAGCCGCGATAGCCCATGGCGATCTTGGCCACCAGACGCAGGTGGCTGGTGACCATCTTGTGGGCGGCTTCGGAGTCCTGATGCTCTTTCCAGCGCTGGGCGAGCATGAACTCCTCGTCCTTGGGCAGCATCGGGAACTTGCGGATCTCGGTGAGATAGCGCGACAGGCCGCCGTCAGGCGACATCACCGACAAAGAGCTAACGGCCATACGAATTACTATCCCCTTGGGCTGACGGATCGCCCGCCTTATCCCCTCACAACAGGTGAGATAGGAAGCGGTTGCGGCCAAGTTAAGCCCGGTAACGCATTTGTAATGTCCGAGCGCGGGGCTCGGGTATTGAACGCCCCAACCCTGACCTTGAATCAGGGCGCCTTCGCGGCGATCTTCGGGGGGAAAGTTTGCGCAAAGGTAAGTCGGGATGTTCCGTTTTGTTTTTCGGGTGTTGTTCGCGGCCCTGGGCCTGTGGCTGGCGGATCGCCTGCTGGGCGGGATCTCGGCCGACGGCTGGCCGACCCTGATCCTGGCCGGCCTGCTGCTGGGGCTGGTCAATGCGGTGGTCAAGCCGGTGGTGGTGCTGCTGACCTTCCCGATCACCATCCTCAGCCTTGGCCTGTTCCTGTTTGTGGTGAACGCCGCCATGCTGGGCCTGGTGGCCTGGCTGCTGGACGGGCTGGTGGTCAACGGCCTGATGTCCGGCATCCTGGGCTCGATCATCGTCGGCGTGGTCAGCTGGGCCGGTCAGGTGATGATCGGCGATAGCAAGGGCCGCGACGAAGCCTGAGGGGCTACCCAAACGGAAAGCTGCCCCGCGCGCCCAACTTGATCTAACCTTCCTGAACAGACGCGGCGGCCATGGGACCGCTGCGCGGGAGGAGCGCTCACGATGAGCATTGCCGGCGTCAACCATCTGGCCCTGGTCTGCCGCGACATGGCGGAGACCACCCGGTTCTACACCCAGGTCCTGGGCATGCCCCTGGTCAAGACCGTGCAGCTGCCGGACGGCGGCCAGCACTTCTTCTTCGACTGTGGCGGCGGCTCCAGCCTGGCCTTCTTCTGGTGGGCCGACGGGCCGCCGGCCGCGCCGGGGATCGCGTCGGTCAAGGCCTTCCCGCAGGAGCCGCGCACCGCCGTGGGCTCGATGAACCACATCGCCTTTTCCGTGCCCGAAGACGAGCTTGAGACCTGGCGCCAGCGCCTGGTCGACGCCGGGGTCGAGACCTTCCCGATGGTGGTCAATCACGACGACAGCGAGATGGGCGTGGCCCACAGGAACCACGACGGCGTCTTCGTGCGCTCGGTCTATTTCACCGACCCCAACGGCATCATGATGGAGCTGGCCGCCTTCACCCGGCCGTTCACGCCCGCCGATGTGCGCCACGAACCGGGCTCGGCCCGCGTTCCGGCGGAGGCCTGAGATGCCGCGCCTGCGCGAGGTTCCCCGCGCCGAGGTCACCGATCCCAAGGTCCTGGCCCTGTACGACCAGCTGTTCGGCGCCCGCGACCCGGTGGCCCAGCCCGGCACCGCCACCGGCACGCGCGGCGACTGGTGGACGGTCTTTGCCAACAGCCCCGATGTGCTGATGCACGCCGCGCGCGGCTTTGGCCTGTATCGCGACCCGGCCCGCAAGATCGATCCGGTGCTGCGGGAACTGGCCCAGACCCGGGCCGGCTGGACGCGGGGCAGCCAGTTCGTGTTCTCCCAGCACTGCAAGTCGCTGCGGGGTCTGGGCGTTGGTGAAGACAAGATCGCCGCCGTGCCGGCCTGGCAGGTCTCCGACGTGTTCGACGCCAGGGAGCGCGCGGTGCTGGCCTATGCCGACGCCCTGGTGCTGGACGGCGGGCGGGTGGCCGACGGGGTGTTCGAAGCCCTGAGGGCCTTTCTGGACGACGAGCAGATCCTGGAGCTGACCTACATCACCTGTCTCTACGAGATGCACGCCGTGATGAGCCGGGCCCTGCGGCTGGAGTTTGACGATCGTCCCGAGGCGGTGGTCGAGGTCGCCGCGCCGACAGGCTTTGCGGCGCGGGATTTCATGGATACGGGGACGGCGGACAAGTCACGGTAAATGCCGCCGCAAACACTGTGACGCCGGCATGAAGTTTTCGCGAAACAAGGCCCTAAAGTACCCAAATTAGGGCGCCGTTAGCTCGGCCATGGTCCCTACGGCTCCAGTGGAGGCGTAGTCATGTTCACCTTGCGAGATACCGTTTCTTCCCTGGCCCCGGCGCGGCGCGACGATATGGGCAAGGTGCTCTACGAGCGGTTCCGCGAGGAGCCCGACACGCTGATCATTCCGGTGCTCGACGACGAGGACCGCCCGATCGGTCTTGTCGAACGCAACGCCTTCTTCCTGCGCATGGCGGCCGAATATGGCCGCGCCCTGTACGCCAACCGCCCGATCTCGGCCCTGATGGATGTCGAGCCCCTGGTGGTCGACGCCGACACCCCCCTGGCCGAGTTCACCAGCGACAGCCTGTCCTATCGCGCCTCCGACCTTCTGCGCGGTTTCATCGTCACCGATGGCGGCCGCTATCTGGGCGTGGGCACGGTTCTGGCCCTGCTGCAGGCCGCCAACGAGATCAACCGCCGGGGCGTGGTGGAGCTGGCTGCCGCCAAGGCCGACGCCGAGCGCGCCCAGACCTTCATGACCGCCGTGGTCGAGGCCATGCCCTCGATGGTCTTCGTCAAGCGGGCCGACGATCACCGCTATGTGCTGCTCAACCGGGCCGGCGAGAGGACCCTGGGCTTCTCGCGCGGCGAGGTGATCGGCCGAACCGATGCCGAGTTCCACCCGGCCGAGCAAGCGGCCATCTATGTCGAGCGCGACCGCGAAGTGCTGAAGTCCGGCGAGGTGCGCATCATCGAGGAAGACCTGGTGCCGCGCAAGGATGGCTCCCTGGCCATTCTCCGCACCAAGAAGATCGCCATCAATGACGCCGACGGCCGGCCTGAATACCTGTTGGGCATCTCTGAGGACATCGCCGACCGCAAGCGCGCCGAGGCCCAGATCGCCCGCCTGGCCCACTATGATCCCCTGACCGAACTGCCCAACCGCGTGCTGTTCCAGAAGGACCTGGGCGAGGCCCTGGCCCGCCGCTCACGCACCGGCGACCAGTTGGCCGTGCACTTCATCGACCTGGACCGCTTCAAGACCGTCAACGACACCCTGGGCCATCCGCTGGGCGACGCCCTGCTGCGCATCGCCGCCGAGCGCCTGCGCGGCTGCGTGCGCGAAGGCGACACCGTGGCCCGCCTGGGCGGTGACGAGTTCGCCGTGGTCCAGACTGGTCTTACCGACCTGACCGGCGCCACGAGGCTTGCCGAGCGCGTGGTCGAGGCCATGGCCGCGCCTTTCGACCTGCAGGGCCATCAGGTGATGATCGGGGCCAGTGTCGGGGTCTCGGTCGCGCCGTCCGACGGCGACAACCCCGACGAACTGCTGAAAAAGGCCGACATGGCCTTGTATCGCGCCAAGGCCGACGGCCGTGGGGCCTTCCACTTCTTCGAGCGGGCCATGGACGAGCAGCTTCAGGCGCGCCGCGCCCTGGAACTGGACCTGCGCCGCGCCCTGGTGGCCGGCGAGTTCCAGCTCTACTACCAGCCGCTGTACCATCTGGGCGACGACCGGGTGACGGGCTGCGAGGCGCTGCTGCGCTGGAACCATCCCGATCGCGGCATGGTCTCGCCGGCCGACTTCATTCCCATCGCCGAGGAGATCGGCCTGATCGTCCAGCTGGGCGAATGGGTGCTGCGCGAGGCCTGCGCCGAGGCCGCCACCTGGCCCGACCATGTGCGGCTGGCGGTCAATCTGTCGCCGGCCCAGTTCCGCGACCGCGCCCTTGTGCGCACCGTGATCTCGGCCCTGGCGGTGTCAGGTCTGTCGGCCGAGCGGCTGGAACTGGAGATCACCGAGTCGGTGCTGCTGCAGGACAACGCCGCCAACATGACCATGCTGCATGACCTCAAGGCCCTGGGCGTGCGCATCTCGATGGACGATTTCGGCACGGGCTACAGCTCGCTCAGCTATCTGCGCAGTTTCCCGTTCGACAAGATCAAGATCGACCAGACCTTCGTCCGCGACATCCTGGAAGACAGCGACGCCATGGCCATCATCAAGGCCGTGCTCGACCTGGGCGCCAGCCTGGGCATCGTCACCACGGCCGAGGGCGTCGAAACCGTCGAGCAGCTCAACGCCCTGCGCGATCAGGGCTGCGCCGAGATCCAGGGCTATTTCATCAGCCGGCCCGCGCCGGCCAGCGAGATCGCGCGCATGCTGGGCGTCGAGGCGCGCGATCTGCGCGCGCCGGCAGGTCGCCAAGCCGTGCTGACCTTCGCTCACAAGGAGGCTCCGGCCGTGAAGCCGCGCGCCAAGAGCGGCGTGCGAAGGGCGAAAGCCTAGACGCCTCCAAGCGTGTTGATCGACAGCTGACGATCATTTGAAACCGCTCTCCCCGGCGAAGGCCGGGGCCCAGATTCAGCCTGAGCGTCTGGGGATGATACGCCTTCTGACCCAGCCAGAAAAACTCCTGCTCCGGGTTCGATCTGGGCCCCGGCCTTCGCCGGGGAGAGCGGGTCGTGGGTTCTCGGCCGGGTCTAAGCCACCCGCTTCAAGGCCGCGCCCAGATCCTCGACCATCTCCGGCGTCGTGGCCCAGGAGCACATGAAGCGGGCCGTGCCGTCCAGGAAGCGATAGACGAACCAGCCCTCGCCGCGCAGGCGCTCAAGCGCCGGCTCGTCCATGTCGACAAAGACGCCGTTGGCCTCGACCGGATGGCGGACAGGGAAGGGCATCAGCGCCGCCAGCTTGCGGGCCATGGCGTTGGCGTGGGCCGCCCGCGCCGCCCAGGGTCCGCCGTCAGCGCCTTCACCCAGCAGGCCCAGCCACGGGGCGGCCAGGAACCGGCCCTTGCTGACCAGCTGGCCGGCGTGCTTGAGCCGGGCGTCCAGCCGCCGGGCGTGATCGGGATTGAGGAACACCACGGCCTCGGTCGGGGTCGAGCCGGCCTTGGTGCCGCCCATGACCAGAATGTCGACGCCCATCTTCGCCACCGACTTCAGGTCAAAGCCCGCCGCCACGGCATTGGCCAGCCGCGCGCCGTCCAGATGGACGCCATAGCCCCTGGCCTTCACCGGCGCGATCAGCGACCGCAGGTGAGCCTCGTCATAGACCGTGCCGTACTCGGTGGCGGTGGTCAGGGACAGGGCGGCGGCTGGCTGGTTGTAGGACACCTCGGGCCGGGCCAGGGCCGTCTCCAGCGCCGCAAGCGCGATCCGCCCCGAGGCGCCGGCCAGGCCGATCAGGCCGACGCCCTGGCCGAAGAAACCGGGCGCGCCGGTTTCGTCGGTGCAGATGTGAGCATGCTCGTGGGCCAGCACCGCCTCGTGCGGCTGGGCCAGAACCGTCAGGGCAAAGGCGTTGGCCGCCGTGCCCGAGGCCGTGAACCGCACCTGGGCGTCGGCGTCCAGCAGGGCGCGGATGCGGTCGGCGGCGGCGGCGCTGACATGGTCGGTCCCATAGCCCGAGGCCGTGCCCGCATTGGCGGCGATCAGCGCCTCCATCACCTCGGGCATGGCGCCCGCGACATTGTCGGAAGCGAAGTCGTAGCGGGCTGTTGTCATCAGAACGGCGGATTCTCTGGAAAGCCGGGCGTGGCGGGGTCAATGACATGCCACGGCGGCGCCGAGCTGGTCCAGATGCGCACGCCAGGCTTGAGATCGGCGGAGTCGTCCAGCCCGCCCAGTTTCACGGCCAGGAACGGCGCGCCGATGTCCGACAGCAGGGGCGTGCCGCAGTCGGGGCAGAAGACGCGTCCGACGGTGGCGCCGCTGCCGCCCGGCCGGTCATAGCGTTTGGGCGCGCCCTCCACGAACCGCACGCTGTCGCGCGGCGCCATGGCGATGAAGTTGGGGCCGCCGCCCGAGGCGTACTGGCAGTCCCTGCAGTGGCAGACGGCGACGCCCATGAACTCGGCGTCGATCTCGTAGCGAATGGCGCCGCACAGGCAGCCGCCGGTCTTGAGAGTCATCAGAGGTCTCCGGTTTCAGGGTCAGGCCTGGCGGGCCCAGGCGCGCACGTCTTCGACGAACAGTTCAGGCTCTTCCATCGCCGCGAAGTGACCGCCGCGCGGCATCTCGGTCCAGCGCTGGATGTTGTAGGCCCGGTCGCACCAGGAGCGCGGCGGGGCCTGATACAGCACCTCGCCGGGGAAGTTGGCGAAGGCGGTGGGCGTCTCGCATCGGGTCCCGGCCGGCAGGGTGACGCCGCCTTCCTCCATGACGCCGCGATAGTACCAGGCGGCCGTCGTGAAGCTGCCGGTCATCACATAGAGCATGATGTTGGTCAGCAGCTTGTCGGGGCTGAACACCGTCTCGAAGGGCTTGCCGGAAAGATCGGCCCAGTCGTGGAAGCGCTCCAGGATCCAGGCGGCCTGGCCGACGGGATTATTGGCCCCCATCCAGGCCAGGGACTGGGGCTTGGAGACCTGCAGGCGCAGATAGGCGCCCATCATGTCCATGGCGAAGGCTGTGCGCTGGATCCAGGCGACCTCGGCCTCGCCCTGAGGCGCGCCGTGCGGGCGAAAGCCGATCATGTTCAGGTGGATGGCCTTGACGTGCGCCGCGTGGTCCAGCCCCAGCCATGAGGTCACCAGCCCGCCCCAGTCGCCGCCCTGGGCCAGGTAGCGCTCATAGCCCAGTTCCTGGGTCATCAGGGTGTTGAACAGCCTTGCCGTGGCCCGCTGGCCGATCGGCGCCTTGGGTTTTCCGGAAAAGCCGAAGCCCGGCAGGGACGGGATCACCAGATCAAAGGCGTCGGCCGGATCGCCGCCGAACCGCGAGGGGAAGGCCAGGGGCTCGATGGCGTCCCAGAACTCGAAATGGCTGCCCGGCCAGCCGTGGGTCAGCAGCAGGGGCCGCTTGCCGCCCGCCTCGCCGACCACGTGGACGAAGTGGATGTCCAGGTCCTCGACCCGGGCGGTGAACTGCGGATAGCGATTGAGGGTCTTCTGCGCCCTGGCCACATCAAAGCCGTCGGCCCAATAGGCGGTCAGCCGCTTAAGGGTGTCGGCGTCGCAGCCATGGTTCCAGCCGCCGCCCGCGAAGGTCCCCTCGGGCGCGACGGGGAACTCATAGGCCCGGATCTGGTCGCGGACCTTGTCGATGGCCTGCGGGCTCCACTCGACCTTGAACGGCGTGGGCATGGCGGCTCCTCCCTATTTTGCGGAGAGGGTCAGGCGGGTGACGTGGGGGAGGTCAACCCCAACCTCCGCTCTCCCCGGCGAAAGCCGGGGCCCAGATTCAGCCAGAGCGTCTGGGGATGATGCGCCTTCCGACGGTGTGAAAACTCCCGCCTCTCTGGGTTCGATCTGGGCCCCGGCCATCGCCGGGGAGAGCGGAAGTGTTGCTAGGCCTTCGCCACCAAGAACCGCCCTCTGATCTTCGGCCACAGCATGTTCACCGCCAGGCCCGTCAGCACCAGGGCGGCGGCGCCAAGCTTCCAGGCGGGCAAGGCTTCCCCCAGCATCAGGGCCGAGGCGCCCATGCCAAACACCGGGATCATGAGGGCCATCGGGGAGATGGTGGCGGCCGGATAGCGGGCCAGAAGCCAGCCCCAGGCGGCATAGCCGAACATGGTGTTGCCCACCGCCTGCCACAGCACCGCCGCCCAGGTCAGGGCGTCGGCATTGCGCACGCCGGCGACCATGGCGCTCCAGCCTTCCAGCCACAGCGACATCATAAACAGCGGCGGGATCGAGAACAGGCTCGCCCAGACGACATAGCCCAGCATGTTCACGCTGCCGGCCTGGCGGGCGACGATATTGCCGCCCGACCAGCCGGCGGCGGCCAGCAGCACCAGCCCCACGCCCAGCGGCGTGGCCGAGCCGCCGCCGTGGGCGGCGATCAGCACGATGCCGCTGGCCGCCAGCAGCAGGGCGACGACCTGGAAGGGCTGCACCCGCTCGCCATTGATTTTCATGGCCATGCCGATGGTGAAGAACACCTGGGTCTGCACGACCAGCGAAGCCAGGCCCGGCGAGATATGGCCCTTCATGGCCAGGAACAGCATCCCGAACTGACCGGCCCCGATCAGCACGCCATAGGCGGCCAGGTTGCGCCACGGCACGTCGGGCCGCTTGACGAAGAAGGCCATGGGCAGCAGCACCAGGGTGAACCGCAGGGTGGCGAACAGCAGGGGCGGCAAGTGATCCAGCCCCACGCGGATGACCACGAAATTGGTGCCCCACACCGCCACCACGGCCAGGGCCAGCAACAGATGGCGCAGGGGCAGGGGCGCAGCGGTCATCGGCGGGTCCTTTTGGGCGGGCGTCCCGCCTTTGATCCCTGGCGTCCCGCCCTGCAACGGAAACATTGTCTCGGTGACAATCCGGAGGGCGGGCCGGGCGGGATCAGGGCTGCGGCAGCCCCAGTCCGCGCAGCAGGGTGGCAAACATCAGGCGCCGCAGGGCCTGGGGGTCGATCGTCGGGGCCAGCTTGCCGGTGATCTGCAGCATCAGCATGCCGTGCAGCACGGACCAGAACATGTGGCCGATCATCTCGGCGTCGCCCTCCAGCAGGCCGGCCTGGATCATGCCCTCGACGTGGACGGTCATGGTCCGCCGGGCCCGGGCCACAGCCGCCTGCAGGTCGGGATAGTCGGCCTCGGTCGGCTGGTTGAGGTCGAACATCAGCCGGTAGGCCTGGGGCTGGGCGAGGGCAAACTCGATATAGGCCATGCCGGCCTGGCGTGACTGTTCCATCGGGGCCGCCCCAGGCCCCACTCCGGCCTCGAGGGCCTCAGCGAAGCGGGTGAAGGCGGCGGCCCGCACGGCGGCGAGAATGGCGTCCTTGTCCTGGAAATAGCGATAGGGCGTCATCGGGCTGACCCCCATGGCGGTGGCCAGCTCGCGCATGGTCACGGCCTCGGGGCCACGTTCGGCGAACAGGGCCTCGGCGGCCACGCACAGGCGACGACGGAACTCTTCGATGTCTTCGGAAGACAGGACGCGGGGCACTGACGAATCCCAGTTGACGGACTGATTTTCTTACAACATAAATTTACAACGTAAACAATAAGCCATCACGACCACAGCCCGGAGACCGACCATGGACGGCGAGGTTCGCATCAACCCCTATCTGACCGGCAATTTCGCACCGGTGCGCAGCGAGGATGATTTTGAGCTGGTGGTGGAGGGCGTCCTGCCCCCCGGCCTGACGGGGACGCTGTACCGCAACGGGCCCAATCCGCAGTTCGAGCCGCGCGACGGCAACTATCACTGGTTCGTCGGCGACGGCATGCTGCACGCCTTCACCCTGAACGAGGGCAGGGTGCACTACCGCAACCGCTGGGTCCGCACGAACAAGTGGACGGTCGAGCACGCGGCCGGTCAGGCCCTGTTCGGCAGCTGGGGCAATCCGATGACCACCGATCCCTCGGTCATGGGCGGCGACAGCGGCGTGGCCAATACCAACATCGTCCAGCATGCCGGCCGGCTGCTGGCCCTGGAGGAGGCCCATGCGCCCTTCCAGCTGTCCGGACCCGCGCTGGATTCGATCGGGCCCTATGATCTGGGCGGCAAGGTCACCGCCCACCCCAAGACCTGCCCGATCACCGGCGAGATGGTGTTCTTCGCCTATGCCGATGATCCGATGCCGCTGTCGAACAAGGTCAGCTGGGGCGTGGCCGACGCCGGCGGGACCCTGCTGAAGCGCGAGACCTTCGAGGCCCCCTATTGCTCGATGATCCATGATTTCGCGGTCACCCGCGAGCATGTGGTCATTCCGGTCCTGCCCCTCACCGGCAGCCTGCAGCGGGCCATGGGCGGCCAGCCGGTCTTTGCCTGGGAGCCGGAAAAGGGCGGCCAGCTGGCCGTGCTGCGCCGCGACCAGGGCGTGGCCAGCCTGCGCTGGATCGAGGCCCCCAAGGGCTATGTCTTCCACGTGATGAACGCCTTCGATGAGGGCGAGACCATCATCGTCGATGTGATGCGCTACGCCTCGGCGCCGCTGTTCCCCAAGGCCGATGGCACGCGGGGCGAGAACGCGGCGGCCTATCTGGTGCGCTGGACGATCGACCTGACCAGCGGGTCGGTGACCGAAACGCAACTCGACGATCTGGCCGGCGAGTTCCCGCGCTTTGACGAGCGGCTGGCGGGCCTGCCCTATCGCCACGGCTGGTTTGTCGGTCAGAGCCTCAAGCCCGGCGACTTCCGCACCAACATCATCGCCCATATCGACCTGGAGACGGGCCGTCGCAGCGAATGGAGCGTGCCGGTCGGCGATGCGGTGTCCGAGGCGGTCTTCACCCCGGTCTCACCGACTGCGCCGGAGGGCGAGGGCTGGCTGACGGCGGTGGTCTATCGCGGCCAGCTGAACACCAGCGAGCTGGTCGTGCTGGACGCGATGAACGTCGCAGCGGGTCCGGTGGCGAGCGCCAGCCTGCCCCGGCGCGTGCCGTTCGGGTTCCATGGCAACTGGGTGAATGCAGCCTAGGCGCCGACCAAACCTTGTCATCCCGGAAGCCTCGCAGAGGCTATCCGGGACCCAGGGGCCGCCGCATCGCGGTTGCCCTGGGTCCCGGCTCTCCACTTCGTTGCGGCCGGGATGACAAGCCGTTTTGGATGTCGAACAATCGTTTGACGTCGGGGCTTCAGCTGCGCTTACCTCACCCCCAACAACCACGGGAGCGCCGCCATGGCCTGGGATTTTCTGGTCGCCAAGACCGACCTGAGACAGACACAATTCCAGCCCGCCACGCTGCCGGACCTGGCCGAGGGCGAGGTTCGCCTGGCCGTCGACAGCTTTGCCCTGACCGCCAACAACATCACCTATGCCGTATTCGGCGAGGCCATGCGCTACTGGGATTTCTTCCCGGCGGCGGAAGGTTTCGGCCGCGTGCCGGTCTGGGGTTTCGCGACGGTCGAGGCCTCCAGCCACCCCGACATCGCGGTCGGCCAGCGCTTCTACGGCTACTATCCGATGTCGACCCATCTGACGGTGCAGCCCCGCAAGACGCGCGGCGGCTTCGCCGACGCCGCGCCGCACCGCCAGCATCTGGCGGCGGTCTATAATCAGTACACGGCGGTTGACGCCGAGGACGCAACCGAGGCCCTGCGGTCCCTGCTGCAGCCGCTGTTCATCACCGGCTTCCTGATCGACGACTTCCTGGACGAGCACGCCATGTTCGGCGCCGGGTCGATCATCCTGTCCAGCGCCTCGTCCAAGACCGCCATCGGCCTGGCCTTCCTGCTCAAGCAGCGCGGCGGGGCCAAGGTGGTGGGCCTGACCTCGGCGCGCAATGTGGCCTTTGTCGAGGCCCTGGGCTTCTACGACCAGGTCGTGACCTATGACGACTTCCCCACGGCGCCGATTGCCACACCGGCGGTGTTCGTCGATTTCGCGGGCGACGCCGGCGTGCTGGGCGCGGTCCACCGCCGGTTCGGCGAGGACCTGGCCTATTCCTGCCTGGTCGGCGGCACGCACTGGGAAGCGCAGCGCGGCGCGGGCGATCTGCCTGGTCCCAAGCCGATCCTGTTCTTCGCCCCCGACCGCGTGAAAAAGCGCCAGGAAGACTGGGGTCCCGGCGGTTTCGAGAGCCGCTATGGCGCGGCCTGGAGCGCCTTCGTCGCCGATGCCGGGCGCTGGCTGAAGGTCGAGACCGGCCAGGGCCAGGACGCCATCGCGGCGACCTATCTGGCGGTGCTGGAAGGCCGCGCGGGGCCGGAGACCGGGTGTGTGGTGCGGCCCTAAATTCCAAAAAGTAGCACCGTCATTCCCGCCCTTGTGGCGGGAACCCCTGTTTCAGCGGACACGTGAAGCGCCAGCGAAGTGCGCGCGCACTTCGCCCCTCCCGCCCTTGCGGCGGCACGAGGGGTTCCCGCCACGAGGGCGGGAATGACGGTTGAAAAAGGGGAAGCTTGCGGAAGCTTATCTGCCCGCCATCGCGTCAATCACCCTCACGATCCGCGCCCACGCGGCTGACGTCGGATCGATCAGCTCAAAGTGCCCCGCGTCGGCGATCGTGATCTCTTCCACCCGGTCGCCCGCCGTCTTGGCCCTGGCCGCGAAGTCGACGCCGAACACCGGCGGCACGATCGGGTCCAGCGCGCCGGAGATCACCGCCAGCGGCGTCCTGATCGGCAGGAAGGCCGGCGGCGAGGTGTCGGCATAGCGGTCCGGCAGCGCGGCGCCGGCCGTCAGCTGGTCGATGGTGTCGGGCCCGCCGCAGGCGTCGGGGCCGGTGGCGCGATAGGCGGCCAGGTCGTTGATGCCGGCCAGGCTGATGGCGCCCCGGATCTTCAGGGGCTTGCCCACCCGCAGGGGGCTGGCCTTGGGCAGGCGATCGCGGCCCGCCGCCCAGGTGGTCAGGTGTCCGCCGGCCGAGTGACCGGCCACCACCACGCGCTTCAGGTCCAGGTGATGCTGCGGCGCGAGGTCGCGCAGCTTGTCCAGGCCGTTGGCCACATCGACGAAGGTGCCCGGATAGCCGCCGCCCGGCTCGCCCAGCCGGCGATAGGCCAGGTTCCAGACCGCATAGCCGCGTCCCTGCAGGTCCTTGGCCATATAGGCCATCAGCTCGACGCTGGGATACTTGGCCTGCCAGCAGCCGCCATGGATCAGCACCACCACCGGATGCTTGCCGGGCCCCTGCGGCAGCCACAGGTCGCCGAACTGCTCGGGCTCGGGGCCATAGGGGATGTGGGCGGTGGGCTGGGCGCGCGGCATGTCCAGCAACTGCCGGAAGGTCTTGGGCGCGGCGGCGGCGGGACCGGCCGCGATCAGGATGAGGGCGGCGGCGAGGCTGGCGAGGCGCATGGAGGGTCTTTCGTCGACGTGAGGCGTCAGTTGGCTTGTGGCGGCGGGGGGCGTCAACAGGGCGCGTCAACGGGTCAGGTGGCGCGTGGCTGGGCCGTGATGCTGGTCGTTGCGGCCTGGGTGGTGGGGCGGAAGAGCAAGAAGTCGTGACCTATAAACTCCGCTCTCCCCGGCGAAAGCCGGGGCCCAGATCGAACCCACGATCACGTCCGCACGGGCAAGACTTTTGGCGGATCAGCCCCAAATGTACCGGATGAATCTGGGCCCCGGCTTTCGCCGGGGAGAGCGGATATTTTATAACCTTAGATTGAAATTGATCAGAAAATCTCTGTAAGGTTACGCCATGATGTTCCACGTCTACATCATGGCCAGCCGCCGCAACGGTACACTCTACACGGGCTACACCGACGACCTCGGCCGTCGCGTCTCAGAGCATCAGTCGCGTGAACGCGGCTTCACTGGGCGATATGGCTGCACAATGCTGGTCTGGTATGAAGCCCATGAGACACGGGAAGGCGCTTGGCGGCGTGAGCGCCAGATCAAGGAGTGGCGGCGGGTCTGGAAGCTGCAACTGATCGAGGCTGATAACCCGGATTGGCGGGATTTGGCGTTGGAATTTCTGGGGTAGGGCCACCTACACTCCGCTCTCCCCGGCGAAAGCCGGGGCCCAGATTCATCCGGGGCGTTTGGGGCTGACGCGCCCAAGGCATGGCAAGTACATTCACGCTCAGGGTTCGATCTGGGCCCCGGCTTTCGCCGGGGAGAGCGGGTTTTAGGGGGGGGCAAGGCTAAAACGCCCGCCCCGGTTCCCCAGGGCGGGCGCTTCAGATCTCAAACTCAAAGCCCGGAAGCCGCTAGACCAGCGACCCGTGGCACTGCTTGAACTTCTTGCCCGAACCGCAGGGGCAGGCGCCGTTGCGGCTGGTGTTCTGCCAGCCTTCCGGCAGCACCGAGACCGGCAGGGCCTCGCGCTGCTGGGGCGACAGGCCCTCGGGCAGGGCGCCGGCAACGGCGATGTTCTCGCCGGTCAGCGGGTCCATGTGGACCTCGATCAGGTTTTCCGGGCTGTGCAGGGGCTCGGGCTCGGCATAGGCGATCTCGACCGTCATCAGCCAGCGGGTGGTGTTGGTGCGCAGGTCGCCCAGCAGCTTTTCGAACAGGCTGAAGGCTTCGGTCTTGTACTCGTTGAGCGGATCGCGCTGGCCGTAGCCGCGCAGGCCGATGACGTTGCGCAGGTGGTCCAGGTGCATCAGGTGCTCGCGCCACTGCAGATCGATCATCTGCAGCAGGAAGCTCTTTTCGACCGAACGCATCTGCTCGGGGGTGATGATCTCTTCGCGCTGGGCGGCGTAGGCGTCGGCGGCCTTGGTCAGACGCTCGCGCATCTCCTCGTCGGCGATGCCTTCTTCGGCGGCCCATTCGGCGATCGGCAGGTCCAGGCCGAGGATAGACTTCACCCGTTCGGTCAGGCCCTCGACGTCCCACTGCTCGGCATAGGCCTTGGGCGGCAGGTGGCGCAAAACGAGGTCGTCGACCACGTCGCGACGCATCTCGTGGATGATGTCGGAAAGGTCGGTCGACTCCATGAACTCCTGGCGCTGCTCGAACACGGCCTTGCGCTGGTCGTTGACGACGTCGTCGTACTTCAGGAGGTTCTTGCGGATCTCGTAGTTGCGCTGCTCGACGCGCTTCTGGGCGGTGGCGATGGCGTTGTTGAGCCACTTGTGGGTGATCGCCTCGCCTTCCTGGACGCCGAAGGTGCGCATGATCGCGTCCAGACGCTCGCCGGCGAAGATGCGCAGCAGGTCGTCCTCGCACGAGAGGAAGAACTTGGAGCGGCCCGGGTCGCCCTGACGGCCGGTGCGGCCGCGCAGCTGGTTGTCGATGCGGCGGCTTTCGTGGCGCTCGGTGCCCAGCACGAACAGGCCGCCGGCGGCCAAGGCCTTGGCCTTGGACTCGGCGATGTCGGCCTCGATCTCGGCGCGCATGGCCAGTTCGTCGGCGGGCAGCGGCGTGATGCCCAGGCCCTTCTGCTGCTGGCGCCAGCTGGCCAGACGCATGTCGAGGTTGCCGCCCAGCTGAATGTCGGTGCCGCGGCCGGCCATGTTGGTGGCGATGGTCACCGCGCCGGGGGCCCCGGCGTCGGCGACGATGCCGGCTTCCTGCTCGTGGAAGCGGGCGTTCAGCACCTGGTGGGGAATGCCCTTGCCGGTCTGGTAGACGATGTCGAAGGCGTCATCGCCGATCTTGGCCAGTTCCTTCTCGTCCTTGCCGGCGTGCTCGGCTTTCGGAGCCCGCGACATCTCGACCTTGTAGGCATAGGTCGACAGGAGCTTGGACAACTCCTCTGACTTCTCGATCGACACGGTGCCGACCAGGATCGGCTGGCCGCGCGCATGGCAGTCGGCGATCTGAATCAGGATCGAGTCGTTCTTCTCGCGCTCGGTGCGATAGACCTCGTCGTCGTCGTCGATGCGCATCACCGGACGGTTGGTCGGGATTTCGCTGACGGCCATCTTGTAGATGTCGTCGAATTCCTGGGCCTCGGTCGAGGCCGTGCCGGTCATGCCCGACAGCTTGGTATAGAGGCGGAAATAGTTCTGGATGGTCACCGAGGCCAGGGTCTGGTTCTCGGGCTGGATGTCGGCGCCTTCCTTGGCCTCGATGGCCTGGTGCAGGCCTTCCGACAGGCGGCGGCCGGTCATCATGCGACCGGTGAACTCGTCGATCAGGATCACCTCGTCGCCCTTGACGATGTAATCCTTGTCGCGCGTGTAGAGCACGTTGGCGCGCAGAGCCTGGTTCACATGGTGGACCAGCGAGATGTTGGCGGCGTCGTACAGACCGGCGGTGTCCTCGGCCAGGTGGCCGCCTGACATCAGGACTTCTTCGATGCGCTCCTGGCCGTCCTCGGTGAGGATGACCTGCTTCTGCTTCTCGTCGTGATCGTAGTTGGTCTTGTCCTTGATGAGCTCCTTCACCAGGACGTCGACGGTCTTGTACAGGCTGCTGCGATCTTCGGTCGGGCCCGAGATGATCAGCGGCGTGCGGGCTTCGTCGATCAGGATCGAGTCGACCTCGTCGACGATCACGAAGTGGTGGCCGCGCTGGACCATTTCCTCGACGCTGTAGACGAGGTTGTCGCGCAGATAGTCGAAGCCGAATTCGTTGTTGGTGCCGTAGGTGATGTCGCTGCGATAGGCGCGCTGACGGTCACCCTGGCTGAGGCCGTTGACGATCACGCCATAGCTCAGGCCCAGGAAGTTGTAGATCTGGCCCATCCACTCGGCGTCGCGCTTGGCCAGGTAGTCGTTGACGGTAATGACGTGAACGCCCTTGCCGGCCAGGGCATTGAGATAGGTGGGCAGGGTGGCGACCAGGGTCTTGCCTTCACCCGTGCGCATTTCCGAGATGCCGCCGAAGTGTAGCACCATGCCACCGACCAGCTGGACGTCGAAGTGGCGCATGCCCAGCGCCCGCTTGGAGGCCTCGCGCACCACGGCGAAGGCTTCGTGCAGGATGTCGTCGAGGGTTTCGCCCTTCTCGAGGCGCGCCTTGAACTCGTCGGTCTTGGCCTTCAGAGCCTCGTCGGAGAGCGCGGCGAGGTGCGGCTCAAAGGCGTTGATCTTCGCCACACGGGCGGTCAGCGTCTTGACCTTGCGGTCGTTGGAAGAGCCGAAGAGCTTTTTGGCGAAGCCGAGCATGAAGTCGAAATTCCGATGAAGTGTTAGGCGCTGTGGGCGTTGGGGACCGCGCAAGGTCATTATCAAGCACGACTTTTCCGGCCCTTACGGCGCGCGCGAGACTTAAGCAGCGACCCTGCCAGTGTCAACGCGAGGCCCCCTTATAGAGCAGGGTAAAGACGAAGGTTTCCGGCCTTTACCGCGTTTGGTTGTCCCGTCGGCTCGCTTTCGCGAAAAGCGGTCGGCGGGATGCGCCGGAGTTGCATTCCCCTGCGGCCGAAACCACGCTAGAGCCCGTCGCTAAGGTGTTTCGGAGATCCGTCCTTGATCAAGTTCCGCCACAGCCGCGTTTGGGCCGCTCTCGCCGTTACGGTCATTCTGGCCGCCTGCGGTCAGGACAAGAGCGCCGAAAAGCCGCCGGAGCCGGGCGACACCGCCGTGGCCCGCGTCAACGGGCACAATGTCTGGGCCTCCGACGTCAAGCGCGAGGCCGTCGCCCAGGGCCTGATCAGCGAGGGCGAGCCGCTGGACATCTCCAGCGACGTATTCCGCCAGCGCCTCGACGAGGTGGTCGACCAGAAGCTGCTGGCCGCCGAGGCCCTCAAGCGCAAGCTGGACAAGGATCCCGTGGCCCAGCGCCGCCTGGCCGCCGCCCGTGAGCGCATCCTGGGCGACATGCTGGTCGAGAGCGTGGTCGAAAAGGCCGTCAATGAAGACGCCATCCGCCGCCTCTATGCCGAGCAGCAGAAGCTGTCCAAGCGTTCGGAAGAGATCCGCGCCCGCCAGATCCTGGTCGCGACCCAGGCCGAGGCCGACAGCATCAAGAAGCTTCTGGCCACCGGCGCCTCGTTCGACGCCCTGGCCATGGAGCGCTCGACCGATCAGGCCACGCGCTTCAATGGCGGCGACCTGGGCTATTTCACCGTCGATGTGATGCCCGAGGCCTATGCCGCCCCCCTGAAGGCCGCGCAGAAGGGCCAGCTGGTCGGACCGTTCGCCACCGAAGGCGGCTGGGCGATCCTGCGCGTCGAGGACAAGCGCATGGAAGAGCCGATCACGCTCGAGGCGGCCCGTCCGCAGATCGTGCGCTTCCTGACCTATGATCAGGTCCGCGACCTGCTGGAAAAGCTGCGCGGCGGCGCCAAGGTCGACATGCTGGCCAGCAAGACCCAGGACGTGCCCGGCGCGCCCGAGGAGCCGGCGTCGGCCCCGCCGGTGGAGCTGCAAGGCTCGGCCCCGGCCTCCGCGCCTCCTGCGCCTCCCGCGGCTTCGCCTGCGCCTGCGCCCGCGAAGAAGAACTAGTCGAGACGACCCGATGCCCTCCAAGACCGACAAGACGCTCGCCAAGCCCGAAGCCGACGCCGCCACGCCGGGCGCCGTCGAGCGCGTGGGCCAGAGCCTGGAACGCGCCCTGGATCCCCTGGCCTCGGCCCTGAAGCGGGCCACGCGCCGTCGCGACGACAAGCCCGCCAAGGCGGCGGCCGCGCCGGGCAAGCCTGGTCTGGCGATCTCGCCCCTGGCCGTGCCGTTCCCGCTTATCCCGCCGATCGCCGGCGTCGAGATCGCCACCGGCCGCGCGGGCTTCTACAAGCACGAGCGCGAGGACATGCTGCTGATGCGCTTTGCCGAGGGCACCAGCGCGGCGGGCGTGTTCACTCGTCATGGCGTCGGCTCGGCCCCGGTCGACTGGTGCAAGCGACAGCTGGCCGCCACCGGCGGCGCCGATGTGCGGGCCCTGGTGGTCAATGCCGGCTGCGCCAATAGCTTCACGGGCAAGCCGGGCGCCGACGCGGTGCGCCGGGTGGCCACGGCTGTGGGCAAGCGCTTCGACTGCCGCCAGCGCGACGTGATGATGGCCTCGACCGGCGTGATCGGGGTGATCCTCGACGACGCCAAGATCACCGCCCGCCTGGCCGAGGTCGAGACCCGCCTGACGGCCGACGCCTGGTCGCAGGCCGCCCAGGCGATCATGACCACCGACACCTTCCCGAAAGGCGCGTTCGCCACCGCCCTGATCGACGGGCACGAAGTCAGGATCGCCGGCATCACCAAGGGCTCGGGCATGATCGCGCCCGACATGGCGACCATGCTGGCCTTCGTCGCCACCGACGCGGCCATCGCGCCGGCGGCCCTGCAGACCCTGGTCAGCCTCTATACCCGCACCACCTTCAACAGCGTGACGGTGGACGGCGACCGCTCGACCAATGACACCCTGCTGCTGTTCGCCACCGGCCAGTCGACCGCGCCCAAGATCCACCGCGCCGGCGACCGCCGCCTGGCCGACTTCCGTGAAAAGCTCGACGCCCTGCTGCTGGATCTGGCCCAGCAACTGGTGCGCGACGGCGAGGGCGCGACCAAGTTCGTCCGCGTCACCGTCAACGGGGCCGAAAGCCCGGCCAGCGCCCGCAAGATCGCCCGCACCATCGCCGAGAGCCCGCTGGTCAAGACCGCCTTCGCTGGCGAGGACGCCAACTGGGGCCGCATCGCCATGGCCATCGGCCGGGCCGACGAGCCGGTGGCCCGCGAGCGCATCAGCATCAAGTTCGGCGACCTCTATGCGGCCCGCGACGGCCTGGTCTCGCCCGAATATGACGAGGCGGCGATGAGCGCCTACGTCAAGAAGCCCGAGTTCGAGGTCACGGTCGATGTGGGCGTCGGCAAGGGCTCGGCCACGGTCTGGACCTGCGACCTGACCAAACAGTATGTGGCGATCAACGGCGATTACCGGTCCTGACGATGGCCAGCGAGCCCTATCCCATCGACCTGGACGCCGTCGCTTCGGCCTGCCGCGAAGCCGGCTACCTTGTCAGCGAGATCGACAACGGCCTGGAGGTCTCCGGCGCTGACGACGACGGGGCCTTCTATCTGTTCCCCGAGAACGACTGGCTGCAGGTCCGCTGCCAGGTGCTGGATCCGCAGGATCTGGACCAGGCCCGCGACCTGACCGCCCTGTTCGAGACCATCGCCCGCGCGCAGTTTCGCCTGATCGGCTGCCGCTTCGGCTTCGACGTCCTGACCGGCCTGTGGCTGATCGAGGATTGCTATCCGGGCTTCGAGCCTGATGGCGTGCCGGCCGTTCTGGAGCAGCTGGCCTTCGTCTGGGGCGCCTTGCAGGCCGTGCTCGACGCCGCCCTGAAGGGCGAGGTGCCCAATGACGACGCACTGGACTCGGCGTTTGAGCTGGAAGCGGTTTCGCCGCCGAACTAGGGCGGACCGACATTCAGGATCGCGACGGCGGCCGACCTCCTAAACTCCGTCATTCCCGCCCTTGTGGCGGGAACCCCTCTGCCCGCCGCAGGTGCGGGAGGGGCGGACCGCTGGCGGTCCGCTTGCGTTTCACCTGCCAGCTGAACCAGGGGTTCCCGCCACAAGGGCGGGAATGACGGTGAATAGAGGATAATGGTAGGCTGAATGTCGATAGGGCCTAGGCGGAACCTGTTGCCAAGCTTGCCGTTCCTAACCCGCGTTCCGTCTTTCGGGCGCTTGAGGATTTGACATGCGTGGATCTGGCTTTCGATACGGGATGTTCGCGGTCGTCGCGGCGCTGACTCTGGGCGGCGTCGCCCAAGCCCAGGACAAGGACAAGGCGCAGGTCGGACGCGGCGACGACAAGGCCAAGGAAGAAGCCGTCGCTCCGGGTCGCTGGGACGGCGCCCGCAAGTCGGTCCTGGAGATCGGCTCACAGCCTGGCCGCGATGTCGGCATGATGCGGCGCGAGACGCCGCCGATCCTCGAGGAGGCCCTGGCCGATCCCTACACGCTCAAGGGCCTGAAGACCTGCGTGCAGCTGGCCGGCGAGGTCCGCAAACTCAACGAAGCCCTGGGTCCCGACTACATCGTCGGCAACGAGGTCAAGGAAAGCCGCGCCGGCAAGCTGGCCGCGGCCGGCGGCAAGACGGTGATCAACTCGATCATCCCGTTCCGCGGTCTGGTCCGCGAGATCACCGGCGCCGCCCCGGCCGAACGCCGCCTCGACGCGGCCCTGGACGCGGGCCTGGCGCGGCGCGGGTTCCTGCGCGGCGTGCACTACAAGCAGCGGTGCAAGACGACGTTCTGAGGGGGCGGGGCGTGGCGAACGGCGGCTGTGGGTGGGAAACAGACTTTCCGCAAACTGGCTGGTACGTCGCTTTAGCGCTCTAAACCGGCAATAGCGGGGTTGATCACCAATGCCCGCAAGCACACTGTTCCTCACAGTTCACCGAAAACGTGCTCACAAGCTGTCGGCGCGCTCGATTACGAGGACCCGAGCCTCACCCACTGGTTCAGCCTTGTGTTCGTCACCCTCGCCAGCGTGAAAAATGTCTCCTTTGTTTAGCCGGACGCAGGACTCGCCGTCCGCCGTACGAACGTGCATGTCGACACACCCGTCCAACACGACGAACACTTCTGGACCATCGTTGACGTGCCAGATGTAGGGCTCGTCGGTCCAGTGCAGACGGACAGTCGCATCTGCCAATCGCTCGATGTCGATCGCGCCCCAAGCGCGTTCGGCTACGTATTTGTCGGGGCGAAATACTTGCATCGCTTGCTCCTCTGTGGCGGTCACATCGTTATCGACCTGGAGACTGTCAGCGGCTATATTGCGATCCGACCAAAGCGTGTGCGAAGTGACGTTTTTCAGGAGTCCGATACCAGTGGACGCCGACCTTGACGCCACCGACCGCAAACTGCTCCTCCTTCTGCAAGAGAACGCCCGGCGTTCGGTCGCGACCCTCGGGCGCGAGGTGAACTTGTCCCGCACAGCGGTCCAAGCGCGGCTTGCGCGTTTGGAGCGGGACGGCGTCGTCGCCGGATACACTGCGATCATACGTGCACCCCCGGTGCACGGCGTTTCAGCGCTTGTCTCGCTTCGGTTCGGCATCCGGCCATGCAACCTGGTGCTGGATCGGATCAGGTCGTGGCCCGAAATCCTGGACGGTTACTCCACCGCCGGCCCAATCGATGCTGTGCTCGTCGTTCGGGTGCTGTCCGCTAGTGCACTGTCGAGTTTAACCGATCGCCTGAGCGCGGTGTCGGGCGTAGAGGCGGTCGAGACCACGCTTATAATGGACCGCTTCAAAGATCGGCTGAGCGGAAACCGGGCCTGCGACCCTTGACGACTGAAGCGGATTTAAACGTCGCTGCTTGCGTCCGATCTGGAGAGATTTGGCCGTTGGGCGAACAAGCAGATCTCAGCTCCGACGCGGTCGCAGACTAACGTCCATTGAGATGTCCGCTAAGGGGTCGGGTGCGTGGACCGAAGGTCCGATAAGGGTCGAAAGCGGCCTTTGGCTCATTGCCGACAAGCGGACGCCCTGCGTCCCGCTCATCCTTAAATCTCCTGGACAGACCGGCGATCATCTCGCCGTGAGATTTAAGGATGGCTCCCTGCGGCGTGACGGTGGGCGGGGGCGCCTCTCTAATAAATCACCGTCATTCCCGCCCTTGTGGCGGGAACCCCTCGTTCCGTTCGCACGTGAAGCGCCAGCGAAGTGCGCGCGCACTTCGCCCCTCCCGCACCTGCGGCGGGTAGAGGGGTTCCCGCCACAAGGGCGGGAATGACGGGAGTTATGGGCATTGGCCGCACTGTAACCCCGTTTTTACCAGAGCAGACCTGAGCGAAATCAACGGCTTGTAAAAAACTTGATCGCGCCCATCAGACGCGTCGAAACCGCCCGCATAATCAATCTCACCTGACAGCACGGGAAGGGCGCACGTACGGCGACCGTTGCGGCTGTCAGGGGTGATCGAGCGGGAGTGAGGGCGGGTGACGTAAACCCGCCCATCGGGGGCTAGCCAAGGCCTCCGCCCGTCCGAAGGTTCGCTCCGGGTTCCTGCGGAATCGGCGTGGCTGCAGCCCAAGGCTGGGTCCGTCGCGAGGAGGGCAAAGCCCGGGTGGGGCAAAAGGCTGAACAGGCCTGCGCACCCCGGCCAGAGGGATAACGATCACGCGGAGCGTCTGTCTTCGTCGAAACGGTATTCACTACACTCTCATCCGGGCGAGGCCCGGACGCTCCGCAGCCCTTCCCACCAACTCGGCGGTTCCCGCGCGAGGTCGCTGACACTTGCCCCCTCCTGACCGCTTCGCGGTCATCTTCCCCCTCCGGGGGAAGACGGCTGCGCAGCAGCCCGTAGGGGGCCCGTGCGGCGCTTGCCACCTGTCCCCCAATCACGTTCTGATGCCGGCGTGACTTGGGGACCCCTGCCTTGACCGAAGCCTTGATCGTGCGGGGTCTGAACAAGACCTTCGCCAAGCCCGCCGTGGCCAATCTGGACCTGACGGTCCATGCTGGCGAGCTCTACGCCCTGCTGGGTCCCAATGGCGCGGGCAAGACCACCACCCTGCGGATGGTGGCGGGCCTGACCCAGCCCGACAGCGGCCAGATCAGCATCTATGGCGTCGACGCCCGCAGCGACCCGGCCGGAGCCAAGGCCCTGGTCGCCTGGGCGCCCGACGAGGCGATGATCTATGACCGCCTGACGCCGCTGGAATATCTGGAGTTCGTGGCCGGTCTCTGGAACGTCGATCCCAAGCTGGCCAAGACCCGGGCCGAGCAATTGCTGGCCCAGCTGGGTCTGGCCGACGAGGCCCGCCGCCGCTGCGAGGGCTTTTCGCGCGGCATGAAGCAGAAGGTCGCCCTGGCGGGGGCCCTGATCCATGACCCCCGCCTGCTGATCCTCGACGAGCCCCTGACCGGCCTGGACGCCGCCGCCGCGCGGCTGGTGAAAGACATGCTGCGGGCCCGGGTCGACGCCGGCGCCACGGTGATCCTGACCACCCATATTCTGGAAGTGGCCGAACGGATGGCCGACCGCATCGGCATCATCGCCGGCGGCAGGCTGCTGGCCGAGGGGCGGCTGGACGAGCTGCGCGCCCAGGCCGGCGGCGCGGGCGGCAGCTCCACCCTGGAGGACGTCTTCCTGCAGCTGACCGCCGAAAGCGCCGCCGCGTGAGCCTGCTCAAACCCGCCAGCACGGCCTGGCTGCTGGCCCACGAGATGCGTCTGGCCTGGCGAGGGTTTCGCGCCGGCCAATCTGGCAAGGGCGGCAAGTCGGGCAAGGGGGCCGGCGCCCTGATCGGCCTGGCGATCCTGCTGGCCTTCGCCTCTGTCGGCGGCGTGTTTCTGGCCCTGGCCGTGCATGGCCACGAGGCGCCGATCCATCCGCTGGCCGTGCTGATCGCCGACCTGCTGTGCGCGGTGCTGCTGACCCTGATGCTGTCCCAGACCCTGAGCGCCTCGGCCGAGGCGCTGTACGAGCGGGGCGATCTGGACCTTTTGTTCTCCTCGCCGATCGCGCCGCGCAAGGTGCTGCTGGTGCGCTCGCTGGGCATCGCCACCGGGGTGGCGACGATCTTCATGGCGTTCGCGGCCCCGATCCTGCTGCCGTCGATCCTGTATGGCCATCCCGGCTGGCTGGGCGTGTTCGGGGTGCTGATCGCCCTGGCCCTGACCGCCACGGCGTTGGGGCTGATCCTGGCCATGGCGCTGTTTGCCCTGATCGGTCCGCGCCGCACCCGCACGGTGGCCCAGGTGCTGGCGGCCCTGGTCGGCGCGGCCTTCTTCCTGGCCAGCCAGTATCGCAACCTGATGGGCGAGGCGGCCAGCGAGACCCTCTATGCCACGATCGTCCGCGAGGCGATGGATGGCCGCCTGACCCCGCCGCCCTGGGCCAGCCTGCCGCTGCGCGCCATGATCGGCGAGCCCCTGCCGCTGGCGGGGATGCTGGCCCTCGGCGTCGGCCTGTTCTGGCTGGCGACCAACGCCTTGGGCCGGCGGTTCTCCGACGCCGCTGCGGCCGCCCAGGGCGCGGCCTCCAAGCGGCCGCGCGGCCGGGTCAAACCCGCCGGAGCCTTCGCGGCCGGGGCCTTCAAGGCGACGGTGCGCAAGGAGCTGCGGCTGATCGGCCGCGACGCCACCCTGCTGTCGCAGGTGCTTTTGCGGGTGCTGTATCTGATCCCGCTGGCCCTGGTGCTGGCCCGCTCGGCCGCCAAGGTCGACGCCGTCGCCCTGGCCGGCGGGGCCGGGATCGTGGCCTTCATGGCCGGGCAGGTGGCCGGCAGTCTGGCCTGGATCACCCTGTCGGCCGAGGACACCCCCGACCTGCTGGCCGTGTCGCCGACCTCCATGGCCACCCTGCGCCGCGCCAAGCTGGTGGCGGCCCTGATCCCGGTGGCCGTGCTGCTGGTGGGACCGATCGCGGCCCTGACCTGGTTCCAGCCCCTGACCGGCCTGATCACCGCCGTCGGCGCCGGCCTGGCCGCCTGGGCCTGCGGCCTGATCAATCTGTGGCACCAGAAGCCCGGCAAGCGCGCCGACTTCCGCCGTCGGCGCGGGGCGTCGTGGCTGGCTACCCTGGCCGAGATCCTGATCGGCGCCCAGATCGCCGGGGCGACCACCCTGACCGTGATGGGCCTGGCCGGCTGGGCCGCGCCGCTGGTGATCATCGCCCTGACCGTGCTGATGGTGATGCGGCGGACCGACGAGCAGATCGGCCGGGCGTTGAGGGCGGCGGGTTAGGCTTTGGCTATCTCTTCCATCCGCTCTTGCCGGTCAACGCCGGGGAGAGCGGTAGTTTTCTAAGCGTCCAGCAGCGCCCGAATGTGGCAGACCACGCCGGCGGGTTCGAACCGGATCGCGGCCTCGCCCGACAGTTCGGCGGCCAGGCCGCGTTCGATCAGACGCGAGCCGAAGCCGCGCCGGGTGGGCGGGCTGACGGGCGGGCCGTCGCTCTCGGTCCAGGTCAGGTCCAGCCGCTCGGCCATCCCCGGGGCCAGAGCCCAGCGGATGTGGACGCGGCCGCCCGGAACCGACAGCGCGCCGTACTTCACCGCATTGGTGGCCAGCTCGTGCAGGGCCATCGACAGCGACAGGGCCGTGCGCGGCGCCAGCCGGATCGCCGGGCCGGCCAGCTCGAACCGCGCCGAACCGCCATGCAGCACCGCCAGGCGCGCGGCGATGTCATGCAGCTCCGCGCCTTCCCAGTTCTCGCGGGTCAGCAGGTCGTGGGCCTCGGCCAGGGCGAGGATGCGGCTGGTGAAGGCCTCCTGGGCCTCGGCCAGGGGGCGCGAGGCGTTGAAGCTCTGGGCCGCTATGGCCTGGATGGTGGCCAGCGAGTTCTTGACCCGGTGGTTCAGCTCGTTGACCAGCAGGCGCAGGTGCAGTTCGGCCCGCTTGCGGTCAGTGATGTCGACCGTCGCGCCCAGCAGCCGGGTCGCCTTGCCTTCGGGCGAGAAGAAGGCCTGGCCCTTGGCGGTGATCCAGCGCTCATGGCCATCGTCGCGGCCGACGGTGCGAAACTCGAGGGCGTAGTCGGCGCGAAGGCGCGGATCCAGGGCGCGGGCGATGGCGGCGCGGGTCGGCTCCTGGTCATCGGGATGCAGGCACTCGTAGAAGGTGTCGACGGTGACCGGCTCTCCCGGCGCCACGCCGAACATCGCATAGCAGCGGTCCGACCAGGTCAGCAGGCCCGAGGCGACATCCAGTTCCCAGATTCCCAGGTCGGCGGCGTCGACGGCCAGGCGCAGGGTCTCTTCCTGTAGCAGCAGGTGGGCCTCGGTTTCCTTGCGTTCGGTGACGTCGGAAACCACGCCCACGAAGCGGATGCATTGGCCATGCTCGAAATAGGCCCGGCCGGAGATCTCGATCCAGCGCAGCGCCCCGTCGCAGGCGCGATGAATCCGGTATTCCTGATTGATCTTGCCGTCGCCGGCGGGATCCAGGGTGGCTCTGAGCGTGGCGCGCAGGGCGGGCAGATCGTCCGGATGGACCAGCTTTTCAAAGGTCTCGGCGGTGTTTTCGACATCGTCGCTGAGGCCGAAGATTTCGCGCGCCCGCTTGTCCCAGAACCGCGCGCCGATCGATGGATTGTGATCCCAGCGACCCATGCGGGCGGCTTGCACCGCCAGGTCCAGGTCGGCCCGCGCCGCCAGCAGGTTGGCCTCGGCCGCCTTGCGCTCGGTGATGTCCACGACCACGCCCGTATTGCGCGAAGGGGTCCCGTCGGCGTTGAGATAGGCGCTGCCTCGGGCATAGACCCAGCGGGTCGAGCCGTCGGGCATGACTAGCCGATATTCATCCGAAAAGTCGCCGCCCCTTTCTATCGCCGCCAGGCTGACCTTCCTGATGCGCTCGCGATCATCGGGGTGCACGGCCGGGGTGAAGCTCTCGACCGGCAGACCGGCCTCGACCAGCTCCGGCGTCAGCGAGTGCAGGGCGGCGTAGCCGGCGTCGGCATAGACCTTGTTGGCCTTGACGTCCCAGTCCCAAGCGCCGATGCCGCCGGCCGCCTCGATGGCCAGGCGATAGCGCCGCTCGGTTTCGCGCAGGGTGCGTTCGGTCTCGACGGCTTCGGTGAGTTCGACGGCCGTGATCAGCACTCCGCCGACGCCGCTCGCGGCGCTGGCGTCGGGCACGGGACTGTAGCTGATGGTGAAATGGCCGATCCGGGGACCGGCGTCGCCGTCGCGTCTGACGCTCAGGGGCATTTTCTCGAGCGCGTAGCCGCCGCTGGTTCCGTCCAGGATCGTGTCATGCATCGTCCGCAGGCTGGCCTGAAACGCCTCGGAGTGCTCGCTGAACAGCATGCCCAGGGCCGCCGGGTGCTTCTCGTGCAGGGCCGGGGCATAGGCGTCGTTATAGATCAGGCACAGCTGCGGACCCCAGCGCAGGGCCATGGGAAAGTTGGTGGCCAGGATCATGTCGACGGCCAGGCGCAGGCTGGGCGACCAGGTCTCCATCGCGCCGATCGGCGTGGTCGACCAGTCGAAGGCGCGCACGCGTCCAGCCATCTCGCCGCCGGCGATCCTCGTCAGCGTCGGTCCGGCGCGCGGCTGTGTTTCCGCCATCGCAGCTGTTTCCTCCCACCGGTGCGCGACCGGTCCCAGCGGCAGGTGAACCCATCGCGGAGCCTGATTCAAGGCTTCTCTGGCCGGGAGCCGACCCCTGCGGGCGGCAAATGGCCTTGCGGACGAAAAAAACGGCCGCTTTCGCCCCTCGGGGTGAAAACGACCGTCGATTCAGTCACATGTCAGGGCGCGCCCCGGGGAGTAATACCCGTCTTGGGTATCAGTCGATCGGGTTCCAGCGCTTCTCGGCGGGCGCCGCGGCGCTGCTGCGCTTGGGGCCGCGATAGTCGCCGCCGGCCGGCTTGGCCGAGGCGTTCGAGGCGCCGCTGCGACCGCCGCCGCCGCCATTACGGCTCTGGCCTTGGCCCGGACTCTTGGCGGCGCCGTCGCCGCTGCGGGCCGGACGGTTGCGCTGACGACGCAGTTCGGCCGGGACATTGTTGCGCGGGTCGGCGCGGCGGGGATCGACATACTTTTCCGGGGGAGCCAGCTTGTCGGCGACAGCGGCGGCCGCGGCCAGGCTCTTGTCGTTGCGGCGATCGAAGGTCGGGATCGTCTGGCGGGTGGCCTTCTGGATGTCGCGCAGCAGGGTGCGTTCGTCATCGGCGCAGAAGCTGATGGCGATGCCGTCCTTGCCCTTGCGGGCGGTCCGGCCGATGCGGTGGACGTAGGATTCCGGCACGTTGGGCAGTTCGAAGTTGAACACGTGGCTGACGTCGTTGACGTCGATGCCGCGTGCGGCGATGTCGGTGGCGATCAGGGCCTTGACGTCACCGGCCTTGAAGGCGGCGAGGGCGCGTTCGCGCTGGCCTTGCGTCTTGTCGCCGTGGATGGCGGCGGCTTCGATGCCGCTGGCGACCAGATACTTGGCCACCCGGTCGGCGCCGCGCTTGGTGCGGGTGAAGACGATCGAACGTTCAACGGCCTTGTCGGCCAGCAGTTCGGCCAGCAGCGGGCGCTTGCGCTGGGCTTCGATGAAGATCAGCGACTGGTCGATGCGCTCGACGGTGGTGGCCGACGGGGTGATCGACACTTGGGCCGGGTTCTTCAGCAGCTCGCCGGCCAGCTTGCCGATCTCGGTGGGCATGGTGGCCGAGAAGAACAGGTTCTGGCGTTCCTTGGGCAGTTGCGAGGCGATCTTGCGGATCGGCACCACGAAGCCCAGGTCCAGCATCTGGTCGGCTTCGTCGAGCACGAAGATCTCGACGCCGTTCAGGTGAGCGGACTTTTCGCCCAGGTGGTCCATCAGGCGACCCGGGGTGGCCACGACCACGTCGACGCCGGCCGCCAGGGCCTTCATCTGCGGGCCATACTTCACGCCGCCGAAGATGGTGGCGACAGTCAGGCCCATGTGCTTGCCATAGTCACGGAAGCTGTCGGCGATCTGGGTCGCCAGTTCGCGGGTCGGCGACAGGACCAGGCAGCGGAAGCCGCGGCGCGGGGCCGGCTTCTTGTCTTCGGCCAGGCGGTGCAGGATCGGCAGGGCGAAGGCGGCGGTCTTGCCGGTGCCGGTCTGGGCGATACCCAGCAGGTCGCGACCGGTCATGACGGTGGGGATGGCCTGGGCCTGAATCGGGGTGGGGGTGGTGTAACCCTTGTCGGCCAGGGCCTTGAGGAGCGGCTTGGCCAGGCCAAGGTCAGTGAATTGAGTCAAGTTGGCTGTCTTTCAGACAATGCCGCATGACGGCGCGCGCGGTCCTCGCGCGGCTCGTCCATGAGACGGGTCGGTTGGGGAGCGCCCCGCGTGGCCCGGGCGGTCTTATGGACGTTTCATGGCGCTCGACAGGCTGATCCGAAAAACGGACCTTCACGCGACTGGAGCGCCGATAGCGCCTAAGGGCGCATGGCCTAGATCGTTTATTGCAGGTGCGAAGTCAAGGGGTGCGGGGACGCACCCCTTGCGCGGGGCCCTTTCCCGTGGGGATTTCAGGGCTTGGGCTTGGGTTTCGCGTCGACGATCTTGTTGACGATCTTCCAGCCCTCGGGCGTCCTCAGCAGCTGCATGTAGTCGGTCAGGACGGCGTTGGGATAGTCCAGGATGATCTTGGCGCTGGCGGCCGAGCCGGTGATGTCGATCGACTCGATCCAGCGCTTGCGCTGCGCTTCATCCCCGGCGGGCTTACCGCTGGCGCCAGCGATATAGTCATCGTCGCTGCGCTGCCCATAAGCACCGTCACGGACCCACTGAAGACGCGCCTCGTCGTGGAAGGCCTGACGGAATTCCTGGGCCTGGCCGGTGGCATGGCCGGCCAGATAGTGCTCCAGCGTCGCGCGAACGGCCGCTTCCTCCGGATGGGTCTGAGCCAGAACCGGGGCGGCAGCCAGCAGGCTTGCCCCTGCGGCGGCGGTCGCGATCAGTCGATACATACAGTCCTCTCCAGCGTCTCCGGTGAAGCTAGGAAGGCAATATGGCGACCATGCGACCAAGATCTTGCCAGCCCGCTTTCTCCGCGCCAAACCCCTCTGATGAGCAAGTCCACCGTCCTCGTCGCCGCCGCCGCCATGATCGATGTCGATGGCCGCGTGCTGATCTGTCAGCGGCCGAAAGGCAAGCAACTGGCCGGGCTGTGGGAGTTTCCGGGCGGCAAGGTCGAACCTGGCGAAACGCCCGAAGAGTGCCTGATCCGCGAGCTGCAAGAAGAGCTGGGGATCACGGTCGCTCAATCCTGCCTGGCGCCCTTTGTCTTCGCGTCGCACAGTTACGAGTCTTTTCACCTCCTGATGCCACTCTACTTGCTGCGCCGCTGGGAAGGCCTGGTTACGCGCAAGGAACATGAGGCGCTGGCATGGGTGAAGCCGGACAAACTGGCCGACTATCCGATGCCCCCGGCGGACATCCCGCTGGTGGCGTGGCTGCGCGATCTGCTCTGAAGCGCTTTGGCCGCAACCAGAGCGGCGCCACCGCGGTCGAGGTGGGTCTGCTGGTCGCCGGCCTGTGCATCGCCATCATCAGCGCCGTTTCCATGCTGAGCGGCGGCATCAAGACCAGCTTTGAAAAGACCTCCACCGCCATCGCCTCGACGCACGGCAGCTAGCCAGGCTTCTCGCCCGCCGACTGCTCCTGGACGCCCAGGGCGTCGGCCAGTCGCATCTTGGCCGAGCCGGGCCGCAAGGGCTTCTGCTGGCTTTCGTGCGGCGCCCAGCCGGTTACCGCCACGATCTCGAACGTCGCCGGCACGCGGCCGTCGGCCTCGGCGAAGCGCTCGACATAGATTTCCATCGCCCGCGCCAGCACCCGCCGGCCCATCGGCTTGCGCGAGCGGTCCAGCAGCACGCTGGTCTCGCCCATGCGCCGAAGATCGCGCAGCAGTTCGATCGGGTGGCCGTAGCGCACCTTGACCCGATCCACATCGGCCACCGGCAGGGCAAAGCCGGCCCGCTGCAGCAGACCCGCCGCGTCGATAGCGTCGGCGAAGGGCGAGACGCGGAACGAGGCGCCGCCGCTGACCTCGTCCTCGGCCTGCAGCAGGGCCTGGCGCAGCTCGGTCAGGGTGGCCCCGCCGAAGATCGCGCCGATGAACAGGCCGTCGGGCCGCAGCGCCCGGCGGATCTGGATCAGGGCCCCGACCAGGTCATTGGTCCAGTGCAGCGACAGGGTCGAGACCGCCAGATCGAGCGTCGCGTCGCCAAACGGCAGGCGCTCCTCGTCGGCCACCACGCTCAGGCCATCACCAGCCCCCAGCATGCGCGCCGACAGATCGGTCTGGAACAGCACGTCGATATTGGCCGCGGCGTCGCTGGCGGCCAGGGCCTGCGAGAAAGCGCCGTTTCGCGCTCCGAGATCGACGGCGACCGGAAAGCGTCGCAGGATCGTCTCCAGCCGCATGACGACATCCTCTGCCGTCCGGCGCTTGAGGAAGTCTGCCGACGCATAGTCAGGCGCGGCGCGGTCGAGGCGGACCTTGAGAAGGTCGCGGTCGAAGAGGAGGGGCGAGGCGGTCATGCGGGCGGAACATGGCGATTTCGAACCGATATGGAAAGCGGGGCCGCGTCTGAGAGGTCTTGGAAGGGGCCTGCTCGACCTTCTTCTGCCGCTCAGGACCTTTGACGGCGGCCCGGCCCAGACCCGCGGCCTGTCCGCCGAAAGCTGGAGCCGCGTCACCTTTCTGGACGATCCGGTCTGCGACGGCTGTGGTCTGGCCCTGCCGTTCGACAGCGGCGCAGTCGAGCATTGTCCGGCCTGCCAGGCTCGCCCGAGGGCCTTTGGCCGGGCTCGCGCGGCCTGCGTCTATGACGAACATTCCCGCGACCTGATCCTGAAACTCAAGCACGCCGACCGCACCGACCTGTCGGGCCTGATGGCCCGCTGGCTGTCGCGCGCCGCTGCGCCGTTGCTGGAAAACGCCGACGCCATCGCCCCGGTGCCGATGCACCCGGGACGCCTGCTGCGCCGCCGCTACAATCAGGCCGCCGAGATCGCCCGGCCGCTGGCCCGCGCCAGCGGCGTGGCCTATCTGGCCGACGCCCTGATCCGCCAGCGCGACACGGTCAGCCAGGGCGGCAAGTCGGCCTCGGGTCGCCGCCGCAACGTCGCGGCCGCCTTCATCGTCCCCGAGTCGCGCCGGCATCGGGTGATCGGGCGCAGGATCTTGCTGGTCGATGATGTTCTGACCACCGGCGCCACGGCCGAGGGCTGCGCGCGGGCTCTGAAGGCGGCGGGCGCGGCCGAAGTGACCCTGGCTGTCGTGGCGCGCGTTACAGAAATGCAAGCGCGTCCTATATGAGGACGACAAGGAGAGACTCGTTATCCCATGGCCAAAGTCACCATCTACACCCGCCCGTTCTGCGGCTACTGCGCCCGCGCCCTCAAGGTCCTGGGTGAAAAGGGCGCCGACTTCACGGAAATCGAAGCCGGCATGGACCCCAAGCTGCGCCAGGAAATGATGGACCGCTCGGGTCGCACCACCTTCCCGCAGATCTTCGTGGGCCAGCAGCACATCGGCGGCTGCGACGACATGATGGCCCTGGACCGCGAGGGCAAGCTGGACGCGATCCTCGCCGCATGAGCTCCGAGGGCGCCTTGAGGGTCGGCCTGATCCAGACGCGGACCCCCGCCACCCACGCGGCGGCGCTGGCCCATGTCGCGCCGCTTGTGCGCGAGGCCGCCGCCCAGGGCGCCCGGTTCATCCTGACGCCCGAAGGCACCAACGTCCTGCAGAAGGACCGCGCCCGCCTGCTGCCCGCCCTGCAGAGCCTGGAGGACGACATCGTCGTGCGCGGCCTTCGCGATCTGGCCGTCGAGCTGGGCGTCTGGATCGACATCGGCTCGGCCCTGGTGCTGCGCGAGGATGGCAAGGCCGCCAACCGGCAGGCGGTCATCGATCCGACCGGCGCGATCGTCGCCACCTACGACAAGCTGCACATGTTCGACGTCGACCTCCCCACCGGCGAGACGGCGCGGGAATCGGCGACCTATGAGCCGGGCGAACGGGCCGTGGTGGTTGACACCCCGCTGGGCGTCTTCGGCCTGACCATCTGCTACGACATGCGCTTTCCGGCCCTGCACCGGGCCCTGGCCCTGAAGGGCGCGACGATCCTGACCGTCCCGGCCGCCTTCACCCGGCCCACGGGCCAGGCGCACTGGGAGATCCTGCTGCGGGCCCGGGCCATCGAGACCGGCTCGTTCGTGCTGGCCGCCGCCCAGGGCGGTTTCCACGAGGACGGGCGCGGCACCTGGGGGCGCACCATCGCCATCGGTCCATGGGGTGAGGTCATCGGCGTGCTTGACCATGACGAGCCCGGGGTGCTTGTGGCCGATCTCGACCTGGACGCCGCGACCAAGGCGCGCGCGGCCATCCCCGCTCTCAAGAACGCCCGCGCCTTTACCGGTCCCTGACCATCCCCATCTTCAGATCATGATCAAGTACGCGCTCCATTGTGATCAGGCCCACGCGTTCGAGGGCTGGTTTGGCTCGTCGTCCGACTATGACGACCAGAGCGCGCGCGGCCTCGTCGACTGTCCGCTGTGCGGGTCCAAGGGCGTGTCCAAGCAGATCATGTCGCCCGCCATCGCCGGCACCAAGGCCCAGAGCGCCGCGCCGGCCGTCGATGCGAAGATGCGCGAAATGATGATGACGGCCATGGGCGAGGTTCGCCGGCACGTCGAGGATAACTTCGACAATGTCGGCGACGCCTTCGCCAAGGAGGCCCGCGACATCCACGAGGGCAAGTCCGAGGAGCGCGGCATCTACGGCCAGGCCACGCCGGCCGAGGCCAAGGCCCTGATCGAGGACGGCATCAAGGTCGCCCCCCTGCCGCCGCCGCCGCCGAAGAAGACGGACGTGAACTGAGGGGCGTGCAGGCGCTCTGTGGGAGGGGCTGCGTGGGGTAGGAATGCGAACTTCACGCTGAGCAGACTAAAAGGCGACGGATGCGCCATTGGCTGACATTGGGATCGCTCCAGGTTCCGGACGTTCAGAACCTACCCACGGCGTCGGATACAGGCTAATGCCGATCTAGCCCAGCACGGCTTTCAATTGGCTCAGGGCCTGAGCCGGCGAACTGCCATAGCCGATGGGCGCCACGAACTCGCCGCGCCTATCGAACAGATAGACGGCCGTGGAGTGATCGACCGTGTATTCGCCGCCCTCCAGCGGGACCTTGCTGTAGTAGATGCGATAGGCCTTGGCCGTGGCGGCGATCGCCTCGGGCGACCCTGTCAGCCCCCGTATGCGCGGATCAAAGTTCGACAGGTATTGCTTGAGTTGGGGGGCCGTATCGCGCTCGGGATCGACCGTGATGAAAATGACGTTCAAGCCGTCAGCCTTGGGACCCAGCTTTTCCAGCCACTGGCCAATGTCGGTCAGCGTCGTCGGGCATATCTCCGGACAATAGGTAAAGCCGAAATAGATCAGGGTTGGCTTGCCCAGAAGGTCCCGATCGGTGACGGCCTTGCCGTTCACGTCTGTCAGGGCGAAAGGACCACCGATCCTGAAGAGGGGCTTGCCCTTGCGGCTCCCCACATACAGCAGGCCGCCCGTCGCCGCGCCGAGCGCGGCGGCGAGGCCGCCCAGTACGATGGTCCTGCGTCGCATCAGTGCGCACCAGCGGGTGGCGGCGCCTTGATCGGCAGGGTCACAGTGACCTGGCCCGCCTTCTCGAAGCGCAGGGTCAGCGGCAAAGCGCTGCCTGCCTTCAGCGGGCCATCCAGGCCGATAAGCATGATGTGGTAGCCACCCGGTTTCAGGGCGACCGTCCCGCCGGCCGGGAGCGCCAGGCCGTCCTTCAACGGACGCATACGCATGACGCCGCCGGTTACGGACATCTCGTGAACCTCGACGCGCTTGACCCCCGGGGCCGAGCCGCCCAGCAGACGATCTGGCGACTTGCCGGTATTGGTCAGGTTGAAATAGGCAGCGCCTGCCTGCGCTCCAGGTGGCGTGGCGCGGACCCAGCCCGCTTGGATACGCGGGGGCGAGACGGCGGCAAGGGCCGAGGTGGCGACCACGCAGGCGGCGGTCACGAGCAAAGCAGCGTTCTTCATGGAAAACCTCATGGTTGATCAGGCTTCAAATTGATTTGGCGCAGGCCCAGCCATTGGCGCACGCCAGGGATGTGACGCAGAGCAAGATGCTCGATCAGGGCAATGGCAATCATCGATAGGCCCAGCACGGGCAGCAGGATGCCGAACAGGACAATCAGAATGCCGACACCCATGGCGATGCGGCCTTCTGGTAAGGCCGGCGGCGCGCCCAGCTGACCGTCGGGTCGTCGACGCCACCATATGACGAGGCCGCTGATGCTGAGGGTGATGAGGCCCAGGGCCGCCAGAACGCCCAGAAGCTGGTTCACCCATCCAAACAACTGGCCTTCATGAGCGGCGATGCCATAGCCGATCACCTTGTCGATCGGATGACGACTGGCGAAAGTCTCAGTACGGATCACCTCGGCGGCGCCGGGATCGAGCGTCAGCGTTACCCGTTGGGGCCGGTTGGGCGTGTCCGACCGAGCGGTCCAGTCGGGCGAGGCGTTGCGGCCTTTCTTGCTGGACGGCGGCGCGATCAACACGGGGGGCGGCAGGTCCATGGCCTGAACTGTCGCGACCATGCGATCGAGAGCTGGAGTCGCCTCCATCGACATCGCAGAGATGTGCATGCTCGACATATCCATACCGGCCATGTCCATGCCAGCCATGTGCCCCTCGTGTTCCGAGGCGGCGGGCGCATCCAACGCCTTGCGCTCGGCCTTTTCACCCGTGCGTCCGTTGGACCAGTCCTGCTTGGCCACGGCCGTGCCGGTCAGCTTGCGGACCTCCTTGAAGCTGTCGCCCCAGACCTTGGCCCAGGGCAGGCCCGTCAGCAGCAGGAACAACACCAAGCTGGAAATCCACATGCCGGTCACCGCGTGGATGTCACGCCAGAAGAGCTTGGAGCCGCGCCCCAGGCGCGGATACAGCACCCCGCCAAGGCCCTGGGCCTGACGCGGCCACCAGAGATAGAGGCCGGTGACCACCATGACGATGGCCCAGCAGGCGGCCAGCTCGACCAGGATCGAGCCATTGTCGCCCATCAGGAGTTCACCATGGATGGTCTTGTCGATGTCCATCAGGCGATCGCTCTCGTTGATCACCTTCAGGATCTGCAGCGTCTCGGGGTGGACGTAGACGAGGATGTTCTCGCCCTTCTTGCCCACCACGACCCGGGCGGCGTCATCGGCTTGCCCCCGCACCTCGTAGGTGCGCAGGCCTGAGCCCGGCACCGCCTTGAGGGCCGCATCGACCTGGGCCTGAGCGCTGACGGGCTTGCCCGTCAGCGTAAGGTGGTCATAGGGCCGATCCAGCCAGGCCTCGACCTGGGGCTTGAACAGATAGATCGAGCCGGTGATCGCCAGGATGACAATGAACGGCGCGCAGAACAGCCCGGCATAGAAGTGCCAGCGCCAGATCGCGCGATAGTCGAAGATCGTCCGTCGGGCCTTGGTCAGGGCCGGGCTGGAAGCGGTCATGGATCAGGCTCCTACCACTTGGTCTTGACGTCGAAGACGAAGGTCTGCTGCGGCAGCGGGTGCGAGACGTAGGCCTGGTCGTTGAACAGGTTGTCGATCCCGACGCTGACCTGGGCCTTCTCCGTGACGTTCCACGACACCCGGCCGTCGACCGTGTAGTACTCGGTCTGGAAGCCGTAGGCGCCGCCGCGCACCAGGCCGAACAGGTCGGAATTGGGCCGTGAGGCGTAGCGCCAGCCCAGCGAAGCCTTGACGCTGTCGCTGATCCGATAGCGGACATTGCCGCTGGACCGCCAGTCGGGAATGCGCGGGAACTTCACGCCCTCGGCGGCGGTGTTGGCGCTGTTCTTGATCGTCTTGGCGTCGATGCGGGTGACATTGGCGTCGATGTCCAGACCGGGGATCAGGACATCGCTGGCCTCAAGGATCAGCTCCAGGCCGTACTGGCGCACCTTGTCGACGTTCTTGTAGGACGAGACCACGGTTCCGTACTGGTTGAGGCCGCTGAAGCTGAAGATCGCGTCCTCGATATCCTGGTAGAACAGGCTGGTGGTCGAGCGGACCTTGCCGAAGGTGCGCCGCAGGATGAGGTTGGCGTCCTTCGACTTCTCGGCCTTCAGATTGGGATCATAGCTGGTGGGGTCGATCTCGCGGGTAATGTCGTCAAACCGCCCCTGATAGAGCTCGCCCACGGTGGGGACGCGCTCGGCCGTTCCCAGGCTGACCTGCAGCTCGAAGTTGCCGGGGATGCGGCCCTGCAGCGACAGCTTCGGGCTGACCGACGTCTCCTCGCGCTCGGGATAGGCGCTGTCGGCGCGGGCGCCGCTGACGCGTTTGCCAATACCGCCGTCAAAGGCGCGCCAGCTGTCGAAGCGCAGGCCGCCGGTCAGGACGAAGTTGCCGTCCACATCATAGGCGTCCTCGGCCCAGACGCCCCAAAGGCTGGTCTTGCCATAGGTCGAGGTCGAATAGACCGGCGTGGTCGCCGTGTGCCAGTTGGTGGTCGTATAGGTGTCGGTTCCGGCCTCGTAGAGGTTGGCGTTCAGGCCAAAGCCCAGCTCGTGCCTGCCGAAGGCGCGATCAAAACTGGCGTCGCCCGTCCACCAGCCCGGCTTGGTCTGACGGCTCTGGGTGCCGGCGCCGTTGTTCGCGCCCGTGGCGTAGTCGTTGGAGGTGCGCGAATCCTGGTCCGGGATCCAGTAGCGCGACAGGTTGAACGACGCGTCCCAACCCGCCAGAGGCCCGGCCAACTTCAGGCCCGCCAGATACTCGATCCGGTCGGTTTCAGAGAAGGTCAGGCCGGTGGCGTTCCAGGTCTTGCCGCCATAGCTGACCTTGCCCTGATAGACCGGCTTGCCCGACGCATCGACCAGCCAGCTGCGCGGATTGGTCAGGTCCTGATTGGTCTTCCAGGCAAAGCCCAGGGCCTGGATGTCCCAGCCATTGCTGGCCGCATAGCCGACCCGCAGACGCAGCTGGTCCTGGATCACATGCACCGGCGAGGCCCCGCCGAACACCGGCGTGGCCAGGCGGCCGTCATTGTAGGCCCCGGTCACCGCCGTGCCCGTCCCGGTCGTCGCCGACAACAGGCTGTAGCTCATCGACTGGCCGGTGTTCTCGAAATGCCGGAAGCCGCCGCGGACGCTCCAGGGACCGTCCTCCTGCTTGTAGGAGATCCCGCCCTCGGCGCTGTAGCCCTTGAAGGTCTGGTCGTAGCCGTATTCCCTGAACGGCATGATCATGGTCTGGGCGTTGGCATAGACCTCGCGGCCAGGCTCGGGCTCGCGGGTGGTGACCGAGATCACTCCGCCCATCGAATTGCCGCCGTAACGGGCCGAATAGGGGCCATAGACGATGTCGAACTGGCGCACCTCGGCGGGGCCGACAACGTTCCACTTGGGCGGATAGTCGTAACGGTTGCCCAGGAAGTTGGAGACCACGAAGCCGTCGACCAGCACGATGGTGCGGGCGCTCTGGACGGTGTTGGTGCCGCGTAGGGCGACCACGGCGTTGTCGTCGCCTGCGAAGCGTTTGCGTACGAAGAAGTCGGGCGCGTACTTCATCAGGTCTTCGACATTGACCGCGTTAATCGCCTCGAACTCGGTTTGACCGAGGGACACGGCCAGACCGCGCGGCACGACGGTGACAGGCTTGTCGCCGCGTCCAACGACCAGGACCTGATCGACTTCGGATGGCTTGGTATCGGTAGGATCGACCGCCCCGGCGACGCGGTCTTCGGCCAGGGCGAGAGCGGGCAGAACGGCGGGGCTGACCGCGAGGGCGGCCAGCAGGGCGCGCGCCGAAACGGCGCGGCAAAGCGTGGAGGACATGAAAATTCCAATCGTCGAACGTCAAGGAGCCGGCGCGCGAAGCGGCCGGCGGCGATGGGTGTCAGACGATGGCGGGTGGTCCGGTCTTGAAGGGCGGCGGAGCGGCCAGGCCCAGGCCGGGTCGCTGATGGGCGAGCGGCAGATCAATCTGTGAAACGGCAGCGAAGGCTTCGGCGTGGACCAGCGTCAGGGCGGGAACTGGCAATGGCGTGACGGCGCCGGCGAAGACGCAGCCATGATCTGGATTGACCTTGCCGTCAGCCGGCTCGGGCGTGCTTTCGCTGTTCTGGACAACAGCGCCGCCATCGACCGAAACGGTCTTGGCGCCCTGGGCCGTACAGATGACGATGGCGGGCAAGCCGGCCTGCCCTTGGGTCGGGGCGACCATGTAACCCGCCGGGATCAGGACCCGCACGGCGATGGCGCAGACGGCCAGCAGCAAGCCAACGCGCGCCGGCATCCGAGTCAATCGTGACCACCCCAGTCTCATGGGCGCTCGCCTACGCCCAATGCTGAGGCCTGTCCAGACGTCGCTAAGGCGTCTCTGGACGGCAGCTGGCCTTTTCGCCGCGCTCGGTCAGTGAGCGTCCATAGGCGGCGGGGCATCGTCCCATGCCTGCGTTGGCGACAGAGATCTTCGCGCGGAAGCGGACCTTCCCGCTTACCGAGAAGCGTCATGCTAGGTCGATCAGTGAGACTAGCCCCAAGGTCCGACTGGGCGCGAGACCTGACGCCTCGCTCAGCTCAAGCCCCAAACGCAAAACGCCCCGGCTTTCACCGGGGCGTTCTGGTCGACGGTCGCTAGAACCTAGCGGCGATAGCGGTACTCGTAGTGGCACTTCTTCTTCTTGGCGATCTGGTTGCCGGCGACGGCGCCGACCACGCCGCCGAGGATCGCGCCTTCGGTCTTGGCGCCATTGCCGGCGACAGCGGCGCCGAGCGTGCCGCCCGTCAGGCCGCCGATCACAGTGCCCTTGCCGCCCTTGGTCTTGGTGCAGACCTTCACGCGATAGCGTTCGCCGCGCTGTTGGGCTTCAGCCGCCGTGACGGCCACGGTTGAGGCCGTGAAGGCCAGAGAAAGAGCGATAACGATAGCTTTGGTTTGCGCGCGCATGGCGGGCTCCGATTGGTCTTGTGGTGTCCCTGACCGTCATAACGTCCCAGACGCATGTCGGTTCTATGGCGACGGTCGGGTTTTCGACGCGGGTCGGCGACGAGGGCCAGGCCCCCGTCGCCTTGCGGCCTAGCCTTCGACGCGGAAGCGGCCTTCGGCGTCGGGGCAGACGCGGATGTAACGCGTCTCGGTGCGGCCGTTGTATTCCGCCGGCGCGGGGGCCAGACGGCAGCGTTCGTCGCTGCGGCTGTTGTAGTTACCGCCGTTATAGACCGCCTCGCGGTAGGGGACCGTCTCGTCATAAGTCCAGTAGTTGCCGCGGGTGTCGCACTTGGACTTGGCCGAGGCGTTGCCGATGGCGGCGCCGATGCCGGCCCCGACCAGGGCGCCCAGGACGGTGCCTTCCGGCTTGGCGTTGCGGGCGGCGGCGTTGGAGCCGAGCACGCCGCCGGCCAGGGCGCCGATCACGCCGCCGACGGTGGCGTTGCGCTTGGCGTCCTGACGGCAGGGCTCGTTATACGAGGTGTTGGTCCCGTACTGGCCGCCGGCGTAGGGCGCGCTGTAACGCGTTGCATACTCCGGATTGCGACGATCATAGGCGCCGCCGCCGTAGCGACGGTCATAGTCGGCGCGGGCCCGGTCATAGTCGGCGCGGTCGCGTTCCCACTGGGCGCGCTGGGCGTCGTAGGGGCTGTTATCGGCATAGCCGGCGCCGCTCATGTTGAAGCGCGCGGCGATCTTCGGGTGGCGACGATCATAGCGGCCCGCGCCATAGCGGCGGTCATAGGCGCGGCGGTCGCGCTCATAGAGGTCGCGGTCGCGCTGGAACGCGGCCTGTTCGGCGTAATAGGCGCTGCTGGTCTGATAGTTCGCCGAGCCATAGCGGGTCGCATATTGCGGATAGCGACGGTCATAGGCGCCGGCGCCATAGCGGCGATCATAGTTCAGGCGCGAGCGCTCATAGGCGGCGCGGTCCTTTTCGTAGGCGCGCTGCTTGGCGTCGTAATCGGCGATCTGGGTGCGGTAGTCGGCGCGCTGGTCCTGATAGGTGTTCAGGCGCTGCTGATAGGCGGCCTGGGCGCTGGCGGTCTGGGCCAGGGCCGGGGCGGCCGCGCCGAAGGCGACCGTGGTGGCCATCAGTGCGGCGATGTATTTCGATGTCATGGTGGTGCTCTCCGTTCGGTCGAACGGATCAACGGCCATCCCCCGATGGGGTCGCCAATCCTTCACAGTGTCCCTGTGCCAAGGGAAAGCCCGGCGAAGGTGAAGGTTCCCGGTCTCAGTCCCGGGTCACCGTCATCATGTAGTTGATGTCGCTGTCGCTGGACCGGCTCCAGCGGCCGGTCAGCGGGTTGTAGGTCACGCCGAACGGGCCCTGCATCTGCACCGGCTCGCCGGCCAGGAAGGCGCGCAGTTCGTCCGGCTTCAGGAACTGCTTCCAGTCGTGAGTGCCGGCGGGCACCCAGCGCAGCACATATTCGGCGCCGATCTTGGCCAGGGCCAGGGCTTTCAGTGTGCGGTTCAGGGTCGCCACGATCATCAGGCCGCCGGGCTTGAGCAGTTGCGAGCAGGTGCGCAGGAACGCGCCCGGGTCGGCGACGTGCTCGATCACCTCCATGGTCAGCACCACGTCAAACGGCCCGGCGCCCTCGGCCAGCAGTTGCTCGGCCGTGGCGGGACGATAGCCGATCTCCAGTCCCTGTTCGGCGGCGTGGGTGGCGGCGGTCTTGATGTTCTTTTCCGAGGCGTCGATGGCCGTGACCGCAAAGCCCAGCCGCGCCATCGGCTCGCTGAGCAGTCCGCCGCCGCAGCCGATGTCCAGCAGGCTCAGGCCCTCGAACGGCGCGCGGCCATTGGGATCGCGGTCGAACCGCGCCACGGCCTGCTCGCGGATGAAGGCCAGCCGGCAGGGGTTGAACACGTGCAGCGGCGCGAACTTGCCCTTGGGGTCCCACCATTCGGCCGCGATGGCCGAGAACCGCGCCACGTCGGCGGGGTCGATGGACCAGGAGGGGGGAGCGTCGGGCGAAGCGGCTTGGGTCATGTCGCCTGTCTATCACGCCGGCCGCCGTGCGACATCGTCGGCGAAAAAAGACAGGCCCGCGACATTGCCGTTGCGCCGTTGCGCCGCTAGAAGGCCGGGGCTTGCGCGGCGGGGAGCAATCTCACCGCGTGGGCGCAAGAAAAAACCGCTATCGCTTGAGGGTTTGAAGACGTGTCTCGTCTGGTGATGAAGTTCGGCGGCACCTCGGTGGCCGACCTGGAGCGCATCCGGCGGGTGGGCCGTCTGGTCGCCGCCGAGGTCGCGACCGGCAAGCAGGTGGCGGTGGTGGTCTCGGCCATGTCGGGCAAGACCAATGAGCTGGTCGCCTGGACCGACGGCGCCGGCCGCGCCGCACCCGGCCTTCCCGAGTCGGACGACGAATACGACGCCATCGTCGCCTCGGGCGAGCAGGTCACGGCCGGCCTGCTGGCCATGACCCTGCGCAATATGGGGCTGGACGCGCGCTCGTTCCTGGGCTGGCAGGTGCCGATCCTGACCGACACCGCCCACGGCCGCGCCCGCATCGAAGACATTCCGCCGGCCAATCTGGAGGCCTGTTTCGCGGCCGGCCAGATCGCCGTGATCGCCGGCTTCCAGGGCGTCACCAGCGACGGCCGCATCACCACCTTGGGCCGGGGCGGCTCGGACACCAGCGCCGTGGCCATCGCCGCCGCCATCAAGGGCGCCTGCGACATCTATACCGACGTCGACGGCGTCTACACGACCGATCCTCGCATCGAGAGAAAGGCCCGCAAGCTGGCCAAGATCTCCTACGAGGAAATGCTGGAAATGGCCTCGCTGGGGGCCAAGGTTTTGCAGACCCGCTCGGTCGAGATGGCCATGGCCCATCGCGTCCCGGTGCGGGTGCTGTCGAGTTTCGTCGAGCCGGGGGAAGCTCCGGGCCAAGGTACGATCGTCTGCGACGAGGAAGAAATCATGGAAAAGCGCATCGTCTCGGGCGTCGCCTATAGCCGCGACGAAGCCAAGATCACCCTGCTGGGCCTGCCCGATCATCCGGGCGTCTCCTCGCAGATCTTCGGCCGCCTCGCCGACGCCAATGTGAACGTCGACATGATCGTGCAGTCGCGCGCCCGCAGCGCCGACACCGCCAACATGGAGTTCACGGTCGGCAAGCGCGACGCCCAGCGCGCCGTCGAGATCGTCACCGCCGCCCAGAAAGAGATCGGCTTCGAGGCCGTCGCCGTCGACGAGGATGTCTCGAAGGTCTCGGTGATCGGGGTCGGCATGCGCAGCCACGCCGGCGTCGCTCAGTCGATGTTCCAGGCCCTGGCCGAGAAGAACATCAACATCCAGGTCATCTCGACCTCGGAGATCAAGATCAGCGTCCTGATCGACGCGGCCTATACCGAACTGGCCGTGCGGGCCCTGCACGCGGTTTACGGGCTGGACCAGCTGTAGGACGGCCGGCGCCGCACGCCCCCTCCGTCACGCTGCGTATTCGCAGCGCGCCACCTCCCCCGCAAGCGGGGCAGGAGGGTGAGGCAGTGCTTCTCCTGCCCCGTAGCGAAGCGTGCGGGGGAGGTGGCGCGGCGCGAAGCGACGTGACGGAGGGGGCGTTCGGCGTTGGACGCTTCGGGCGCCAAACGTCATCGAGTCACGCTAACACTCGGTCAGCCCGACCAAGAGATTTCTTATGTCCGACGTCTTCAAGTTCGATCCCGCCGCCAAGACCGTCACCTTCGAGGGCGATGAGGGGCTGGAGCTCCTGTACGACCTGCTGCTGCGCGCCAAGTTCGGCGACGGCTATGAGAAGCCGCTGCTGGTCAGCCCGTGGCTGGCGGCGCTGCTCAAGCGGCTCGACCAGGCCCTGCCTGACGACGGTCAGTGGTTCCCCGAAAAGCCCGGCCAGCCGATCTTCGACACCGACGACCTGCTGGCCATGGGCGACGCGGTGATCGAGGAAGGCCACACCGTCGGCTGGTGGTCGATGACCCAGCCGGAAAAGCGCGTCTATCTGCGCGAGACCGTCGCCGCCCCGCACCCGCTGACCGACCTTGAGGTCGAGTTCATCGAGGCAGATATCGACGCGGCCCTCGAACAGGCCCGCCGCCTGGTCCAGGACGCCGGCGAGCCGCTGGCCATGCCGGGGCACGGGTAATTCCCCTCTAGCCGGGTTATTGGGACCAAGGCGCCCTGAACGCGAAGCAGCCTCAACCGTGACGCTTTCCCTCCCACGGGGCAGACGGTAAGCGTCGCTAATGCGCATCGCGGTTATCGGGGCCTATGGGCTCATCGGCTCATATGTCTCCGCCCGGTTGGCGGCTGATGGTCATGCGGTCGTCGGCGTCGGGCGCGACATCGAGGCGGCCCGTCGTCGCCAGCCGGCCTTGGACTGGAGGCGCGCTGACCTTGGCGTTGCCAGCGTCGAGGCGTGGACCAGCCTGCTGGCCAACGTCGATGCCGTCGTCAACTGCGCAGGAGCCTTGCAGGATAGTCCCCGCGACGACCTGAAGGCGGTCCATGTCGAGGGCGTCGGCCGCCTGATTCAAGCCTGCCAATGCGCGGGCGTCCGCCGCATTGTCCACATCTCGGCGGCCGGGGTCGGATCCGAACGGACCACAGCGTTCAACGCGACCAAGCTGAAGTCTGAGGCCCTGCTGGCTCAAAGCGCGCTCGAGTGGATCATCCTTCGCCCCGGCCTCGTATTCGCCCCGGCGGCCTATGGCGGCACGGCCCTGTTGCGCGGCCTGGCCGGGTTCCCCGGCGCCAGCCCCGTGGTTTTCGGCGACAGTCTGGTCCAGACGATCGGGGCTGAGGACCTAGCGGTTGCGGTCGCACTCTGCCTGAAGCCGGAAGCGCCGACGCGCGTCAGCCTGGACCTCGTCCACGGAGAGGCGCTGACCCTGATCGACCTCGTCGGCCGTCTGCGCGGCTGGCTGGGACTGCGGCCCGTGCGGGCGGTCCGTCTGCCGCTCGTTCTGGCCCGCGTGACCGCCACCGCCAGCGACGCCTTGGCCTGGCTGGGGTGGCGCAGCCCAATGCGCACCGTCGCATTGGAGCAACTGCGGATGGGGGTTCGCGGCAGAGCGGAAGACGCAGCGCGCCTGGGATGGGCGCCGCGGTCCTTCGACGCCCTGCTGGCCGCCGCCCCCTCGGGCGTGCAGGAGCGCTGGTTCGCCCGCGCCTATTTCGCCAAGCCCGCCATCCTGAGCTGCCTGTTCGCCTTCTGGCTGCTGTCAGGGCTGATCGGCCTGACGGTTGGTTTGAAGGACGCCATCGCCGTCCTGACCGCTTCTGGGATGGACGCGGGGCTGGCGGCCGGAGCCGTGATCGGAGGCAGTCTGATCGACATCGCCTTGGCCCTGCTGTTGATCTGGCGACCGACCGCCGCCCGCGCCTTGCAGGGCATGCTGCTGGTCACGTGCGGCTATCTGCTTGGTGGCGCCGTGGTGCGCCCCGACCTGTGGCTCGATCCGATGGGGCCGCTGCTCAAGAGCATTCCCGCCGCCTTCCTGGCCCTGGCGGCCCTGACCACGCTGGACGAACGCTGATGGACCCGTACACCCTGCTCAAGGTCGCGCACGTCGCAGGCGCGACGGTGCTGCTCGGCACCGGGGCCGGCATCGCCTTTTTCATGCTGATGGCCCATCGCACGCACGATCCCGCATTGATCGCCCACACCGCCAGGTTCGTGGTCCTGGCCGATACGGTGTTCACGGCTTCGGCGGTGATCCTGCAGCCCATCACCGGTGCGGCCCTGGCCCATATGGCCGGCTATCCGCTGTTCTCGGGATGGATCGGGCTGAGCCTGGTTCTCTATGTGGTGACCGGCCTGTGCTGGCTGCCGGTGGTGTGGATCCAAATCCGCCTGCGAAATCTGGCCGTCCAGGCCGTCGCGACCGGCACGCCCTTGCCAGAGCGCTATTTCCCCCTGTTCCGGCTGTGGTTTGTTCTGGGCTTCCCGGCCTTCGCTGCGGTGCTGGGCATTCTGTGGCTGATGGTGGCCAAGCCCTTCTTTTGAAGCCTTCGATGGACGCCCGCTAAGCGGCAAAGCACTCAGACAAGGGGCCAGGATTGAGAAAGAGCATTCAGGTGCTGAGAGCGTGGGCCCAACACCGAGAGTTTTCCCCAAGCCAGCCGCCGCGTCGGCCTGCTAATTCGCCCGTATGACCGATCCCCGCCGCCTCACCCTCGGCCTGCTGTGCGGCCTGATCGCCGGCGCCTTCTGGGGCGGGGTGTTTCTGGCGCCGTTGCTGCTGGCCGACTTCACGCCGCTGCAGATGACCGCCGGGCGGTATCTGGCCTATGGCCTGGCGTCGCTGGTGTTGCTGGCCCCCACCGCCCTTGCGGTGTTCGGCCGGATGACGGGCCGCGACTGGCGGGACCTGGCCCTGCTGAGCCTGCTGGGCAACCTGATCTACTATGTCGGCCTGGCCGTAGCCGTGCAGAACGCCGGGGTGGCGGCGGCCTCGCTGATCATCGGGCTTTTGCCCGTGACCGTGACCCTGGTCGGCGCCCGGCCGAGCGAGGGCGTGCCACTGCGCCGGCTGGCCGCGCCGCTGGCCCTGCTGGCGGCGGGGGTGGTCTGCATCAATGTCGACGTGTTCAGAAGCGGGGAGGGCGCGCCCGCGCCGCGTCTGATCCTGGGCGTGCTGGGCGCCGTGCTGGCCCTGGCCTGCTGGACGCTCTACGCCGTCTGGAACGCCCGCCGGCTGGCCGCGACGCCGACCTTCAACAGTCACGAGTGGTCGCTGCTGACCGGGGTGGTGACCGGCGCCCTGTCTCTGGTGCTGATCGTCCCGGCCTTCCTCCTCGTCGGGGCGGCGGGGCATGTCTCCAGCGCCTGGACCCTGTTCTGGGGCGTCAGCCTGGCCGTGGCCCTGGGCGCTTCGGTGATCGGCAACGGCCTGTGGAACGCCGCCAGCCGCCTGCTGCCGCTCAGCCTGTCGGGCCAGCTGATCGTGTTCGAGACCCTGTTCGCCCTGCTCTACGGCTTCCTGCACGAAGGCCGTTGGCCGCGTCCGCTGGAGAGCTTGGCGATCGGCTTGATGCTGGTGGGGGTGCTGTGGTCGGTATCGCTGCACCGGCCGGCGGTGGCGGTCGAGCCTGCGCCTTAATGCCTTGTCATCCCGGGCGCAGCGCAGCGGAGACCCGGGACCGCGACAAACTCAGAGCTTCCGGCGGTCCCGGCTCGGCGCGCTTCGCGCTTGGCCGGGATGACAGTTGAAGATGACTGCCACCTGAACAGCACCGTTCAGACCGGGTTCAAGCGCAGGCTCCTAAAACAGACATCAACAGCGCCGCACCGGGCCCTCCGGATCTGGCGACGCTTCTCGAAAGGGGCATTGCCATGAAGATCCTCTCCAAGACCCTGATCGCCGGCGCCATCACCGCCGCCATGATCCTGCCCGCCTCGGGCGCCTTTGCCGGCGAGAAGACCAACAAGGCCATCCTGGGCGCCGTGATCGGCGGCCTGGCCGGCGCGGCCCTGGGTGACGGCGACAAGGGCGCGGTGGCGATCGGCGCCATCGCCGGCGCCGCCATCGGCGCCTCGACAGCCAAGGACAAGGACGACCGTCGCTACAGCAGCGGCTATCGCACCCGCCCGGCCTATAATGGTCACCAGCAAGGCTATGGGCAGCAAGGCTATGGCCAGTCCTATGGCCAGCAATCCTATGGCCAGTCTTACGGCCAGCAGTCTTACGGCCAGCAGTCCTACGGCCAGCAGTCCTACGGCCAGCAGGGCTACCAGAGCCGCGACCAGCGCTACGCCCGCGATAGCCGTGACAACCGCTATGGCCGGGGCGATCGCTACGACGCTCGTTACGACAACCGCTACGCCCACGACGACCGCCGCTAGGCCCCCGACGACCGTCGCCAGGTCCTGATCCCGATCCTGTCGGCGAAGACTTGCGCCGCCTTCCCTTCCGGGCGGGCGGCGCTTTTTCGCGCGTCGCGCGAGACAATCTTTCCGCAAGGTCGCCGCGACCGCTGTCAGGGGCGCGAAATCTGCTATAGCGCGCTAGGGGCCGAAGCGGCGTCTTAACCCATCGGACTTTCAGTCGGGTTAGACCGCTACGGACAGAGGGAGAGCGCATGGCGGCAAGCGGCATCGCCGTTCGAGGACCACGCAGTCTGCTGCGGCAGATTCGCGAGGCCATGGCCGGGGCAGGCCCCGCCCAGGGCAAGCTCGACATGGTGGTGCGCACCATCGCCATCTCGATGGTCGCCGAGGTCTGCTCGATCTATCTGCGCCGCGCCTCCGGCGATCTGGAACTGTTCGCCACTGAAGGCCTGGCCCCCGAAGCCGTCCACGTCACCCGGCTGAAGCCCGGCGAGGGCCTGGTCGGCGAGACCATGCGTCTGGGTCGGCCGCTGAACCTGTCTGACGCCCCCAACCACCCGGCCTTCGCCTACCGGCCCGAAACCGGCGAAGACCCCTATCACGCCTTCATGGCCGTGCCCTTGCTGCGCGGCGGCCGCTCGATCGGCGTTCTGGTGGTCCAGAACCGCACCGAGCGCACCTATGGCGACGAGGAGGTCGAGGACCTCCAGATCATCGCCATGGTCCTGGCCGAGATGGTGTCGTCCAGCGAGCTCCTGGGCATGGCCGAGCTCAAGGACGTCGAGATCGCGCCCCACAAGCCCGAGCGCCTGAAGGGCGCGCGCTTTGCTGAGGGCCTGGCCTATGGCGTGGCCGTGCTGCACGAGCAGCCGGTGGCGCCCGAGCAACTGCTGTCGGACGATTCCGCCGCCGAAGAGATCCGCCTGAAGGTCGCCGTCACCGCCTTGCAGAGCCAGATCGACGAGATGCTGGAGGGGCAGGGTGGCCTGGTCGGCGCGTCGTACGAGGTGCTCGACACCTATCGCCTGTTTGCCCACGACCGCGGCTGGAACCGGGGCCTGGAAGAGGCCGTGCGCTCGGGCCTGACCGCTGAAGCCGCCGTTGAACGTGTCAGGTCAGAGCACCGCGCCCGCCTGGGCCAGGCTCGCGATCCCTATCTGCGCGAGCGGCTGCACGACCTGGAAGACCTCAACGACCGACTTTTGCGCCACCTGTCTGGCGATGTGCACGCCGTGCGCCAGCTGCCTGACGACGCCATCCTGATCGCCCGCAACCTGGGCCCCGCCGACCTGCTGGAATATGACCGCACCAAGCTGAAGGGCATACTGCTCGAGGAAGGCTCGGCCGCCAGCCACGCGGGCATCGTGGCCCGGGCGCTGGATATCCCGTGCGTCGGCCGACTGGCCGGCCTGCGCGACCGGGTCAGCGAGGGCGACCCGGTGGTGGTCGACGCCGAGACCGCCGAGGCCTGGCTTCGCCCGCGTCCTGACGTGGTCAAGTCGCTGCGGGCCCGGATGGAGGTCCGCGCCCAGCGCAAGGCCGAGTTCGCTCGTCTGCGCGACACGCCCGCCTTCACCAAGGATGGGGCCAAGGTCACGCTGCTGATGAACGCGGGCCTCGCCGTCGATCTGGACATCCTGGGAGAGACCGGGGCCGAGGGCATCGGTCTGTTCCGCACCGAGTTCCAGTTCATGGTCGCCGAGGAAATGCCCCGGCTGGAGGCCCAGACGGCGCTCTATGAAAAGGTGCTGGAAGCCGCCAACGGCATGCCGGTGACCTTCCGGACGCTCGATCTCGGCGGTGACAAGCTGCTGCCGTACATGGAGATGGAGCGCGAGGACAATCCGGCCCTGGGCTGGCGCGCCATCCGCATGGGGCTGGACCGTCCGGCGCTGCTGCGCATGCAGATCCGGGCGTTGATCAAGGCCGCCGCCGGCCGGTCGCTGAGGATCATGTTCCCGCTGGTGGCCAATGTGGACGAGTTCCGCGCCGCCCGCGCCTTCGTCGATCAGGAAGTGGCCTGGGCCCTGAAGCGCGGTCGCCCGGCGCCGGCGCGTCTGGACGTCGGGGCGATGATCGAGGCGCCCTCGCTGCTTTGGCATCTGGACGCACTGTTGCCGATGACCGACTTCGTTTCGGTCGGCACCAATGATCTGATGCAGTATCTGTTCGCCGCCGACCGGGGCAATCCGAAGATGGCCGATCGCTATGATCCGCTGTCGCCGGCGGCCCTGCGCGCTCTGAAGACCATCCAGCAGGCGTGCGAGGACACAGGCACGCCGGTGTCGGTCTGTGGCGAGATGGCGGGGCGGCCGCTGGAAGCCTTCGCCCTGGTGGCCTTGGGCTTTGACCGTTTGTCGATGCCGCCGGCCGGCATCGGCCCGGTCAAGCAGATGGTGCTGTCGTGCGATCGCGAGGCGGCCAGACGAAACGTCGAGGCCCTGCTGAAGACCTCGGCCGGATCGCTCCGGGGGGAGATCGAAACCTTGGCGCGCAAACTCTATGTCGCCATCTGACGGGATGGGCGATTAACCAAGCTTCGCTGTTTAGTGTATTGAATCCCGTAGCTTAGTTTGATATCCACAAAGAACTGTTAAGAACTTCGTGTAATGCGAAGTGGGGTGAGCGTGGCGTTCGTGCGCGACGCGATTTTTGGGGTGATATTGCCGCAATGGCGCTGGACACGGGCAGTGTAAGGCACTTGCATCTGAACTCCGACGCCGAGCCCGACGAGGGCTTCGCCGTCGTGGGACAGCCGTCGGTCGACGAGGGCGTCGACATCGGCGCCGCTCTGCGCGCCGCCCGGACTTTTCGCGGCCTGACCACCCAGGACGTGGCCGACTCCACCCGCATCCGCCAGAGCTATATTGACGCTCTCGAAGACCTGCGGCTGGAAGATCTGCCTTCGCGCCCGTTCACCATCGGCTATGTCCGCGCCTATGCCCAGCTGCTGGGTCTGGACGGCGAGGCTGCCGTGCTGCGCTTCAAGAACGACATGCCCGACGACGGCGGCGAACTGCGCGCGCCGGTCGGCGTGCGCCATGAGCGCGATCCCCGCCTGGCCCTGGTGCTGATCGTTGGCCTGCTGATGGTCGGCGCCATTCTGCTGTGGAACGTGGCGCAGCGCGCCATGGACAAGGACGCGCCCTCCGCCCAGGTCGCGGCCAACACCGCCGCACCGCACTCGGCCTCGGCGCCGGCCGGTTCTGCCGTGTCGCTGGGCGCGCCCCTGCCGGCCCCGGTCGAGTCGACCACACCCGAGCCCTACAAGACCCCCGGTCTCGACGACGCCGCCGCCAATGGCGGTTCAGCCGATGCGGCCAACGCCGCCTCCAAGGCCCGCGCTACCGCCCTCGCGGCGGGCGAGGGCGAGATCGACGCCGCCCATGTCGCCGCCCTGGGCTCGACCTTCAAGCCGCGTGGCGTGATCCACGGCGCGGCCGCCGCCGACGGCTCCGGTGTCGTTCTGCTGGCCCGCAAGGCCGCCACCCTGGTGGTGCGCGGCGGTGACGGCTCGGTGTATTTCGCCCGCCAGCTCAATGCCGGCGAAGCCTTCCGCGCCCCGCGCACGGCAGGCCTGACGGCCGACGTCTCCGACCCCAGCAATTTCGACGTCTATTCCGGCGGCGTGTTGACGGGTCGCCTGACCGCGTCAACCACGGCGCTGGGCAAACTGGCCAAGCCGGCAGCCTGACTCCAGTCCCGATCTTCGGACCGCCGGGCGGAGCGATGAAATAGAGAACTCATCCTTGGGTTCCGCTCGCAAAAGCCCTAGATTGTCTCCATGGCCGCAGACCACACCCACCTTCGTCCCTGGCGCTCGATCCAGCGTCGCGTGTCGCGCAAGATCCGCGTCGGCAATGTCGAGGTGGGGGGCGATGCGCCCATCACCGTCCAGTCGATGACCAACACCCTGACCAGCGACGCCGCCGCGACGCTGGAGCAGATCCGTCAGCTGGAAGAAGCCGGCGCCGACATCGTCCGCGTCAGCTGCCCCGACACTGACAGCACGGCGGCCTTCAAGACCATCGCCCGCGAGTCGCGCGTGCCGCTGGTGGCCGACATCCATTTTCACTACAAGCGCGGCATCGAGGCCGCCCAGGCCGGCGCGGCCTGCCTGCGGATCAATCCGGGCAATATCGGCAGCGCCGAACGCGTGCGCGACGTGATCCAGGCGGCCCGCGACCACGGCTGCTCGATGCGTATCGGCGTCAATGCCGGCTCTCTGGAGCGAGAACTGCTGGAAAAATACGGCGAGCCGTGCCCCGACGCCATGGTCGAGAGCGCCCTCAACCACGCTCGTATCCTGCAGGACCACGACTTCCACGAGTTCAAGATTTCGGTGAAGGCGTCCGATCCGTTCATGACGGTGGCGGCCTATCACCAGCTAGCCGAGCGGATCGACTGCCCGCTGCACCTAGGCGTCACCGAGGCCGGGGCCCTGCGAACCGGCACGGTGAAATCTTCGATCGGCATCGGCGCGATGCTGTGGGCCGGCATCGGCGACACCATCCGCGTGTCTCTGGCCGCCGATCCCGTCGAGGAGATCAAGGTCGGCTTCGACATCCTCAAATCGCTGGGCCTGCGCCACCGGGGCGTCAACATCATCGCCTGCCCGTCCTGCGCCCGTCAGGGCTTCAATGTCATCAAGACGGTGGAGGCCCTGGAAGAGCGCCTGGCCCACATCAGCCAGCCGATGTCGCTGTCGATCATCGGCTGCGTGGTCAACGGCCCGGGCGAGGCCCTGATGACCGATCTGGGCTTCACCGGCGGCGGCGCCGGCTCGGGCATGGTCTACATGGCCGGCAAGCCCGATCACAAACAGTCCAACGACGGCATGATCGAGCACATCGTCGAACTGGTCGAAAAGCGCGCGGCCGAACTGAAGGCGGCCGCCGACGCCGAGGCGATCGCGGCGGAGTAGGGCCAGGGTCGACGCCAGGGACCGCAGAGTCCATTTCTACCGAAGGTGGCGAGACTGTTGACATTGCCTAATTCAGGTTGAGTATGCCCCGAAGAACTATCGGTATTGCGCGCCGTTGCGTCTGACGGCGGCCGGGAGGGGGCTGACATGCGTTTTTGGCTTACGGGACTGATGGCGGTTGCGGTTCTCGCAGGGGCCTCAAGCGCGCTCGCAGGCGATGAGGGCAACGAAAAGGGCGAACGCAGCCTGGCCAAGATGGTCGAGGGACGCGTGGCGGGCGAGCCGATCGACTGCCTCGATCCCCGCCGCTCCCTGATGATCGATGTCATCGACAAGACGGCGATCATCATTCGGATGCCGGCTGGCATTGTCTATGTGAACCGTCCGGAGATGGGCGCCGCCGCTCTGGATCACGACTCCATCATCAACCCCCGCACCAACGGCGTGAGGCTATGCCGAGGTGATGCGGTGGCCATGGTCGATCGCGGCGGCAAGGGCTCGGCGGGGTCGCGGGCTTCGGTGAGCCTGGGCCAGTTCGTGCCCTATACAAAAGACAAGTAGGCGGAATGCGGGCGCCCGGCTGGACGGCTCGTCGGTGGTGAAGGTGTTGCCGTACTAGATCACCGCCCGAGACCGCTCGTCGACATCCGCTACGGCTGTGGCCACGATGCGGAGGCCGCGTTCCAGGGCTTCCCGATCCTGCGTCGCGCCCAGGCACACGCGTACGCCGGTCGTCAGGCCGGGCGTGACCACCGGCGCTGACGGGGGGGTCACTTCCACGCCGCCGCGCAGGGCCCGGCCGGCCAGACGTTCGGCGTCGAGGTCCGACATCGGCAGCCAGACGTGCGGCGCGCTGGCCGACATCGGGGTCTCGATGGCGTCGCCCAGGATCTCGCGAGCCAGGGAGAGGCGGGCGGTCATCTCCGTCAGGATCTCGGCCACGATAGTGTCGGCCGCGCCGTCCTCGATCCACTGGGTGGCGATCAGTCCGCCGAAATTGGGCGGAGCATAGGACAGCGCGCGCACCGTGCGCAGAACGCGGTCCAAGGCATCGCCGGGCGGCACGATCAGGAAGCCGGTGCGCAGGCCGGGCGCCAGCGACTTGGAGACGCCCGAGACGTGGAACGTGCGCTCCGGGGCCAGCACCGCGAAGGGCGGCGGGGCGTCCGGTGCGTAGACCGCATAGATATCGTCCTCGATGATCATCAGGTCGTGCTTGCGGGCCACGGCCACGATCTGGGCGCGGCGGCCGGTGCTCATGATCCGGCCGGTGGGGTTCTGAAGGGTGGGCTGGATAGCCACGGCCCTGAAGGCGCCGGTGGCGGCGGCCTCGTCCAGAACGTCGGGGCGCAGGCCCTGGGCGTCCATGGCCAGGCCCTTGAGCCCATAGCCCATATGCTGGGCCAGCGCCTTGACGCCGTAGAAGGTCGAGGCCTCGCACAGCACGGTATCACCCCACCGCGCCACGGCGCCGAAGGCCAGGGCCAGGGCCTGCTGGGCGCCGGCGGTGCAGACCAGCCGGGTCCAGTCGGCGCCGACCAGACCGCCGCTGCGCTCCAGCCACGCGGCCCCGGCGCGCCGCTGGGCCTCCAGCCCCGCCGGCGGAGCATAGCCCAGGCAGTCGAGGAGGTCGCCGCGCCGGCGCAACCGGGTCAGGGTGTCGCCCAGTCGGCCCTCGGCGGGTCCGCCGGGGGCGATGTTCTGCGAGAGATTGATCAAGCCGCCATCGGTCGTCCTGACAGGCTTTCCCGCCGCCCCGCCGCGCACAAAGCTGCCGCGCCCGACATGGGCCTCGACCAGCCCGGCCTTCTCGGCCTCGACATAGGCGCGGGTGACGGTGCCCAGCCCCAGTCCCAGGCGGTGGGCCAGGTCGCGCTGCGGCGGCAGGCGCGCGCCCGCGGCCAAGGCGCCGGTCTCGATATCGGCGCGCAGGGCGGCCAGCAGGCGCTCATAGATCGGCGCGTCGCCGGCCTCCAGCGACGGGGTCCAGTCCCTCAGGGTTTTCGCAGGCATGCGGGCTCCGATATTGTCATAATGACAATACTCATTTTGACTCATGGATCAATCAGGAACATCTCTGTGACATTCTCGATCATGGAGTCCCAACGTGACCCCCGACCTTCTTCTGGCCTTCGTCCTGTTCGCCTTCGCCACCGCCGGTACGCCCGGTCCCAACAACATGATGCTGCTGGCCTCGGGGGCGAACTTCGGCTTTCGCCGCACGATCCTGCACATCCTGGGGATCAGCGCGGGTCTGGGCGTGATGGTGGTGGCGATGGGGTGGGGCCTGTCGGGCGTGTTCAGGACCTTCCCTATCCTGCACGAGATCCTGAAATGGGTCGGCGCAGCCTATATGCTGTGGCTGGCCTGGAAGATCGCCACGGCGACCGGGATCAATGACAAGAGCGCGACCGGCCAGCCGATGACCTTCCTGGAGGCCGCCGCCTTCCAGTGGCTGAACCCCAAGGCCTGGGCCATGGCCCTGGGCGCCGCCACCACCTACACGCCGGAAGGCAGCGGTAGCCTGACCGTGCTGGTCCTGGCGGGAACCTTCATGCTGGTGGGCGCGCCGTGCAGCGCCGCCTGGGCCGGCTTTGGTCAGGGCATGCGGCGTTTTCTGGACCGGCCGGCGATCCTGCGCGTCTTCAATGTCAGCATGGCCGTGCTGCTGGTGGCCTCGCTCTATCCGCTGATGACCGAGCTGAAGGCGTGACAGACGCGGGGAGGGGCGCCACGCTGCCGGCATGCGCATCCTCCTCGCCGTCACGGCCGCCATCGCCGCCGCCGTCCTCGCTTCGCCGGTCTCGGCGCAGGATCTCAAGGTCACCGTCGCCGGACGAGACACGGTGGTGCTGACGCCCGCCGAGGTAAAGGCTCTGCCGCGCGCCAGGGCGACGATCCAGGTCAAGGGGCAGCCTGTGGTCTATGAGGGCGCGATCCTGCATGGGGCCCTGCTCAAGGCCGGCGTCGTCTCGGGCGAGCGGCTGATGGGGCGGTATCTGAACCAGGTGGTCATCCTGCGGGCCGCCGACGGCTTTTCCAGCATCCTGTCGATCGCCGAGACCGACCCGGTCTATCGCGCCAACCCGGTGATCCTGGCCGATACGGTCAATGGCCAGCCGCTGGACGCCCGCGAAGGACCCTATCGCGTGGTGGTCGACGGCGATCTGCGGCCTTCGCGCTCGCCCCGGGGCGTGCTGGCGGTCGAGGTGAAGGCCGGATTTTAGATCGTCCCGGCCACCGCGCCCCTGGCGAAGCCCCGCAAGCGCTGGGCTATGACCTCGCCCACCGCCTCCACGGCGGGACGACCGGGATAGTTGGCGCGCCAGGCGATCCGCACCGTGCGCCCAGCCTGCTCGGCCAGCGGTCTAAGCACAATCCCCGCATCCTGCGCCGCGCCGGCCGCCAGCCCTGGAATCAGGGTCGTGCCGTAGCCGGCCGCCACCATGTTCAGCAAGGTGGGCAGGCTGGCGGCGCGGAGCGGGCCGCCCAGCGCCCCGTTGCTGCCGCAGGCCGCCAGGGTCTGGTCGCGCAGGCAGTGACCGTCGGCCAGCACCAGAATGTCCTTCGCCAGATCGGTTTCGGTGACGGTGTCCAGCCCTGCCAGTGGGTGATCGGGCGGCAGGGCCGCCAGGAACGGCTCGTCGAACAGCGGCTGGCTCATCAGATCAGGCCCGTCGACCTCGGTGGCCAGCAGAGCCGCGTCCAGCTCGTGGCTGCGCAGCCGTTCAAGCAGGGCGGTGGTCTGATCTTCCCAGGGCTCGAGCTCCAGCGCGGGCAGCGCCTCGCGCAGCGGCGCAAACACCAGCGGCAGCAGGTAGGGCGCCAGGGTCGGGATGATGCCCACCCGAAAGCGTCCCGCCAGGGGGTCGCGCAGCGTTCGCGCCGTGGCCAGGATCGCTTCGGCCGCCGTGACCGCTGTGCGGGCATGGCCGATCAGTTGCAGGCAGGCGGATGTCGGGGCGACCGCCTTGCTGCTGCGCTCGAACAGGGCGACGCCCACAAGCTCCTCCAGCTTCCGGATCTGCACGGAAAGCGTTGGCTGGCTGACGCCGCAGGCCCGTGCGGCCTGACCGAAATGCTCGTGCTCGACCATGGCCAGAAGGTAGCGGAGGTCTCGAAGGTTCACGGTGCAATCCCAGTTTCGATCATAGGCAAAGCCTATCACAACCATTGATTATTGGCGCTTCTCTTTATGGTCAAGATGGGCGAAAACTTTGTCAGGCGATCCGCAGAGAGCGCCCAGAGGGAGTGGCGGCAGGATCCAGACCTCGACTTGAATTTCGGTGCGCCTCACCCGGCGACAGCCTGGCTCCGTCACCCGGCGGGCCACTGTGCGCTGGCCCGTTTCTAGGGCGCGCCTTGCCAGTCAGTGAGCGGGCCTATTTCCGCAGAAATCACGGTCTTCATCGTGCAGGCCAAGTCAGTCACAGCAGCCAAGATCGGAGCCAGTTATGGACGGAAGCGACATCGTTGAACCCACGAGCAAGTGCCCCCTCAATCACGGGGTTCGGTTCCACACCAGTTTCGGGGGGCGGTCGAACCGCGACTGGTGGCCCAACCAGCTGAACCTGAAGATCCTGTCCCAGCACTCGTCGCTGGTCAGCCCCTTCTCGCCGGCGTTCAGCTATGCCGAGCAGGTCGAAAAGCTGGATGTCGAGGCCCTGAAGAAGGATCTGGCGGCGCTGATGACCGACTCGCAGGACTGGTGGCCGGCCGACTATGGCCACTACGGCCCGTTCTTTGTGCGCATGGCCTGGCACAGCGCCGGCACCTATCGCACCGGCGATGGTCGCGGGGGTGCTGGCGCGGGCCAGCAGCGCTTTGCGCCGCTCAACAGCTGGCCTGACAACGGCAACCTCGACAAGGCCCGCCGCCTGATCTGGCCGATCAAGCAGAAGTACGGCAACCAGATCAGCTGGGCTGACCTGATGATCATCGCCGCCGACGTCGGCATGGAGACCATGGGCTTCAAGACCTTCGGCTTCGGCTTTGGCCGGGAAGACACCTGGGAGCCCGAGGAAGACGTCCACTGGGGCGCCGAGGACACCTGGCTGGGCGACGACCGCTACAAGGGCGAGCGCCAGCTGGACAAGCCGCTGGCCGCTGTCCAGATGGGTCTGATCTACGTCAATCCCGAAGGCCCCAACGGCAATCCTGATCCCCTGGCCTCGGCTCACGATATCCGCGAGACCTTCGCCCGCATGGCGATGAACGACGAGGAGACCGTCGCGCTGATCGCCGGTGGCCACACCTTCGGCAAGGCCCATGGCGCGGGCGACGCAGCCCAGGTCGGCCGCGAGCCAGAAGGCGCAAGCATCGTCGAACAGGGCCTGGGCTGGAAGAACAGCTTCGGCAGCGGCAAGGGCGTCCACACCATCACCAGCGGCCTTGAGGGCGCCTGGAAACCCAATCCCATCAAGTGGGACAACGGCTATTTTGACACCCTGTTCGGCCACGAGTGGGAGCTGACCAAGAGCCCGGCCGGAGCCCAGCAGTGGACCCCGAAGGATCCGGCGGCTCGGACCCTGGTGCCCGACGCCCACGATCCCTCCAAGCGTCATGCGCCCATGATGGCGACGACGGACCTGGCGCTCCGGTTCGACCCGATCTACGGGCCGATCTCCAAGCGCTTCCATGAGAACCCGGACCAGTTCCAGGACGCCTTCGCCCGCGCCTGGTTCAAGCTGACCCATCGCGACATGGGCCCCGTCGCCCGCTATCGCGGTCCGTTGGTGCCCAAGGAAGAGCTGATCTGGCAAGATCCCGTTCCGGCCGTGGATCACCCGTTGGTCAATGCGGCCGACATTCGTGACCTGAAGGCCCGCGTCGCGGCTTCGGGCCTGTCGGTCTCGCAACTGGTCGCGACCGCCTGGGCCTCGGCCTCGACCTTCCGCGGTTCGGACAAGCGGGGCGGGGCCAACGGCGCCCGGATCCGGCTGGAGCCGCAGAAGACCTGGGCGGTCAACCAGCCGGCCCAGCTGGCCACGGTGCTGGCGACGCTGGAAGGCATCCAGGCTGCGTTCAACGCCGGCCAGACCGGCGGCAAGAAGGTGTCTCTGGCCGACCTGATCGTGCTGGCGGGCTGCGCGGGCGTTGAACTGGCCGCGAAGGCGGCGGGACACGCGGTCGAGGTCGCCTTCACGCCCGGCCGCACCGACGCCTCCCAGGCCCAGACCGACATCGAGTCGTTCTCGGTGCTCGAGCCCACCGCCGACGGATTCCGTAACTATCTGAAGACGGAATATACCCTGACGGCCGAGGAACTGCTGATCGACCGGGCCCAGCTGCTGACCCTGACGGCGCCCGAAATGACGGTGCTGATCGGTGGCCTGCGCGTGCTGAACGCCAATACCGATCAGTCACCGCATGGCGTCTTCACCGCGCAGCCGGGCGCCCTGACGAACGACTTCTTCGTCAATCTGCTCGACATGCGAACGGTCTGGTCGGCGACCTCGGAAGCAGAGGCCGAGTTTGAAGGCCGCGACCGCACCACGGGAGAGCGTCGCTGGACCGGAACGCGCGTGGATCTGGTCTTCGGCTCCAACTCGCAACTGCGGGCCCTGGCCGAGGTCTATGCCCAGAGCGACTCCAAGGAAAAGTTCGTCAGCGACTTCGTGGCGGCCTGGACCAAGGTGATGAACCTGGATCGCTTCGACCTCGCCTGATCCGCGAGACCACAGGGCTGGACGCGGCTGACCCCAGCCGCGTCCAGACTTCAAGGTCGGGATCAGATCGCGGCGACGCACGACCGCGATCACCCCGGCGCCTTGGGAGGAGGCCCCAATGTCCCATGCCGTGGACGCCGCGTTCCGCGAGGAGCTGCGCAACGCCGGCCTGACTGGCCACGGCGTGCTGCCGCGACTGCTGGCGCTGTTGCGCGCCGCGCCCGAAACCCATCTCACCCTGGCTGAGGTCGCTGACATCGCCGCCGAGTCTGGCCTGGCGGTCACGCTTGCCGATCTGGCCCGTCAGATGGAAGCCCTGGCCGACCACGGCCTGATCAGCCGTCTGCCCACCACCACCGCCGACCTGGTGTTTGACACCGTCGCCGAACCCCATTCGCACCTGTTCTATGAACAGGCCGGCCAGATCATCGACCTGCATGTGTCGTCCGAGACCTTGCTGGCCATGATCCGTCAGGCTCTGGCCGAGCGCCCCGGCGGCGTGGAGGTCCTGGTGCGCTATCGCCGCGATCCTCCGGCCGGGACGAATCCGGAGGCTGAACCGCGGCGTCAGCCAGAGCATCCCTGACGATCAGTCTGTGCCGCCTCAGGCCTTCCATGACTCCGTTGTAATTTGCCTCCTCATGCACTTTGTAAATAAAAGCACTTCATCGAAAACCGATCTGAGGGAGCACTACACCATGAAACGCCTTGCCACCGCCGTCGCCGCCGTCCTTTTCGCCACCACCGCCTTCGCCGCCGCCCAGGCCGGCGAGATCGACCTGACCCTGAACGGCGTGAAGCCCAAGGGCGGCAAGATCCTGGTCACCGTGCAGAGCCGCGACCAATTCATGCAACACGCCCAGACCTCCGGCGCGGTTCTGGACGGCGCCGCCAGCGGCCAACTGAAGGTCAAGCTGCCCGACGTGCCGCCTGGCGACTACGCGGTCTCGGTGCTGCACGACTCTGACAGCAGCTGGAGCATGACCAACGGCGCCGACGGCAAACCGGCCGAGGGCTGGGCGATGTCCAGCGCCTCGCCCCTGAAGGGCCTGCCGGCCTTTGATCAGGTCAAGGTTTCGGTAAACGGCGACGCCGCCATCACCCAGACGATGATGTATCCGAAGTAGTCGTTTTCACGCCGGGGTGACGTCAGGCCGCGCGGGGGGTACAGAGACCGCCCGTTCCCCTCAAAGCACGTGACGTCACCCTTGCGACTGCCCCAGGCCCGACTCGACCAGGTTCTCGACCGTTTCCGCGAAGTGGAGGCCCGCATGGGCGCCGCCAGCGACGGAGCCGAGATCGTCAAGCTCTCCAAGGAGCACGCCGAACTGCGTCCGGTGGCCGAGGCCGTCGAGACCCTGGCCAAGCTGGCCGCCGAGCGCGCCGACCTGGAAGAGATGGCCGGCGACCCGGAAATGGGCGCCATGGTCCGCGACGAGATGCAGGCGCTGGATGAGAAGCTGCCGGTCCTGCAGCACGAGCTGGCCCTGATGCTGGCGCCCAAGGACAAGGACGAGAACGCCTCGGCCATTCTCGAAGTGCGGGCCGGCACCGGCGGCGACGAGGCGGCCCTGTTCGCGGGCGACCTGTTCCGCATGTACCAGCGCTATGCCGTGCTTCAGGGCTGGAAGGTCGAGATCGACAGCGTCTCCGAAGGCGAAATGGGCGGCTACAAGGAAATCATCGCCTCTGTCACCGGCGACGGGGTGTTTGGCCGCTGGAAGTTCGAGAGCGGCGTGCACCGCGTGCAGCGCGTGCCGGCCACCGAAGCGCAAGGCCGCATCCACACCTCGGCCGCCACCGTCGCGGTGCTGCCGGAAGCCGAGGATGTCGAGATCGAGATCAACGAAAGCGACCTGCGCATCGATACCTATCGCTCGTCAGGAGCCGGCGGTCAGCACGTCAACAAGACCGACTCGGCCGTGCGCATCACCCACTTGCCCACGGGGGTGGTGGTGACCTCGTCGGAAAAGAGCCAGCACCAGAACCGCGCGCGCGCTTTGAAGAACCTGAAAGCGCGCCTCTACGACATGCAGCGCGAGGCGCTGGACACCGCCCGCTCCGACGCCCGCAAGGGCCAGGTGGGCAGCGGCGACCGCTCCGAACGCATCCGTACCTACAACTTCCCGCAAGGTCGGGTCACCGATCACCGGATCAATCTCACCCTCTACAACCTGGCCAAGGTGATGGAGGGCGACGCCCTGGACGACATCATCAAGCCGCTGATCGCCGAGGATCAGGCCGCGCGCCTGGCCACCCTCGAAGATGGCTACAACTGATGGCCTTCACCCGCACCTATGACGAAGACGAGCCCCAGCGGGTCAACAAGTGGCTGGCCCAGGCCGGCGTCTGTTCGCGCCGCGAAGCCGAGGCCCTGATCGCCGACGGCCTGGTCTCCATCGACGGCGAGACCGTCGAGGACGTGGGCCGCAAGATCCTGCCGGGCCAGACGCTGGTGCTGGCCGACCGCGCCACCGACAAGCTGGATTCCAGCCTGACGATCATGATCCACAAGCCGGTCGGCATCGTCTCGTCCCAGCCCGATCCCGGCCAGATTCCGGCCGTGCGCCTGCTCAAGCGCGAGAACCTTTGGGCCCACGAAGCGACGATCCCCAACTTCAGCAACCGGCTGGCTCCGGTCGGCCGACTGGACATGGACTCGCGCGGCCTGCTGATCCTCTCGGAGGACGGCGTGGTGGCCAAGGCCGTGATCGGCCCGCAGTCGGAGCTGGAGAAGGAATACCGCGTCGCCATCATGGGCGAGATCACCGAGGAGAAGCTGGAGCTGATGCGCTTTGGCCTCGAACTGGACGGCCGCGAACTGCGACCCGCCCATGTGGAACTCATTTCTGACCAGCGCCTGCGCGTGATCCTGCAGGAAGGCCGCAACCGCCAGATCCGCCGGATGTGCGAGCTGCTGGAATGGAAGGTCGTCGACCTGTTTCGCGTTCGTGTCGGCTCCCTCACCCTGGGCGACATGCCGGAAGGCTATTGGCGTCCGCTGACCGCCGATGAGCGGGCGGGGCTGATCGCGGGGTGATCCCCAAACCCTACGCTCGGGCTTCCCAGGATTTATGGTCTAGTTTGAAATTGCATCTGATAAATTGCTTGAAGCTGAAGCATTGGCCAGCCGCCCTGGATCTCATGAAGTCCAGGCTTTTGATGCAATACAGCAAACATGGCGCGACAAGCCGTCGCACGGCGTGCGCCACCTCTTCGCCATATCTGGCCCCTAATCAGTCGAAACGTTCAAACGCTGAAATCGCTCCCGGAACGACTGAAGGTCAATTTATGCACGCTGCCGTGGCCAAGACCATCACTCCCGCGGCGCGCTGCGTCGTCGGTCTGGCGACGATCTTTGCGCCCATGGTCGTGGCGGCCATGGAGCATCCCGACGCCGCCCGGCACAGCCCCACCCCGATGGTGCGCCGCCTGCTGGACGAGATTGCCGCCAAGCCCCAGCGGCCGGTGCGCCGGGAGCTGGTCTGGAGCGGCGCCGATGTCGATGGCGACGGCGCGGCCGACTTCGCCAACCCCACCGGCGCCGCGCCGCGCGGTCACGACGACTTCGGCGATGGCCAGTTCGGGGCTCGCCGCGATGGGGGGACACGCGATCACGAAGGCGTCGACTACACCGCTGTCGCCGGTCAGGACGTCCTCGCCCCGATCTCGGGCTATGTCACCAAGATCGGCTATGCCTACAGCGGCTCGACCGATCTGAAGTTTGTCGAGATCACCAATCCGGCCCTGGGCTATGTGGCCCGCGCCTTCTATGTGTCGCCTGGCGTCGAGGTCGGCCAGGCCGTGCGGCTGGGCCAGGCCATCGGCCGCGTGGAAAGCCTGCAGGGCCACTATCCGGGCATCACCGACCACGTGCACCTGGAAGTCATGGAGCCCGGCGGCGAGCGCGTGAACGCCGCGCAGCTGATCGTGATCAAGCTGGTCGCGCGCGCCTAGGGACCGGGTGTCTGGCTACAGCGCCTTCTTCAGCACGAGGAACTGCAAGCCTTCGACCTTGGGCCTGCCAAAGCGCGGGTCATCAAAAGGGAAGGGCTCGTATTCGCCGGTCGGCGCATAGCCCCGGCGGCCGTACCAGGCGATCAGGGTATCGCGGCCTTCGATGACCGTCATCTTGCCAAACCGGCCGCCGCCGGCGCGAGCGTGGGCCTCGGCCGCGTCCAGCAGCCTGCGGCCGAGGCCACCGTCCTGGCGCTGGGGATCGACCGAGACCATGCCGATCAACCAGACATCGTCCGGTATCGGCTCGACCCAGACGCAGGCGAAGGGTTTGGACGAGGCGTCGTCGCGCAGGGTCAGGATGGTCGAGCCTGGCTTGGCCGCCAGATCGGTGCGCAGGGTTTCCAGGTCGGTGCGCTGGCCGTCCAGGATATGGGCTTCCGTCGTCCAGCCCTTCTGGGCCTCCTCCCCGCGATAGGCCCGGTTGACCAGGTCGGCAATGGCGGGAAGGTCGTGGTCCTGGGCTGGGGTGAGCAGCATGCGGGGCTCCGGAAAATGCGGGAGCGGAGCTATCCACGCTCAAGAGGGCTTTCCAAGCCCCTGGCGCCTTCGAACCTTGCCCCAAGCCCCGCCGGCCACCTTGCGCACCATGCCCGCCTCGCGCTTGATCATCTCCCAGGGATGGAAGGCCATCCCCACCGTGTCGGCCACGGCCGCGCCGCGCTGACCCATCGGGCGCTCGGGGCCGGTGGTCGAGTCGATGGCCGTCTGGCGCTCGATCTCGGCGTTCAGCTCGGCCCCAACCAGCACGGCCATGATCGAAAACCACACCCAGACCATGAAGGCGATCACCGCCCCCAGGGGTCCATAGGTGGCGTCAAAGTGGGCCACGCGGTTCACATAGACCGAGAAGCCCAGCGAGCCGACCAGCCAGCCGCCGGCCGCCAGCACGGCGCCGATCACCACCCAGCGCCAGCGCGCCCGGGCGCGACAGGGGGCGAAGCGAAAGAGCAGGGCGAAGGCCGCCGCCGTCATCATCCAGACCAGCAGCCAGCGGATCGGGCCCCAGATCGCGTCCAGGGCCGACAGTCCGACCCGAGCCAGCACGATGGGGGTGGCGATCAGGATGAAGGCCGCCACGGCCGCATAGACCAGGGCGCAGACAGTGAAGACATAGGTCAGGGCCGTGCGGGCGAGCAGATTGCGCTTCTCGTCCTCGTCATAGGCGATGTTCAGGCCGTCGAAGAGCGCCTGCATGCTGGCGTTGGCGCTCCAGATCGACAGCAGCAGGCTGACGCCGAAGGCGACGCCCAGCTTGGCCTGCTCCTGGCTGGCCAGGCGCAGCATCTGCTCGCCGACGATCTGGATGACGCTGGCGGGAAAGACGCCCGACATCTCGCTCAACTGCCCTTGCACGGCGGCCACATCGGCAAACAGGCCGTAAAGCGACACGAAGGCGCCGATGGCCGGGAACAGGGCCAGCAGGGTGTAGAAGGTGACGCCTCCGGCCACGGCGTGCAGGCGGTCGACCGTGATCTCGCGCCAGGTGCGCCACAGGATGTCGCGCCAGCCGCGCCAGGGAATGGCGATGGGAGACCGGGCGGCCCGGCCGTGCAGGGGTTCCATCGCATCGAAATCGTCGGGCGGCAGGATGCGGTCTTCCGACAGGCCCGGCTGCGGGGCGTGGGTGACGCGCTTCGGAAAGGCAAGGGGGACCAGGGCCAGCAGCACGATCCACGGCGCCAGGCCGTAGGGGCGCGAGGCCAGCCAGGCGCGGACGGGTCGTTTCGGCTTGGCGTTGTCGGTCATGCGCTCTCCCGCCCAAGGAAAGCGTGAGCACACAGGGCGTTCCCGAGCCCTTGCTTTCGACCGAGTCGTCCCCGACCCTGACCGCATGGAAGCTCGCATCGACGCCCTCTATCGCCACCCGATCAAGGGTTTCACCCCCGAACGCCTCGACAGCGCCGACCTGGTCGCCGGCGCCTGTTTTCCCTGCGACCGGCTGTTCGCGGTGGAGGATGGTCCCAGCGGTTTTGACCCTGCGGCGCCGGGCCATGTCTCGAAGATGAAGTTCACGGTCCTGGCCAAGATCCCGGCCGTGGCCAGGGCCCGCACGGCCTATGACGCGGCGACCGGCGTGTTTCGCGCCAGCGCCGAGGGCCAGCCCGACTTCGCCGGCGCCCTGGGCTCGGCCGAGGGGCGGGCAGGGCTGGAGGCCTGGCTGACCGGTTTGCTGGGCGAAGACCTTTCCGGCCCGCTGCGCGTGATCGAAGGGCCGGGCGCGCATCGGTTCATGGACAGCCGCTCGGGCTATGTCTCGGTCATCAACCTGGCCAGCGTGCGTGACCTGGAGGCCAGGCTGGGCGTTCCCGTCGATCCGCTGCGATTCCGCGCCAACCTCTATGTCGAGGGCTGGCCGGCCTGGGTCGAAAACGACTGGATGGGGGGGACGTTGAAGCTCGGCGGGGCGACGGCCGAGGTTCTCAAGCCCATCGTCCGCTGCGCGGCGACCCATGTGGATCCGGTCACGGCTGAGCGGGACATAGACGTGGTCAAGGCGCTGTTCGACGCCTACGGCCACATGGACTGCGGGATCTATCTGAACGTCACGCAGGGCGGGCGGGTAGTGGAGGGGGATTTGGCGGAAGCCGTTTAGGGCAGGTGGCTATCGACATCCATGTTCTGATGCAGAATGCGGATGATCTCCGTTTGGTCGCTTCGCGGAAGATAGAAGATGACGTGTGAGCCGACAGGGCGTTTTCGATAACCCCTCGGTAGATCTTCGAGGATCGGGCCAAGGTCTGGATAGGCCGCGACCATGGCGATCGCGGTTCGAATCTGGCGCAGGTAGGCGAGCGCCCGCCGACTGCCCCATTTGCTTTTGGAATAGTCCCAGATTTCGTCAAAATCGCGCTGAGCCCTTGGTGTGAGCTTGAAGGCGCTCACTCTTCGATGCCTTCCTCTTTCGCCTTCTCAGCGATGAAGGCGTCGATATCAAAATCTTCCGCGAACCCGCTTTGCTCCCCTTCAAGCAGGGCTGCGCGCAATCGAGCCAGCCGCATCTCGCGATCTTCAAGAAGGCGCAGACCGGCGCGGATAACTTCGCTGGCCGAGCCATACCGACCTTCACCAACCTGCTCGGCAATAAATCCCTGGAAGTGATCGCCGAGGCTGACGGACGTGTTTTTGCTCATCACCGGTTCCCGCTTGCAGTGGTCAGATTGTACCAAAAACTGGTACCAACCTCAATCTCGCGCTCGCCGCGTCAAAGCGCTATGTGACCCCCCATGACCCTGACCCTCGTCAAAGCCTGGACCGCCGCCAAGGAGCGTCTGAAGGACGCCGGTATCGATCAGCCCGCGATCGACGCGCGCCTGATGCTGGAGGTGGCCGCCGACGTCACCCGCACCGACATCATCACTGATCCCTACCGCATGCTGACGGCCGAGCAGTGGGCGACGCTGGACGACTATCTCAGCCGCCGTGAACGGCGCGAGCCGGTCAGCCACATCATCGGCCGCAAGGGCTTCTGGAAGATCCTGCTGCAGGTGAACAAGAACGTCCTGACGCCGCGCCCCGAGACCGAGGTGATCGTCGACGAGGTGCTCAAGGCCTTTCCGGAAAACATGGCGTTCAGCATGCTGGACCTGGGTGTCGGCTCGGGGACCATCCTGCTGGCGATCCTGGCCGAGCGGCCGGCCGCCAAGGGGCTGGGGATCGACGTCTCTGAAGAGGCCCTGGCCGTGGCTCGCGAAAATGCCGCCAATCTGGATCTCAATACCCGGACGGCCCTGCTGCGCGGCGACTGGACGGCGGGCCTGGGCGACGCGGGTTTCGACCTGGTGGTCTCCAACCCGCCCTATATCGCCAGCCACATCATCGAGACGCTGGAGCCTGAGGTTCGCGACCACGAGCCGCGCCTGGCCCTGGACGGCGGCCCCGACGGCCTGGACGCCTATCGCCATCTGGCCCCCGAAATCCTGCGGGTGCTCAAGCCCGGCGGCATGTTCGCCGTCGAGATCGGCTATGACCAGTCGGCCGATGTCGAGGCGCTGTTCCGGCAGGCGGGCGCCGGCAACGTCCGTACGATCAAGGATCTGTCGACCCACGACCGCGTCGTGACCGGGGTGAAAAACCCCTTGGAAACCCCCGCGTGAGAGGCTAGACGATAAGGGTCTCCTTCCAAAACGCCGGGTGACGGGAACAGCAAACGTCGATGATGTTTGTAAAGCTCCTCCGGCAGGCGCGCACGGTCCAAAGCCGGTCGCCGCGCCAGGACCAGGACGGGGGCTCTACGGAAACCAGTGTCTCTAGAACTTCCAGGGGTTCGACCCCGCCTAGAGACCAACAAGGCCGGATGCCTCAGCACAGACTGACCTCCGGACAGGTTCAGAAGAAGACCATGAGAGATTTCAAGGGCATGAAGCGCCAGCGCGGCCGCAACAATCGCGGCGGCAGCAATACCGGCGGCAAGCCTCAGCAGCATAATGCCAACCGGGCCTTCGATTCGAACGGCCCCGAAGGCGTCAAGGTGCGCGGTGCGGCGCAGGGCGTTTACGAGAAGTACCAGCAGCTGGCGCGCGACGCTTCGTCGTCCGGCGACCGGGTGCTGGCCGAGAACTACCTGCAGCACGCCGAGCATTACTTCCGGGTCCTTCGCGCCATCCAGCCGAATCGCCCCGTCAGCGACATCATCGGCAAGGACGCCTACTCGGCTTACGAGATCGACTTCGAGGCCGAGCCCGAAGACGCGCCCGAAGTCGCCGAGGCGCCCAGCGAAAACCAGGACGGCGGCGAGGGCGAAGGCCAGCGCGACGAGCGCCCCCGCGACCGTTTCGAGGGCCGCCAACGCGACGATCGCCCCCGGGAAGATCGCCCCCGCGACGACCGTCCGCGCGAAGACCGTCCCCGCTTCGACAATCAGGGCCAAGGTCAGGGCCAGGGCCGTCGCGACCGCTGGCGTGACCGCGAAGACCGTCCTCGCGACGACCGACCCAGGGATGACCGTCCCCGGGATGACCGGCCTCGCGATGATCGTCCCCGTGATGATCGTCCCAGAGACGACCGCCCTCGTGACGACCGTCCCAGAGACGATCGGCCCAGAGATGACCGGCCGCGTGACGATCGCCCGCGGGATGACCGCCCCCGGGATGAGCGCCCTCGTGACGACCGTCCTCGCGACGATCGTCCCCGGGATGAGCGCCCGCGCGAAGAGCGTCCCCCGGTCGCCGCAGAAGCCGTTGTCGAGGCGCCGGCCGCTGAAGGTCGCCGCGAACGCGCTCCGCGCCGCGAACGTGCGCCCCGAGATCGCGCCCAGGGTGATCGCGATCCGATGGCCGTGATCGAGCCGCAGGCCACGCCGCTGGTCAGCGAGCCGGTCGTCAGCAAGGGCTCGCCCATGCTGCGCGGTCAGGATGGCGATGTGAGCCACGCTCCGGCTTTCCTGGGTCGCTCAACCGCCGTCGAAACGCCGGCTCCGGCCGCTGAAGGCGAAGAAGCCAAAAAGCCCCGTCGTCGCCGCGCGCCGCGCAGCTTCGAAGGTGGCGAAGGCGCGCCGCCCGCCACGGGGTCAGAAGACGCCTGATCCGCGTCCGCCTGGCAGAGCTTTTGAAAGGAGCCGTGAAAGCGGCTCCTTTTTCTTTGGGCGTCGGGCTGGTTGCATGGAAGCGGGACGGCGGAGATAAGGCTGTGTCGCCTTTGTCACCTGTTGAAACCTGAACATGACCCTCCGTCTTCGTCTGCCCCTGCTGATCGCTGCGGCTTTGGTCGTCGCCCTGCCCCTGGCGGGCTGCGCCTATAACGCCGATCTGGGCCGCGACCAGCTGTTGATCGTCAACGACTCGGGCCTGGCCGCCCAGGGCGAGAAGGCCTGGGCCCAGACCCTGCGCACGGGCAACATCTCCAGCGACACGCGCAAGAACGCGCGGGTGCGGACGGTGGGCCAGCGCGTGGTGACGGCGGCGGGGCTCAACAACCGGCCGTGGGACTATGCCGTTCTGATCGATGAGGCGCCCAACGCCTTCGTGCTGCCCGGCGGCCATGTCGGGGTGACCGTGGGCCTGCTCGACATGGTCGACAACGACGACCAGCTGGCCGCCGTGATCGGCCACGAGGCGGGCCATGTGGTCGCCCAGCATGCGGCCGAGCGCTATTCCCAGACCATGACCACCAAGCTTTTGCTGGGCGTGGCCGGCGCGGCGGCCGGCAGCTCGACCGACCTTGGCCGGGGGCTGGGCTCCTATGGCGGTGATGCGACCAAGTACCTGTTCCTGCTGCCGTTCTCGCGCAAGCACGAGCTGGAGGCCGACCGCCTGGGCGTCGATTACATGCAGCGTGCGGGCTACAGGCCGGGCGAGGCCGTCACCCTGTGGCGCAAGATGCAGGCCCTGTCGCAGGCGGGCGGCGGCGGCTCGGGCCCGCTCGAGATCGCTTCAACCCACCCCTCGGACGCTTCGCGCATCGCCGCGCTCCAGGCCTATATCTCCAGCAAGGGCTGGTGACGCGCCTCCGGGCCGGGCGACCGGCGCCGTAAGCAGGCGCTTATCCGCCGGGTCGTAAGCGCCCGGTCAATGGCCTTGGCGGCTGCCGCGCCGTTCCTGATCCCCGTCGCAACAGACGGAGGTTCCCATGCGCAGTCTCTACATCGCCATTCCCTTCCTGACTTTGGCCCTGGCCCAGCCGGCGCTGGCCCAGCCGCGGCTCGGCGAGGTGATCGGGCCGGACAAGGCCCGCGCCCAGGCCAGCCTGGCCGCCCAGGGCTATCGGCTCACCGAGTTTGAAGCCGAGCACGGGCGGCTGGAGATCAAGGCCGTCAAGGGCGAGGACCGGCTGGAAATCCTGGCCGAGGAGAAGACCGGCAAGGTGCTCAAGGTCGAGGCCCGCAAGGGGCGGGGAGATCGCCAATGAGCGGCGCGGTCCCCGCACCGCGCCGCTGGGACCCCCTGGTGCGCATCACGCACTGGGGGATCGCGGCGGCCGTGGTCATCAACCGCCTGGTGACCGAAGGCGGGTCGCAGCTCCACGTCTGGATCGGCCTGGCGCTGGCCGCCCTGCTGGCCCTGCGTCTGGGCTGGGGCTTTGTCGGCCCGGTCGAGGCGCGGTTCACGTCCTTTCCGCCCAGTCCGCGCCGCGCGGTCGCGCATGTGCGCGACATCCTGGCCGGCCGCCATGTCTCCCACCGCTCGCACAATCCGCTGGGCGCCCTGATGGCCTATGCGCTGTGGGCAAGCCTGGCGGTGGTCATCGCCAGCGGCATCGCCATGACCGGCTTTCCGCCGAAGGTGCATGCCGAGGACGGGGAGCGTCCGGCGGCCGCCGCGACGGTTCTGACCCATGAGGACGAGGAAGCCGGCGAGGGCGGCGAAGGCGAGGAAGGCGGCGAGCTCGCCGAGGAGGTCCACGAGATCGCGGCCAACCTGCTGCTGGCCCTGGCGGCGCTGCATCTGCTCGGCGTGGCGTTCGAGACGCGCCGCAGCGGTCGTCAGATCGTGCTGGCGATGATAGGCGGGAAGGGCAAGACCAAGGAGCCTTGATGGCCCACAACCCCACCAAGTCCCGCATAGCCTTGGGAGACCGCCTGGCCCCGGCGGTCTCCTTCGTCGTCGCCGTGCAGGCGGTGGCGGCCGTATTCTTCATCGGCGACGCCCTGGCCGATATCCGCAACGCAGGACCCAGCCCGCATATCGTGATCGAGGCGATCATCGCCCTGGCCCTGCTGGCCGGGGTGGTGGTCGGGGCTCTGCAGGTACGGCGGATGTGGACGGAAGGCCGACGCCGGCAGGCCGCCCTGGCGGTGGCGGCCGGCGCGCTCAGCGAGGTCGCCGCCCAGAAGTTCCGCGACTGGCGCCTGACCCCGGCCGAGGCCGATGTGGCGGTGTTCGCGCTCAAGGGGTTCGACGTGGCCGAGATCGCGGTTCTGCGCGGCTCGGCCGCCGGCACCGTGCGGGCGCAACTGGCGCGCGTCTATGAGAAGGCCGGGGTCAATTCGCGCTCGGCCCTGGCCATCCTGTTTCTGGAAGATCTGATGACCACGCCGGTAATGTCGCCTGAGGCGTCCTAAACATCATCCTGGGGTCTTGTGTGGCAATGTGGCCACACCTAAATCCTCCTTGGGAGGCGTTGTGCTTGATCAAGGCGACGCACCCCGATCCGCCTAAGAAGGGGACACCATGAACATCGATCTGTATTCCGACCGCGCCAAACAGGCCGTCCAGTCCGCCCAGAGCCTGGCCCTGGCCAGGGGGCATCAGCAGTTCGCGCCCGAGCACCTCTTGAAGGTCTTGCTCGAGGAGAAGGACGGCCTCAGCCGCGCCCTGATCCAGAGCGCCGGCGGCCGACCCGAGGCCGTGGACGCCGCCACCGAGGCCTTGCTGGCCAAGACCGCCCGCGTCGACGGGGCCGGCGGCCAGCTCTACATGAAGCCCGACACCGCCCGGGTGTTCGCCGAGGCCGAGAAGGGCGCGAAAGCGGCCGGCGACGCCTTTGTCACCACCGAGCGCCTGCTGATCGCCATCGCCAAGGAAGGCGCGGACGCCGCCAAGGTTCTGAAGGACGCCGGGGCCACGCCCAAGGCGCTGGAAGACGCCGCAAACGCCATCCGCAAGGGCCGCACCGCTGACAGCGCCAATGCGGAGGAAGGCTATGAGGCGCTCAAGCGCTATGCCCGCGACCTGACCCAGGCGGCCCGCGACGGCAAGATCGATCCGGTGATCGGCCGCGACGAGGAGATCCGTCGCACGATCCAGGTGCTGAGCCGCCGCACCAAGAACAATCCCGTGCTGATCGGCGAGCCCGGCGTCGGCAAGACCGCCATTGTCGAGGGTCTGGCCCAGCGCATCGTCAATGGCGACGTGCCCGAAAGCCTGAAAGACAAGAAGCTCTATTCGCTGGACATGGGCAGCCTGATCGCCGGCGCGAAATATCGCGGTGAATTTGAAGAGCGGCTGAAGGCGGTTCTGGGTGAGGTGACGGCCGCCGAGGGCTCGATCATCCTGTTCATCGACGAGATGCATACCCTGGTCGGGGCCGGCAAGAGCGAGGGGGCGATGGACGCCTCCAACCTTCTGAAGCCCGCTCTGGCGCGCGGCGAGCTACACTGCGTCGGGGCCACCACGCTCGAAGAGTACCGCAAGCATGTCGAAAAGGACGCGGCTTTGGCCCGCCGGTTCCAGCCGGTGTTCGTCAGTGAGCCGACGGTGGAAGACACCGTCTCGATCCTGCGCGGCCTGAAGGAGAAGTACGAGGTCCACCACGGGGTGCGCATCTCGGACTCGGCCATCGTCGCCGCCGCCACGCTCAGCAACCGCTACATCGCCGACCGCTTCCTGCCCGACAAGGCCATCGACCTGATCGACGAGGCCTCCAGCCGCGTGCGGATGGCGATCGACTCCAAGCCTGAAGAGCTGGACGAGATCGACCGCCGCCTGGTGCAGCTGAAGATCGAGCGCGAGGCGCTGTCCAAGGAGACCGACGCGGCTTCGCGCCAGCGCCTGGAAAACCTTGAGACGGAAATCGACGATCTGCAGTTCCGCAGCGACGAGATGACCGCTCGCTGGAAGGCCGAGAAGGACAAGGTGGGCGGGGCCGCGCAAGCGCGTGAAGCCCTTGACCGTCTGCGCGCCGATCTGGCGACGGCCCAGCGCGCCGGCGACTTCGCCCGCGCCGGCCAGATCCAGTACGGCGAGATCCCGGCCCTGGAAGCCCGTCTGGCGGCGGCCGAGTCCGTCGATGGCGCGGCCCAGAAGTCGCTGACCCCCGAGGTCGTCGACGCCGAGCAGATCGCCGCCGTGGTCAGCCGCTGGACCGGGGTGCCGGTCGAGAAGATGCTGGAGGGCGAGCGCGAAAAGCTGCTGCAGATGGAGGTCGCCCTGCGGGCCCGCGTGGTCGGTCAGGACGAGGCCCTGGAAGCCGTCTCCGACGCCGTGCGCCGCGCGCGGGCCGGCCTGCAGGATCCCTCGCGTCCGATCGGCTCGTTCCTGTTCCTGGGCCCGACGGGCGTGGGCAAGACCGAGCTGACCAAGGCCCTGGCCGAGTTCATGTTCGCCGACGAGCACGCCATCACCCGGATGGACATGAGCGAGTACATGGAAAAGCACTCGGTCAGCCGTCTGATCGGGGCCCCTCCCGGCTATGTCGGCTATGACGAGGGCGGCGCCCTGACCGAGGCCGTGCGTCGGCGTCCGTATCAGGTGGTGCTGTTCGATGAGGTCGAGAAGGCTCACCCGGACGTCTTCAACGTGCTGCTGCAGGTGCTGGACGATGGTCGCCTGACCGACGGCCAGGGCCGCACGGTCGACTTCCGCAACACGCTGATCATCATGACCAGCAATCTCGGCTTCGAATTCCTGGCCAACCAGGAAGACGGCGAAGATGTGGACGCGGTGCGCCCGCAGGTGATGAACGTGGTGCGCGGCCACTTCCGGCCTGAGTTCCTGAACCGGATCGACGAGATCATCCTGTTCAAGCGGCTGGGCCGGGCCAACATGGCCGACATCGTCCGCATCCAGCTGCAACGTGTCGAGAAGCTGCTGACCGACCGCCGCATGACCCTGGCGATCGACGCCGAGGCGCTGCTGTGGCTGGGCGAGAAGGGTTACGACCCGGTCTATGGCGCGCGCCCCTTGAAGCGCGTGATCCAGAAAGAGCTGGTCGACCCTATCGCCCGGCGCTTGCTGGCCGGCGAACTGGAAGACGGCGGCGTGATCTCCGTCGGCGTCCTGGACGGGGTGCTGGCGGTGGGCAAGGCGACGTTGCAGTAGGTTTGCAGGCGGGCGCTCCGTCCAGGAGCGCCCGCTTCCCTCGGCCATTCGACTCCAGAGACCATTGGTCTATGGTTTGGCCACGCGCCATTGGCAGGCCCTGGGGGGGGAAGCATGACCGCCTATTCGACGACCGAGACGCCGCTGCCCCGGCGTCCCGATTTTCCGTACCGCCATCCTTGGGACGCCTGGTTCTTTCCGGCCTGCGTGGCGATCTTTTGGGTCGGGATCATCATGGGCTTTGGCAGCGACGTCCTGCGGCGCGCCCAGGCTGGCCCGCTGTCCTTCCCGCTGGTCATTCACGTCCATGCGGTCGCCTATACGGGCTGGCTGGTTCTGCTGACCACCCAGCTCACCCTGATCCGCAAGGGACGAGCGGACCTGCATCGCAAGCTGGGCCTGTCGAGCCTGATCCTGTTCGGCGCCATGCTCGTTTTGGGGCCGATGGCGGCGTTTACGACCCAGGTGGCGCGCTTCGGCGGGCCCAATGAGGACACCGCCTTTCTCGCGATCCAGCTTGGCGGACTGGTCAGTTTCGCGGGCCTGATCGTGGCGGCCTTCCTGGCGCGCAACAACAGCCCCTTGCACAAGCGCCTGATCCTGCTGGGCACTCTGGCCATCGTCGACGCCGGCTTCGCCCGCTGGGTGGGCCCCTATTGGGGGCCGTTCCTGGGGCCGTTGCTGCGCTCGCCGTTCTGGACGGACTATCTGATCAACTATGGTTCTACCCTGGCCCTGATGCTGGCGATCGGCGGCTATGACCTGATCACGCGCGGTCGGGTGCTCGTTGGTTATGTGGTCGGACTGGTCTGGGCCATGGGCTGGCACCTGCTGATCGTAACGGCCTATTTCAACCCCGGCTGGGGCGCTTTCACCCATGGCCTGATCGGCGCCATGGCGCGCTAGCCACGCGGACGCCAGCGGCCCCGGGCTCCGGGCCGCCGTGTTCTCAGGCGCGCTGGGCGCTGGGCGGATCGCCGATCAACAGAGCGCAAGCGGCCTCGGCGGCGGCGGGATCGCGCAGGGCGATGGTCTCCGCCAGCGCCCTGTGCAGCGCCACGTCCCGCATCTGGTCCGCCTGCGACTGCTTTTCCATCTGCCAGATCCAGTAGCGCGTCGCGGTGTTTTGCAGGGCGATCACGAAGCGGGCCAGGGTCGCATTGTGCGTGGCGAAGGCCACCGCGCGGTGAAAGCTGTGATCCATCGCCAGCATGGCGCGGAAGTCGCCGCTGGCAATGGCGGCCTCGGCCTGATCGAAGGCGCCGGTAATGGCCGGCAGATCTTGCGGGCGATGATTGCGGGCCGCCAGGGCCGCCGTGCGGCCCTCCAGCATCCGCCGCACTTCAAAGGCCTGCTCGATCTCGGTGATGTCCATCGGCGCGACGACGGTGCCGACCCGGGGGCGACGGACAACCAGCCCTTCGATCGCCAGGCGACCCAGGGCGTCGCGGACCCCCGACACGCCGCCGGCATAGCGCGTCGCCAGCACCTTTTCCTCGAGCACCTGCATGGGCTGCAGCTGGCCCAGAATGATATCCATCAGGATAAGCTCGTAGAGCCGCGCCTTCTGGAGGCCGGGAGCCCAGTCGCCATAGGGTTCAACGCTGTTGAGCGGACCCTTCATGACCGCTTCCGGCTAAAACGCTGCATGGTCGAGCTCCTGGGGCGTCGGTGGCGGAGCCGATTGCGGCTCGCCGCCGAAATAACGCGATAAATCAAAAACCTGCAGCAAAAGACATGAGCCGATCATCACGAACTTTGCTCTAGAGCCAAAAGCTTTCGAGGTCATTGGCGTGACCTCTAACATGTTAGAGTTTCCAAAAAGGATGCGTGCTTGAAGCCTGCGGGGCGGCGGCTCTAGGTCTGCGGCATGACGCCAGAGACCCATCCTCCGATCTGTTCTGTGTTCCAGGGTTTCCGCAACGCCCTGACGGTCGCCGAGGGCTTTGCCGGGGCGACGGCGCCCAATCCGCCTGTCGGCTGTGTCGTGCTGGACGCCGAGGGCGAGCTGCTGGCCGCCGCCGCGCATCAGCAGGCCGGCGGCCCCCACGCCGAGGCCGCCGCCCTGGCCGCCTGCCGGGAGGCCGGGACCTTTGAGCGTGTTCATACGCTGCTGGTCACGCTTGAGCCCTGCAATCATCACGGCCGCACGCCGCCGTGCGTCGAGGCGATCCTGGCGAGCCCGGCCCAGGCCATCTGGATCGCCGCGGGCGATCCCAATCCTGCGGTCGTGGGCGGAGGCGCGGCGCGGCTTGCCGCCGCCGGACGCCAGGTCTTTGATCTGCAGGCCCAGAATGATCCGCAGGCCGCCGCCCTGGCCCGCCGGGCCCAGCGCCTGATCGCTCCGTTTGCCACGTGGTCCAACCGCAGACGGCCCTGGCTGACCCTGAAACAGGCCCTGACCCGGGACGGCGGCATGATCCCCCCCCCTGGCGCCAAGACCTTTACCTCCGGCGCGTCCCTGACCCTGGCCCACGGGCTTCGCCGCCGGGCCGACGCCATAGTCACCGGCTCGGGGACCATCCTGGCCGACCAGCCGGAGTTCACGACCCGGCGGGTGGTTGATCCGCGTCGGAGTCCGCGACGCCTGGCCATTCTGGACCGTCGCCGCCGGACGCCCGCCGACTACATGCTGGCCGCTCGGGCGCGGGGCCTGGAGCCCAGCCTGCACGATGACATCCCGGCCTTGCTGGCGGATCTCGCCGCCTCGGGCGCGCTGGAGGCCTTGGTCGAGTGCGGCCCGGTCCTGCTGGCGGCGTTTCTCGAGGCCGGCTTGTGGGACGAGCACGTCGTGATCCGCCAGGCCGCTGAAGCCGGGCAGGCCGACCAGGTCGACATTCTGACCCGCATCCCATTCCGGGTCTGAAGGAGCGCTGATGTTTTCCGGAATTATCGAACAGGTCGGCAGGATCGAGGCCATCGCGCCGGAGGGGGACGGGGCATTGCGCCTGACCCTCGGCACAGGCTTTCCCGATCTGGAGCTGGGCGAAAGTGTCGCCGTCAACGGGGTCTGCCTGACCGTGGTGCGCCATGACGCGCAAGGCCTGGCCGATTTCTTCGTCAGCCCCGAAACCCTGGCCCGGACCAATCTGGGGCGCGCGACGGCGGGGGGCGCCGTGAATCTCGAGCGCGCCGTGACCCTGGCCACCCGTCTTTCTGGGCATCTGGTTCAGGGCCATGTCGACGGCGAGGCCCATCTGGTCGAGGTGATCGATGATGGCGGATCGTGGCGCATAGGCCTGAGCCTGCCTGCCGCCCTGCACCGCTTCTGCGTCGAGAAGGGCTCGATCGCCCTGAACGGCGTCAGCCTGACTCTCAACAGCGTCTCGCCCTGCGACGCTGGCGGCCGGTTCCTGATCGGCCTGACCCTGATCCCCCACACCTGGGCTCACACCAACCTGAAGTCCGCCGCGATCAACGACCCGATCAATGTCGAGGTCGACGTGCTGGCCAAATATGTGGAGCAGCTATGTCACGCCTATCTGAAGCCCTCGAACGCCTGAAGACCGGCGGCATGATCGTCCTGGTCGATGACGAGGATCGCGAGAACGAGGGCGATCTGGTCATGGCCGCCCAGTTTGCCGACGCGGCGGCGATCGCCTTCATGGCGCGCCGGGCCAGCGGGTTGATCTGCCTGACCCTGGCGGCCGAGGCCGTCGATCGGCTGGGCCTGCCACCGATGGTGTCCGACAATCGCACCAGCCGCCAGACCGCCTTCACCGTCTCGATCGAGGCCGCCGAGGGGGTCGACACGGGCATATCGGCCTTTGACCGGGCGCTGACCATCGCGGCGGCCGTGGCCCCGGACGCCAAGGCGGCGGACCTGGTCTCTCCAGGCCACATCTTTCCGCTGCGGGCCCGTCCGGGCGGGGTGCTGGTGCGGGCCGGTCACACCGAAGCCTCGGTGGATCTGATGACATTGGCCGGGCTGCGGCCTGCCGGCGTGATCTGCGAGATCATGAAGGACGACGGGACCATGGCCCGGATGCCGGATCTCGAGGTCTTCTGCCGCGAGCATGACATCCCGCTGCTGACCATCGCCGAGCTGGTGGCCCATCGAAAGGCGACCGAGCTGCTGGTCGACGAGGTGGCCTCGGCTCGCCTGCCGTCGGAGCACGGCGGCGCTCCCTTCGAGGTTCGCGCCTTCCGCAGCCGGATTGACGGCGTCGAGCATCTGGCGATGGTTCGCGGCGCGCTGACCGGCACGCCGCTGGTGCGGGTTCATTCCGAGTGCCTGACCGGCGACGCCCTGGGCTCACAGCGCTGCGACTGCGGCGCCCAGCTGCAGGAAAGCCTCAGGCAGATCGGCGAAGGCGGCAACGGCGTCCTGCTGTATCTGCGCGGCCACGAGGGGCGGGGTCTGGGCCTGGCCAACAAGATCCGCGCCTATGCGCTGCAGGACGAGGGCCTCGATACGGTTCAGGCCAACCACGCCCTGGGCTTCCCCGCCGATCAGCGCGACTATGGCGTCGCCGCCCAGATGCTCCGGGCGCTGGGCGTCGAGCGGGTCAACCTGCTCAGCAACAATCCCCGCAAGGCGGCGGGCCTGCGCGCCAACGGTGTGGCGGTGAGCCGGGAACTGCCGCTGGCCATTCCCGCCAACCCGCACAACGCCGCCTATCTCGACACCAAACGCGAAAAGCTCGGCCACAGTCTGGCCCGCGCCTCCTGATCAGCAAAGAGCGTCCCATGAACAACACCCCCTCCGCGCCGCGCATTGCGATCGTCGTCAGCAGCTTCAACCCCGAGGTCACCGATGGCCTCCTCAAGGGCGCGCTGGACCTGCTGAAGGCGCGCGGCGCCCCTGTCGCCGCCCGGGATATCATCCACGCCCCCGGCGCATTCGAGCTGCCCCTGATCGCCCAGACCTTGGCGCGTTCGGAACTCTATGAGGGCGTGGTCTGTCTGGGTTGCGTGATCAAGGGCGACACGGCGCACTTCGAGTTCATCAGCCTGGCCACCAGTCTGGGTCTGATGACTGCAGGACTGTCGACCGAGACCCCGATCACCTTTGGGGTACTCACCACCTATACCGACGAGCAGGCGCTGGTGCGCAGCCGCGACGATGCCGAGAACAAGGGGCGTGAAGCCGCCCAGGCCTGCTTTTCCACCCTTCAGACCCTCAAGAAGATTCGAGCGCAGGCCTGGGGCGAATAGGGCTGCTCTGGTCCTCCCGGGCGCGATACTGTCGATGGAACATTGAAAGCCCTGTCGGCTCACCTCGTGCTTTTTCAGCCTCCGGCGACGATTTCAGGGGTTTGCCTGAATGTTTTTCGGCGAGGAACAAGCCGGAGGCTTCAGCGTTTGCGCGCGGTATTTAAGTCACTGAAATCCTTGCGCCAGTCCGGCTTAAATGCCGTCATGAACCCGCCCCGTTTTCGCCCAGATGAGCTGGCGGTTTCGCCGCTCGGATCAACGAGCGAGGCCCCGGCCCATGATGCTAACCCTCAAGACTTCCGCCCTGAAGACCGCAGCGGTCTGCGCCCTGATCGCGGGCGGCCTGGCCGTCAGCGGCTGCGCCACCAAGGACTATGTGAAGACCCAGGTCGGCGTGGTTCAGACCCAGGTCGGCGACCATGACGTCAAGCTGGGCGAACTGGACAAGACCTCCCGCGAGGCCCTCGACCGCGCCACCGCCGCCGGCAAGCTGGCGGAAGGCAAGTTCATGTACTCAATGGTTCTGAGCGACGACTCCGTGAAGTTCCCGGTCGACGCCGCCACCCTGTCGCCGGAAGCCGAGCAGCGGCTGACCGAGTTCTCCGAGAAGCTCAAGGGCGAGAACAAGAACGTCTATCTGGAAATCCAGGGCCACACCGACAATGTCGGCGAGCCGGCCTACAACGACAGCCTGGGCGCCAAGCGCGCCGAGACGGTGCGCAAGTTCCTCAGCCAGCGCGGGATCGCGCTGAACCGCATGGCCACCATCTCCTACGGCGAAGACGCTCCGGTGGTCGCCAACGACACCCGCGAGAACCGCGCCCAGAACCGCCGCGTGGTGGTGATGGTGCTGTCCTAAGTCCTGTTGCCGGCGCGGGTCGCTGCGCGCCGGCGGCCTGTGACGGGCGGCAGGCGCGGGCAGGCCCTGTGGACTCTGAGCGGGCCGACCGTCCGGCGCTATTGTCGGAATGGCTTGTCGGACGCCTCGGAGGGCGGCAACTTGCCGCCTTCGCGTTTCCGGAGTCGCCATGGGCCTGCCCCTCGTTCTCGTCGCCGGCCTGTTGCTGGCCACACCGACCCTGGCGGCGGAGGTTCCGGCGCCGTCGAACGACCAGCCCCTGCTGCGGGTGATCGCCGCCGATGTCGACGCCAAGGCGCTGGAAAGCACCATCCGCTCGCTGGTGGGTTTCGGCACCCGCCACACCCTGTCGGAGACCAAGTCCGACACCCGCGGCATCGGCGCGGCCCGCCGCTGGGTGAAGACGCGGTTCGAGACCATCAGCAAGGATTGCGGTGGTTGCCTGACCATCCAGACCCCCTCCGACGTGGTCACCGGCCGCCGCGTGCCCCAGCCGACCGAGGTCATGAACGTGCTGGCCATCCAGAAGGGGACCACTGACCCCGACCGGGTGATCATCATCGCCGGCCATCTGGACAGCCGGGTCAGCGACGTCATGGACTTCACCAGCGACGCCCCCGGCGCCAATGACGACGCCTCTGGCGTGGCGGCGGTGATCGAGGCGGCGCGCATCCTGTCGAAACACAAGTTCCCCGCCACCCTGGTCTTTGCCGCCCTGTCGGGCGAGGAGCAGGGGCTCTATGGCGGGAAAATTCTCGCCAACTACGCCCGCGCCAATGGCTGGAAGGTCGAGGCCGACCTCAACAACGACATCATCGGTAACAGTCGCGGCCAGAGCGGCGTGATGAACAACACCCAGGTGAGGGTGTTCTCGGAAGGCACCAAGGCTGTCGAGACCCCCGAGCAGGCCAACAGCCGCCGCTACAATGGCGGCGAGGTCGACAGCCCGTCGCGCAATCTGGCTCGCTATCTGGATGGCCTGGCCGACCGCTACCTGAACAATTTCGATGTGGTGATGGTCTATCGCACCGACCGCTATGGCCGTGGCGGCGATCAGGTGCCGCTGCTGGAGGCCGGCTATCCGGCCGTGCGGGTGACCGAGGCCGCCGAGAACTATGACCGCCAGCACCAGAACCTGCGCACCGAGAACGGCCGGCCCTATGGCGACACGATCGAGGGCGTCGACTTCGCCTATCTGGCCCAGGTGACCCGGCTAAACACCGTGGCCATGGCCTCGCTGGCCTCGGCGCCGGCGCCCCCATCGGGCGTGAAGATCGAGGGCGCCGTCAGCCCTGATACCAAGGTTTCGTGGACGGCCACACCGGGCGCCGCCGGTCACCGCGTCTGGTGGCGCGGCACGACCGAGCCGCAGTGGGTGCTGAACCGCTGGGCCCCCGGCCCGGCGACGAGCGCCGTCCTCAAGGACGTGGTCATCGACGACTTCTTCTTCGGCGTTTCGGCGATCAGCCCCGAGGGCTGGGAAAGCCCGGTGGTGTTCCCGGGCGCGGCGGGCAGCTTCGAGAGCCCGCCGCCGGTCGCGGCCGCCCCGGCCTCCAAATAGCCGCTCTCTGGATCGCCGGTAAGAGCGGGTTGTGGGGTTATGCGATCAGGTCTGGATCATTCCGCTTCAGCCACGCCGCCGCGTAGGAGCAGATCGGGACGATCTTCAGGTCCTCGGTCCGGGCGACCTGCGCCACCTGGGCCATCAGGCGCCCGGCCGCGCCCTGGCCGCGCAGGGCCGGGTCGCTCTCGACGTGGGGGATAACCAGGCGGCCGGGTTCGCGGCGGTAGTCGGCGATCGACAGCAGGCCGCCGGTCTCCAGCTCAAAGCGGCCAAGGTCGGGATTGTCGCGGAAGGTGTCGGTCATGACGGGTTCCTCAGACCAGCTCGATCGCCATTGCCGTGGCTTCGCCCCCGCCGATGCACAGGGAGGCCATGCCCTTCTTGCCGCCGCGCGCCTGAAGGGCCGAGATCAGGGTGCACAGGATGCGGGCGCCTGACGCGCCGATCGGATGGCCCAGGGCGCAGGCCCCGCCGTTGACGTTCAGCTTGTCGGGCGAGAAGCCCAGCTCTTGCTGCGCGATCATGGCGACCACGGCGAAGGCCTCGTTGACCTCCCAGAGGTCGACATCGGAAACCTCCCAGCCGGCCTTCTTCAGCGCCTTGCGCATCGCGGGGACCGGGGCGGTGGTGAACAGGCCGGGCTCATGGGCGTGGGCGGCGTGGGCGGCCACGCGGGCGACAACCTTCAGGCCCAGACGGTCGGCGACGCTCTGGCGGGTCATGACCAGCGCGGCGGCCCCATCGCTGATCGAGCTGGAATTGGCCGCCGTGATGCCGCCGTCGCGGCTGAAGGCCGGGCGCAGGGTGGGGATCTTGGCCGGATCAGCCTTCAGGGGCTGCTCGTCCTGGGCCACGATCTCGGTGCCCTTGCGGGTGGTGACGGTGACGGGGGTGATCTCGGCCTCGAAGGCGCCGTTCTGGATAGCGGCCTTGGCCTTCATCAGGCCCCGGGTGGCGTAGTCGTCCATGGCCTCGCGGCTGAACTGGTAGGTCGCGGCCGAGTCCTCGGCGAAGGCGCCCATCAGCTTGCCGGGGGTGTAGGCGTCCTCCAGGCCGTCGAGGTACATCGAATCCCACATCTGGTCGTGGCCGATGCGGGCGCCCGCGCGGTGCTTGCTCAGCAGATAGGGGGCCCCGGTCATGCTCTCCATGCCACCGGCCACGATCAGGTCGACGCTGCCGGCGGCCAGGGCGTCATGGGCCATGATCGCCGCCTGCATGCCGCTGCCGCACATCTTGTTGACCGTGGTGGCCTCGACCGACAGCGGCAGGCCCGCGCCGACCGCCGCCTGGCGGGCCGGGGCCTGGCCGAGACCGGCCGGCAGCACGCAGCCCATGATGATCTGCTCGACCAGATCGCCCGAGACGCCGGCCCGTGCGATGGCCGCCTTCACCGCCGTCGCGCCCAGCTCCGTCGCCTTGACCCCGCCCAGCGCGCCCTGAAAGCCGCCCATCGGCGTGCGGGCGAAAGAAACGATGACGACAGGATCGAGGGCGGCGGACATGGGCGGTCTCCGGATTTGTGGAATTCGGGGTGGAATAAACCCTGACTGCGCAGACCCGCGCAAGCGGTCTGCGGAAAGGGGAGGCGATCACGACCATGCAAGGATCGGCTATCGCCTCCCAAGGCGCAACCGAGAGAGTTAGTTGTAATTAAAAACTAATACCGTTCATCCTCAAACGCAACGCTCTCTTGCATTCCCCGGCGGAACACCGCACCTTTGCCCAATGGGCCGCACCGCCGACTATACCAATGAACGCTGCAGCATCGCCGCCACCCTCGAGGTCGTGGGTGATCCGTGGACCTTGCTGATCCTCCGCGACGCCTTCGCCGGCGTGAAGCGTTTCGAGCAATGGCAGGAGCGCCTGGGTGTCGCCCGAAATGTTCTAGCCTCGCGCCTCAAGACCCTGGTCGCGCACGGCGTGATGGAGGCCCAGCGCTATTCGGAGCGCCCGCCGCGCCAGGAATATGTGCTCACCGCCAAGGGGCTGGACCTCAGCCCCGTGCTGCTGACCATGGCCGAGTGGGGCGACCAGCACGTCTATGGCCTTGGAAATGGTCCGGTGCATTTCGTGCATAAGACCTGCGGCCATGACTTCCATCCGCGACTGGCCTGCGAGGCTTGCGGCGAGGTGATCGACCGCCGCGACCTGCGCAGGGTGGTCCATGAGACCTCGCGGACGGTAGGCGAAGCCCTCGAAGCGGTGAAGGTCGCCGCCGAATAGTCAGGCCGGGGCGCGGGACACTGTGCCGCAGATGACCTTGAACTCAAGCTTACCGAATATTTAGGGCTTGCCCTTCACCGTGCTCGGAAGCCCGGGGGCAGGCATAGATGGCGATCATCAAGACAATCGCGAGGCTCTTCGCGATCCGACGAGACCGTCCGGAACTTCTGGTCGCCCAGGCGACAGCGTTCTCACGCCAGGCGCCGATGATGTACCTGGTTGTTCTGGTCAATGCGATCGCGCTTGCCGTCACCCACTTCCACGCCGCGCCGCCTGCCCTGACGATTGGCGGTCCCGCGGCGCTGATCCTGGTCAGCGGCTGGCGGATGCTGGGCTGGTGGCGGCTGCGAAAGAGCGGCATGGACGTCGAGCGGGCTGCGAAGATGCTGGGCGGGACCGTGGCGGCCGCGGCCGTGCTGGCGATCGCCTTCACCGGCTGGTCGCTGTCGCTGTACGCCTATGGCGACGCCTATCAGCAGAGCCATGTGGCTTTCTACATGGCCATCACCGTGATCGCCTGCATCTTCTGCCTGATGCACCTGCGGGCCGCAGCCCTGACGGTCACCCTGTGCGTGCTGGGCCCCATGACCCTGTTTTTCGGCCTGACCGGCAATCCGGTGTTCGAGGCCATCTCGATCAATGTGGTGGTGGTGGCCGCCGTGATGATCGTGATCCTGCTGATCCACTACCAGGAATTTTCCGACTTGGTGGAATCGCGCACCGCCCTGATCGAAAAGGCCGCCCAGGCCCAGTTGCTGAGTGACGAGAACGATCGCCTGGCCAATCTGGACAGCCTGACGGGCCTGCCCAATCGCCGCCGGTTCTTTACCGAGCTGGAAGCTCATGTGGCCCGCGCCCGGCGTCATGACCGCAGTCTGTTGGTCGGGGTTGTCGATCTGGATGGCTTCAAGCTGGTCAACGACGCCTTTGGCCACGCTACGGGCGACCGTCTGCTGACCGAGGTTGGACGACGTCTGCAGGCCTTCGGCTCGCCGCCGCTGTTTGCGGCCCGTCTGGGCGGCGACGAATTTGGTCTGATTATCGACGCGCACCTGTCGCCCGCCGCGATCAAGACCCTGGGCCGCGATCTTTGCGAGCTGCTGCGCACCCCCTATCGCCTGCCGGGCGTCACCGCCCAGGTCGGTGGGTCCGTCGGCTTCTGTCCGTTCCCGGGCGGGGGCCAGACGGGCGAGCAGCTGTTTGAACGCGCCGACTACGCCCTCTATCATGCCAAGCAGAACCTGAAGGGTTCGGCCGTGCTGTTCGACGAGCGCCACGAGGCCGACATCCGCGAACTGGGCCAGGTCGAGCAGGCCCTGCGCCGCGCCGACCTGGACGCGGAGATGCATATCCACTTCCAGCCCATCGTCGACACCAGCGCCAAGCGGACCATCGCTTTCGAGGCCCTGGCGCGGTGGTCAAGCCCCGAGCTGGGCGAGGTGCCGCCGACCGTGTTCATCAACGCCGCAGAGCGTTCGGGCCAGATCGTCGAGATCACCCGCGTGCTGGTCGCCAAGGCCCTGCGCGCGGTGCGCAGCTGGCCGATGGACATGCGGGTTTCGATCAACCTGTCGGCCCGCGACATCGCCTCGATGGAGACCGTCAGCCGCATCGTCGACATCGTTCTGGAAAGTCAGGTCGCGCCGCACCGCATCGATTTCGAGATCACCGAGACGGCCATCGTCTGCGACTTCGACCAGGCCCGCGCCGCCCTGATGACCTTCCACGGTCTGGGCGTCCGCACGGCGCTGGACGATTTCGGAACAGGCCATTCCAGCCTCAGCCATGTGCGCCTGCTGCCGCTGGACAAGCTGAAGATCGACTCCAGCTTCATCGCCGACATCGACCATCACGCGGCCAGCGAAGACATCGTCAAGACCATGCTGCAGCTGTGTCGCAACCTGCGGATCGACTGCATCGTCGAAGGCGTCGAGACCCAGGAGCAGCTGGACAAGGTGGTGTCGCTGGGCGGGGTCGTCATGCAGGGCTATCACTTCGCCCGGCCGATGCCGGCCGCAAGCGTCGCGACCTACCTGGCCGAAGAGGCCGCCATAGCGATCGCCCGCAACGGCCTGCGGCCCAGCGCGGCCCAGCGCGCCGCGCGGATCTGGTTCGACGAGGACGGCCTGCAGGGCCTGGGCTAGGCGCCGGCCTCTTTCACCGCAGTTTGCCCCTGAATAGGGGAAGAGGCGCGCCCCGGGCTTGGGGGGGAGGAGCGCGCCTCTTCGGGTTCGCCGTCATCGGGGGGATGATGCGACGAACCGCGCCCCGGCCGTCGCCGGGGTGGGGTAAGGCCCGTCAGGCGGCGGGAGCGCCGCCGCCGAGGACCTTGTAGAGCGTGACGAGATTGCTCGCCCGGACCAGTCGCGCCGCGATCAGGCCCTGCTGGGCGCTATAGAGGGTGCGCTGGGCGTCCAGCAGCGTCAGGCTGCTGTCGATGCCGGCGTTCCTGCGGGCCCTGGCCAGGCGCTGGCTGTCGGCGGCCGCGGCGACCAGGCGTTCCTGGGCCGACACGCGGTCGGCCACCGTGTCGCGCACCGCCAGGGCGTCGGCCACTTCGCGGAAGGCCGTCTGCACGGTCTTCTCATAGGTGGCCACAGCGATGCCCTGGCGGGCCCTGGCGCTGTCCAGCCCGGCCTTGTTGGCCCCGCCGGCGAAGATCGGCAGGCTGATGCTGGGCGCAAAGCTCCAGGCGCCCGAGCCGCTCTTGAACAGGTCGCCCAGCTCGCCGCTGGCGCCGCCCGTCGATCCGGTCAGGGCGATGCGTGGGAAGAAGGCCGCGCGGGCCGCGCCGATATTGGCGCTGGCGGCGGCCAGCTGGTGTTCGGCGGCCAGCACGTCGGGGCGACGGGTCAGGACATCCGAAACTACGCCGGCCGGCAGATCGGGCATGATCTGGGCCGTCACCAGCCCGCCGGCCGGCAACAGGTCGGCCGGGACATCGGCCCCGACCACTAGGCGCAGGGCGTTCCGGTCCTGGGCCACCTGGGCGACATAGGCGGCGACATCGGCCCGGGCCTGTTCGGCCAGGGTCTGGGCCTGACGCAGGTCCAGCGTCGAGGCGGCGCCGGCGTCGACCCGGCTCTGGGTCAGTTTCAGCGACTCGTCGCGCGCGGCCAGGGTGTCGCGGGCCAGGGCCAGCAGGTCCTCGTCGGCGGCCAGGGTCAGCCAGGTTCCGGCCACTTCCGAGATCAGGCTGATCTGGGCCGTGCGGCTGTTCTCGCGCACCGCCAGCCAGTTCTCGAGGGCGGCCTTGTTGAGGCTGCGGACGCGGCCAAACAGGTCCAGCTCATAGCCGGTGAAGCCGACACTGGCGCTGTACTGCTCGGTCTCGATGGCCGAGCCGGTCTGGCTGACCGAGGCCGGGGTGCGGGCCCGCGAGCCGGACACGCCGGCATTGATGCCCGGCAGCAGGGCGGCGCGCTGAACGCCGTACTGGGCGCGAGCCTGCTCGATATTCAGCAGGGCCACGCGCAGGTCGCGATTCTCCGTCAGGGCCAGGTCGATTGTCGCGGCCAGGCGCGGATCCTCGAACACCTCGCGCCAGCCCAGATCGGCGGCGGACGCCGTCTGGGCCGGTTGCGGGGTCGGCCAGGTCTGGGCCACCGGCAGGGTCGGTCGCTGATGCGCCGGGGCCAGGGTGCAGGCGGTCAGCGCGGTGGCCGCCAGCAGGGTCAGGGTGAGGTTGCGGATCAGCATTCTAGTGGCCCTCGGCCGGGATCGCGGGCGTCTCGCCGACGCGCTTGGACTTGGGTTTGAAGACCTTCTCGACGACCACGAAGAACAGCGGGACGAAGAAGATCGCCAGCAGGGTTCCCGAGATCATGCCGCCGATCACGCCGGTGCCGATGGCGTGCTGGCTGCCCGAGCCCGCCCCGTTGGAAATCGCCAGCGGCAGCACGCCGAAGATGAAGGCCAGCGAGGTCATGATGATCGGCCGCAGACGGATGCGGACGGCCTCCAGGGTGGCCTCGATCAGGGGCTTGCCCTTTTCGTGCAGGTCCTTGGCGAACTCGACGATCAGGATGGCGTTCTTGGCGGCAAGGCCCATGGTCGTCAGCAGCCCGACCTGGAAATAGACGTCGTTGGACAGGCCGCGCAGGGTGGTGGCCAGCAGGGCGCCGACGACGCCCAGCGGGATGACCATGATCACCGACAGCGGGATCGACCAGCTCTCGTAAAGCGCCGCCAGCAGCAGGAACACCACCAGGATCGAGATGGCGTACAGGGCGGGGGCCTGGTTGCCGGATTCGCGTTCCTGGGCCGAAAGGCCCGTCCACTCGTAGCCGATGCCCGGGGGCAGCTTGGCGGCGATCTCTTCCATGGCGGCCATGGCCGCGCCGGAGCTTTGGCCAGGCGCGGGCGTGCCCTGGATGTTGACCGACGAGAGGCCGTTGTAACGCTCCAGACGCGGCGAGCCGTAGGTCCAGGTGGTGGTGGCGAAGGCCGAGAACGGGACCATCTGGCCCGTGCCGTTGCGCACGTACCACTTGTTGAGGTCCTCGGGCGTCATGCGGAACGGCGCATCGGCCTGGACATAGACCTTCTTGATGCGACCGCGATCGACGAAGTCGTTGACGTAGGAACCGCCCAGGGCCGTGCTCAGCGCCGCATTGATGTCGGCGGTTGTCAGGCCCATGGCGCCGGCCCTGGCCTGGTCGACATCGATCCGCAGTTGCGGGGTGTCGTCCTGGCCGTTGGGGCGCACGCCGGCCAGCTTCGGGTTCTGGGCGGCCATGCCTAGCATCATGTTGCGGGCGTTGATCAGGGCCTCGTGGCCCACGCCGCCGGTGTCCTGCAGCTGGAAGTCAAAGCCCGAGGCGTTGCCCAGCTCCTGCACCGCCGGCGGCACGATCGGGAAGACCATGGCGTCGCGGATCTGGGAGAAGGCCCCGAAGGCGCGACCGGCGACGGCCGGCGCCTTCAGGTCGGCGCTCTTGCGCTCTTCGAACGGCTTGAGGCTGATGAAGGCCAGGCCGGCGTTCTGACCGGCGCCGGCGAAACTGAAGCCCGAGACGGTGAAGACCGACTTGACCGCCTGATCCTTGAGGAAGTGGGTTTCGACCTGCTTGAGCACGCCCTGGGTGCGCGCGTCCGTCGCCCCGGGGGACAGCTGCACCAGGGTATAGATGGTGCCCTGGTCTTCTTCCGGCAGGAACGAGGTGGGCATGCGGATGAACAGCACGCCCATCACCAGGATGATGGCGCCATAGATGGCCATCCAGCGGACGCTCTTGCCCAGGATGCCGCGCACGGCGCCCTGATAGCGGCCCGACAGGTCGTTGAAGCTGCGGTTGAACCAGCCGAAAAAGCCCTTGTCCGAGATCGTGTGACCCTTGGCGACAGGCTTGAGCAGGGTGGCGGTCAGGGCCGGGGTCAAGATCAGGGCGACGACCACCGACAGCAGCATGGCCGAGACGATGGTGATCGAGAACTGGCGATAGATCACGCCCTGCGAGCCGCCGAAGAAGGCCATGGGCACGAAGACGGCCGACAGCACCAGGGCGATGCCGATCAGGGCGCCGCTGATTTCCTTCATCGACTTGCGGGTGGCTTCGATGGGCGACAGCCCTTCCTCGCTCATCACTCGCTCGACGTTCTCGACCACGACGATGGCGTCATCGACCAGCAGGCCGATGGCCAGCACCACGCCGAACATGGTCAGGGTGTTGATCGAGTAGCCAAAGACCGCGAGGATTCCGAAGGTGCCCAGCAGCACGACCGGCACGGCGATGGTCGGGATCAGGGTCGCGCGCCAGTTCTGCAGGAACAGGAACATGACGATGAAGACCAGGATGATGGCCTCGATCAGGGTCTTGACCACTTCGTGGATCGACTGTGCCACGAACGGCGTGGAGTCGTAGGGCACCACATATTCAAAGCCGGCCGGGAAGCTCTTGGACAGCTCGGTCATGCGCGCCTTGACCGCCTCGGCGGTGTCCAGCGCATTGCCGCCGGGGGCTAGCTTGACGGCCAGGCCGGCCGCCGGGGCGCCGTTGAAGTGGGCGTTGAAGACATAGCTTTCGGCGCCCAGTTCGACGCGGGCCACGTCGCGCAGGTGGACGATCGCGCCGCCGGTGCTGTTGCGCAGGATGATGGCGCCGAACTGTTCAGGGGTTTGCAGGCGCGACTGGGCCGAGATGGTGGCGTTCAGGGCCACGCCCGGCGCGGCGGGTGTGCCGCCCAGCTGCCCGGCCGAGACCTGGGCGTTCTGGGCCCGGATGGCGGCGGTGACGTCGCTGGGGGTCAGCGCGAAGCTGGCCAGCTTGTCGGGGTCCAGCCAGATGCGCATGGCGTATTGCGCGCCGAACAGCTGGACGTCGCCCACGCCGTCGACGCGGCTCAGCGGATCCTGGATGTTGGCGGCGATATAGTCGGCCAGGTCGACATTGGTCGTGCCCGGGGCCTTGGAATAGAGGCCGACCACCATCAGGAAGTTGCGGGTCGACTTGACCACGCTGAGGCCCTGTTGCTGGACCTCTTGCGGCAGCAGGGCGGTGGCCGTCTGCAGCTTGTTCTGGACCTGCACCTGGGCGATGTCGACGTCGGTGCCGGCCTTGAAGGTCAGGGTGGTGGTGGCCGAGCCTGAGCTGTCACTGGTCGAGGACATGTATTCCAGGCCGTCCAGGCCCTTCATCTTCTGCTCGATGACCTGGGTGACGCTATCCTCGACGGTCTTGGCCGAGGCGCCGGGATAGTTGGCCGACACCGAAACCTGGGGCAGGGCGATGTCGGGATATTGCGCGATCGGCAGGGTGCGGATGGCCAGGAGACCGGCCAGCATGATGACGATGGCGATGACCCACGCGAAGATGGGCCTGTCGATGAAGAAACGGGAAAGCATGACAGCCGGGCCTTAGCGTTGGGCGGTGATGACGGCGGGCTTCACGGGCGCGCCGGGACGGACCTTTTGCAGGCCTTCGACGATGACCTGATCGCCCGGCTTCAAGCCGCCGGTCACCAGCCACTTGTCGCCAACCATCTGGCGCACGGTGATCGGGCGAGGCTCGGCCAGGCTTTTGGCGCCGACCACCATCACCGTGGCGTTGCCCTTGGGGTCGCGGGACACGGCGGGTTGCGGGATCAGCATGCCGTTCTGGGCTGTGGCGGTGCTGAGCGCCGCGCGCACATACATGCCCGGCAGCAGCACGCCATTGGGGTTGGCGAAGGTGGCGCGCAGGCCGACCGAGCCCGTGGCGGGATCGACGGTGACGTCCGAGAATTCCAGCTTGCCGGGGGTGGGATAGGTGGAGCCGTCTTCCAGCTTCAGGGTCACCTGGGCGGAACCCGAGCGGCCGATGCTGCCGGTGGCCAGATCGCGCTGAAGCTTCAGCAGTTCGGCCGAGGACTGGGTCAGGTCGACATAGACCCGGCTGGTGTCCTGAACCGTGGCCAGGGCGGCCGCCTGGCCGGCGGTGACCAGCGCGCCCGGCGTGACCGTGCTCTTGCCGATGCGGCCCGAAATCGGGGCCAGCACGCGGGTGTAGCCCAGGTTGATGCGGGCGGCGTCGACATTGGCCTTCTGGGCGGCGACATTGGCGGCGGCCTGCTGGCTGGCGGCCTGGGCGTCGTCATTGTCCTGCTTGCTGACGGCGCCGGTCTCGACCAGGGCCTTGTAGCGATCGGCCTTCAGCCTGGCGGCGGTATAGGCGGCCTGCGCCTGGGCCAGGCCGGCGGCGGCGCTGTTGTAGGCGGCCTGATAGGTGGCCGGATCGATCTGGTACAGCGGCTGACCGGCGCGGACATAGCCGCCTTCCTGGAACAGGCGCGCCTTGACGATGCCGCCGACCTGAGGACGCACTTCGGAGATCAGAGAGGCCGAGGTGCGGCCCGACAGCTCGGTGGTCAGGCTGACCGGCTCGGTCCGGGCAATGACCACACCCACATCGGCAGGGCCTCCAGCGCCCATGCCGGCGGCCCCGCCCTGGCCCTGCCCGCAGGCGGCGAGGGTGAACGCGATAGCGGCGAGCGCGACGGCTGTCGCCGCCGAACGTTGGAATTGCATGACAGATCCCGGTTTTGGATAAAGGCGGTCGGCGCCGGGCCATTGCCCTTGACGTAGACCGGATGATCGACAATCTGAGAATGAACGTTCATTCTCACTCGGGGCTGGACATAAGTGCGAGGCTGTCGCAAGTCAACACCGAGGGTGTCGCTTTTCGGCTGACCTAACGGAAATGTAATGCGAAACGAGATTTGCGATGGGCGATGAGATGCCATCTGCGCGGCCGACGGTAGAAACCCGTCGACAGCAGATCCTCGACGCCGCGTGCGATCAGGTGCGCCAGTCGGGTTTCCACGGCGCCAGCATGGCCGACATCGCCAAGGCCGCTGGTCTGAGCGTCGGCCAGATCTATCGCTATTTCGAGAACAAGGAGGCGATCATCGCCGCCATTGTCGCCCAGGACCTGGCCGAGATGCGCGAGAAGTTCGCCGAACTGGAAAGCCAGCCGGGCGATCTGCTGGAGGTCATGACCAGTCACTTACCCGAGGCCCTGGACAAGTGTTACGACCCACGCAGCTCGGCCCTGGTGCTGGAAGTCCTGGCCGAGGCGGCCCGCAATCCCAAGGTCGCCACCATCGTCCGCGCTGCGGACGCCCAGGAGCGCGCCTTGGCCATCACCATGCTGGAACGCAGCCGCAAGCCCGAGTGGAGCGATGCCGAGTTCAAGGCGCGGGCCGAGATGATCGGCGTGCTTTTTGACGGGCTTGTCATGCGCTCGGTCAACAACCCTGACGCCGACCGCCGGGCCTTGGCCAAGGTGTTCCACAAGACCCTGGAATGTATCCTCGCCTGAGATCTGGTCGGGCGTGATGCCGCGGGTCCGGCAACGCTGACTAGGGCTTGCGTCGCGGCCCCTCGTGACCCCCAAATCTAGATATAGTTATCGCCAACTGCGACGATCCGCCGCGATATATAGTCTGAATTTCGAAAATAGTGACCGAATGCGCTGAGTGATTACTCAAATTCTCCAGGTCGAATTTTGGATTTTTACAGAAATTTTCGAGGCCGAAACCCGAATTGCGGCCGTTAACCATCCAGATTCATTCGGAATAAACTGCCTGGGTCAAAAGTGCAGGGAGGCAAAAGCCTACCGGCAGTCAAAATGACGTCGGCGATCCTTGAATAGGAAATTTTCGCAATGGCGCTGAACAGCATCAACACGAACAGCGGCGCAATGATCGCGCTGCAAAACCTGAACTCCACCAATTCGGAACTGGCGACCGTCCAGCAGCGCATCAACACCGGCAAGAAGGTGGCCAGCGCCAAGGACAACGGTGCGATCTGGGCCACGGCCAAGAACCAAACCTCGATGGCCTCGTCGATGAACTCGGTGAAGGATTCGCTGCAGCGTGGTCAGTCGACCATTGATGTGGCCCTGGCCGCTGGCGACACCATCACCGACCTGCTGGGCAAGATGAAGGAAAAGGCCCTGGCCGCTTCCGACACCTCGCTCAACACCTCCAGCTTCAACGCTTTGAAGGCCGACTTTGAATCCCTGCGCGATCAGGTGACCAAGGCCGCCTCGAACGCCAAGTTCAATGGCGTCAGCATCGCCGACGGCACGACCACCAAGCTGACCTTCCTGGCCAACCAGGACGGTTCGGGCTTCACGGTCACCGCCAAGACCCTGTCGCTGGCCGGCCTCGGCCTGACGGCCGCTTCCAGCTTCACTGACGCCGCCACGGCCAAGACCATGATCACCACGGTGACCACGGCTCTGGGCACGGCCACCAACAAGCTGGCCTCGCTGGGCACCAGCTCGGTTGGCCTGGACACCCACCTGACCTTCGTCGGCAAGCTGCAAGACAGCCTCGACGCCGGCGTGGGCAACCTGGTTGACGCCGATCTGGCCAAGGAAAGCGCCAAGCTGCAGTCGCTGCAAACCAAGCAACAGCTGGGTGTGCAGGCGCTGTCGATCGCCAACCAGTCTTCGTCTTCGATCCTGAGCCTGTTCCGCTAAGCTTAAGGCTTCACGGAAAACGGAAAGGGCGGGTCCTCGCGGGCCCGCCCTTTTTCGTTCAGGGCAGCAGGTTCCGGCGCAGGGCAGGGACCGCGTCGGCCAGCGCCGTAGCCACCAGGGCCGAGACATGGTCGGCTCCCTCGTGACCCAGGTGCGTATAGTCAAAGGCCTGTTTGGGCGTGCCCATCGGCTCGGCCGCCGCATTGTTCTGGACCTGTGGCGTTGCGACCGGCGGTGGCGGTGGCGGAACGGCGGCGCCGGGAATCGCCGGCTCGTAAAACCGCGCCTCGATGGTGGTGCCCGACCGGGCGGCGTCGCGGACGCGGGCGTCGGGCGGGCTCTGGGCCAGCCGCATGGCCTCGACCGGGCCCATGGCCTGGACGGCGGCGGAGCTCAAGGCGTGCAGATCGACCAGCGGCGTGCCGGTCTCGGCCGCCACCCTGCGGGTCGCCTGGGCCCATGGACCCAGATCATCGACCAGCTTGCCGTCCTTGAACTGGCGGCGGGTCAGGGGGGTGACCAGCACCGGCTTGCCCCCGGCGGCCCGCACCTCTTCGACATAGCGCTGCAGATTGGCCGGAAACTCGGTGGCGAGATCGGTCGAGCGGCCCGGCTTGCCCGGCTGGTCGTTGTGGCCAAACTGGATCAGCACATAGGTGTCGGAAAAGCCGCCCGATTTGATCTCATACATCGCCAGCTTCCACGAGCCCTCGAGCCGGTAGTTGCTGGTCGAGCGACCGCCGCGGGCCAGGTTGATGCAGGCGACGAACGAGGTGACGTGCTTGCCGCAGAAGCTGGGGCCCCAGCCGCTCTGAACGGCGGTGGTGGAGTCGCCGATCAGCACGATCTTCGGGGATTTGAAGACGGGGGGATCGGTGTCGGGCGTCGCCTGGGCGTGGGCGGCCATGGGGGCGGCGAGCAGGGCGGCGGTGAGGAGGAGGGGTTTGATCATCTCAAGCGTCCCATTGAAATCGCTTGTCATCCCGGAAGCCTCGCAGAGGCTGTCCGGGACCCAGGGGCAACCGCACTGCCTTGGCCCCTGGGTCCCGGCTCTCCGCTTCGCTGCGGCCGGGATGACAAGATGAAAGAGGCGGAGTGTTTTACCCCAGCGCCCGGTACTTGAAGTTCCGGAACCGCGCCGAGCCCTTGCCGGCCGCGTAGAGGCCCGGCTTCAGCATCAGGAACCCGCCGCGCACATTGTGGTGGTAGCCGCTGACCTCCATGCCCCGGTCAAAGCGCTTCCAGGTCGCGCCGCCGTCTCCGCTGGTATGGAAGCTGACGATGTGGCGGGTGTTGCGTAGCCGCATCAGCATCTTCGAACCATGTGGATTGGCCGGTCGCCCCCGCTCGATGCCGTACTGGTGGGTGACGAAGTTCTTGGCGTCGAACCCCAGGCCGCAATAGAGCTGGCGGTCATAGAATAGGATCAGGCCGGCGCGGGTTTCCGGGTCGATGTCGATCTCGCACTCGATCTCATAGGCCTGGTCGCCGTTGACGAAGATCAGCGGCGAGCCCGTTGACGGCGCTTCGCCCGCGCCCTTCAGGGTCAGGACGCCGTCCTGGCGCGACATGCGGTCCTGCTCGCCCGGCTTGGGATCGAAGAAGTTCCACTGCACGCCCAGCTTGTCGGTGGTGAAGTCGTCCGACAGCGCCATGCCGTGCGGCACGGCCTTGCCGCCCTTCGGTTTGGCGATCGGCTTGGCCAGATCGCCGCCGCCGACCGTGAACCAGCCGTCCTTGGTCCAGGTGACCGGGGCCAGCAGGGTCTGGCGACCCAGGGTGTAGAAGCCGTTTTCATAGCCGTGATAGACCGTCCACCAGTCGCCGGCCGGGCCCTCGACCAGGGTGGCGTGGCCGCGCGACCACCACTTTTCGGAATTGTCGGTGGTGCGCACGACCGGGTTGTGCGGATCGTCTTCCCACGGGCCGGCCAGGGATTTGGCCCGGGCGACGATGACCATGTGGCCGGTCGGCGGGCCAGCGGTGCCGCCCACGGCGGTGATCATGTAATAGTAGTCGCCGCGCTTCATGACCTTGGGCCCCTCGGGCGAGAAGCCCTCAACGTCCCAGTCGTCGGGATAGCGCCAGGGGTCATAGACGTGCTCGGGCTTGCCCACGGTCGACAGGCCGTCGGGCGCCAGCTGGATGCGGTCGCCGCCCGACAGGAACAGCCAGCGCGCGCCCTTGTCGTCGACGATGTGGCCGGGGTCGATATAGCGCGGCAGCTTCAGGTCGATGGGCTCGGACCACGGGCCCTCTATCTTGTCGGCCCAGATCACATAGCTGGTGTTGTTGCCCGGAAACTTGGCCGGCAGGTAGATGTAGTAGCGGCCCTGGTGCTTGCAGAGCTCGGGGGCCCAGATCGAGCCGACATTGGTCTTCAGGCTGGCCACGACCGGCGCCCAGTTCACCAGATCCCGGCTGTGCCAGATCAGCAGGCCCGGATAGGCGTCGAACGAGCTGTGGGTCATGTAGTAGTCGTCGCCGTCCTTGAGGATCGACGGGTCGGGCCGGTCGCCGGCCAGGATCGGGTTTAGGAAGGTTCCGTCGCCCAGATCGGCCTTGCGCTGGCCCTCGACGCCCTTGGCCCATGTCGGGGTTCCGGCGGGGGCGGGACCGGGCAGGGTTCCCATCTGGGCCTGGCTGGCGGCGGGAACAGCGGCCGCAGCCGCGCCGGTCAGAAGCGAGCCCAGGGCTCCGCGTCGGCTGATCTGGACCATTTTCGTGTTCCTTCCCAAGGCTACTGGCCGCGCGAACTGCTGTCGCGCTGGCGAATGTTACCGGTCACCTAGCGGCAAGTTTCAGAGAATGTCTACCGGTGTCATCGCGATTTTCACGGGACAACGCTGTCACCTGAGCGGTCCTTGGGGAAGGGGAAACCGCACAGCAAAACGCCCGGGAGGCGGAACCTCCCGGGCGTCCTGATCGTGACGGCGTGGAAGCCGGGCGCCTAGCCCTGCATGTCTTCCAGCTCCGTCCCGCGCGTCTCGCGAACCATCTTCTGGACGAAGAAGAACGAGACCAGCGCGCTGAGCGCGTAGAAGCCGTAGGTGACCGGCAGGCCAAGGCTCGCCGCCATGGCCGGGAAGCTGACGACGATGGCGAAATTGGCCATCCACTGGGCAAAGCCCGCGACGGCCAGGCCCGAACCGCGGATCTGGTTGGGGAACATCTCGCCCAGCATGACCCACATGACCGGGCCCCAGCTGAGGTTGAAGAACACCACATAGGCGTTGGCGGCGATCAGGGCGATCAGGCCGAAATTGCCCGGCAGGCTGAGCGCGCCGTCAACCATGGAGCCTTGGAAGAAGCAGTAGCCGACCGTGGTCAGGGTGACGGCCATGCCGGCCGAACCGATCAGCAGCAGCGGCTTGCGGCCAATCTTGTCGATCAGGGCGATAGCCAGCAGGCAGGCCAGGATCGACAGCGAGCCGCCCAGGATGTTGATCTTCAGGCTGTCGTCTTCCGAGAAGCCCACCGACTGCCACAGCACCGAGCCGTAGTAGAAGACGATGTTGATGCCGACCAGTTGCTGGAACACGGCCAGACCGATGCCGGTCCAGACGATGGGGCGCAGCTTCTTGGTGATCGGGTCGATCAGGTCGCTCATCTTGGGCTTGTGATGGTCGGCCGACAGCGAGGCGCGGATCTCGGCCACCTTCTTGTCGCCCTGACCTTCGCCGAACAGGCGCGACAGGATCTTGGAGGCCTCGGCGTCCTTGCCCTTGGCGACCAGATAGCGCGGACTTTCAGGGATCGACAGCAGGCTGAAGAAGAAGATGGCGGCCGGGATGACCTGCATCCAGAACATCCAGCGCCAGGCGGGGAAGCCCAGCCAGAAGGTCGCTGTCGAGCTGCCGGCGGTGTGGGCCAGGATGTAGTTGGCCACGAACGCGCCGGTCAGGCCGGTGATGATCATGATCTGCTGCACGGACGACAGGCGGCCGCGGATGTTGGCGGGCGTGACTTCCGAAATATAGACCGGGCACAGCACGCTGGCGGCGCCCACGCCCAGGCCGCCGATCAGGCGGAAGGCGATGAATACCATCGAGGTGTCGGCCGCGCCGGTGCCGATGGCGCTGACCAGGAACAGCAGGGCCGAGATCAGCATCACGGTGCGACGGCCCCAGACGTCGGCCAGACGGCCGGCGGCGAAGGCGCCGATGGCGCAACCGATCAGGATGGCGCCGACGTTCAGGCCGGTGCCCAGCTTGCTGAGGTTGAAGGCGCTTTCCAGGCCTTCCTGCGTGCCGTTGATGACGCCGCTGTCATAGCCGAACATAAAGCCGCCAATGGTGGCGACGGCCACGATCGCGGCGATAAAGCCCATATTGACCTTGCCGCCGTAGGCGCTCATGCCCGGGCTAGGGCCCGCGCTGGATACTGAAGCCATTGGTTTCCTCCCCGTGGCCCGAAGGCCGTGTTCAATCCCAGAGCGTCCTTGATGAAGCGCTCGTTGGCCGCGACCTTAGTGTTACCGGTATCAGCGCGCAAGCGGTGAGACCAGGTTGCGACTTTGGCCGTCTTTATGCCGGGTTCGATCTGTGCTAGCTAGCCTTAGCTAATAGCGAGTCCGGCCATGCGTACAGTCAACATGCACGACGCCAAGTCGCAACTTTCGAGGTTGGTTGAAGCCGTCGAGAGCGGTGAGACCGACGAGGTGGTGATCGCCCGCAATGGCCGGCCCGCGGCGCGGTTGGTGCCCATGGTGTCGGCCGGCCGCACGCCCGTGCGGATCGGCATCGCCAAGGGTCTGTTCGTCGCGCCCGCTGATACCCAGGCGCAGGACGCCGAGGTGGCCGCCCTTTTCCTGGAGTCCCGGGATTGAGGTTGCTGCTCGACACGCACATCGCGCTCTGGACCCTGACCGACGACCCGCGCCTTTCCCAGCAGGCGCGCGCGCTGATCCTGGATCCCGCCAACGAGGTCTGCGTCAGCGCCGTGACCTTGTGGGAGATCGCCATCAAGCATGGGCTGGGTCGCGAAGGGGCGAGCGCGATGCCGATCTCTGCGCAGGAAGCCCAACTGCTGTTCAGCGCGTCGGGCTATTGCCTGGTCCCGATCACGCCCGAGCAGGCGGTGGCTGTCGAAACCCTGCCGCGCATCCACGCCGATCCCTTCGACCGCTTGCTGGTGGCCCAGGGGCTCACCGAGGCCCTGGTGCTGGTGACGCACGACGCGGTGGTGGCCTCCTACAACGCGCGGATCATCCAGGTCTGACCTGGGCCTCAAACGCCTGACCGTTGCGCCAAAACCGCACTCCATCTCCAAGCGCAACATTGCCGAAAAGACATTTGATCCCGGTGTCGGGGCGCGGTCTACAGCGAAACAGCTAGCAACTATTTACAGTTGTAGTATTTACAGTTGTAATGCTGAGGCGTCGGGCGATCTCGCTCGGGGCTCGGTCCCTGGGAGCGTCCATGCGTCTGAAACTTCTGTTCGTGGCGACCGCGATGGTCCTGCCCGGCCTGGCCATGGCCCAGACGATCCCCGCCCAGGCGCCCGCCGCCGCCAAGCCTGTGGACAAGTCCGCCCCGACAGCTATCGAGGGCGTGGTGGTGACCAGCGATTCTACCGCCATGCGCACCTCGATCGACCGCCGCAGCTACAGCGTCGCCAATGACCTGTCGGCCCGCACCGGCTCGATCGCCGACGCCCTGCGCAACGTCCCCTCGGTCGAGGTCGACGTGCAGGGCAATGTCAGCCTGCGCGGCGACGCCAATGTCACCATCCTGATCGACGGCAAGCCCTCGGGCCAGTTCAACGGCGACGGCAAGGCCGACGCCCTGCAGTCGCTGCCGGCCGACCAGATCGACCGGGTCGAGGTGATGACCAACCCTTCCGCCGCCTTCCGTCCCGACGGTTCGGCCGGAATCATCAATCTGATCACCAAGAAGACCCAGAAGCCGGGCGTGAACGGCTCGGTGCGGGCCAATGTCGGCTCGGGCGGGCGCTACAATGGCGGGATCAGCGCGACCCGCCGCCAGGGCAAGCTGACCCTGTCGGGCGACGCCGGCTATCGTCGCGACGTTCAGCAGTTCGTCTCCGAGACCGACCGCGCCATCCTTGATCAGACCAGTGGACAGTTTCTGCCCAGCACCCAGGATCTGGACTCCCAGAACGAGAGCGACGGCCTGAACCTGCGCGGCGGGCTGGACTATGATCTGGACAAGCAAAACCGCCTCAGCGCCGAGGTGCGCTATCGCGGCATGGCCATGGATAGCGATAGCCGCGAGCTCTATTCCGCCCGCAACGCCGCCGGCGCGGTCTCGCGCAGCTATGAGCGGCTGACCCAGGGCGAGATGAACCGCGACAACGGCGCGCTCAGCGCCGACTGGCGCCGGCAGCTGACGGGCGCCGGCCACGAACTGACCGCCCATGCCGAATATGAGGTCACCAGCTTCTCGCGCGACGGCCGGGGCCTGACCCGCAACAGTCCGGGCGTCGACAGCTATGAGACCTTCGGTTTCGGCATCGACCAGACCCGCGCCAATCTCAAGGTCGACTACGTCAAGCCGCTACCGGGTGATGTGAAACTGAAGGCCGGTGTCGACTTGGAGGTCGGCGAGAACGACTATGACAACCGCCGCGCCGTCGGCCCCGCGCCCGGCGCCCTGGTCGTCGACACCGCGCGCACCAACCGCTTTCTGTACGATCAAGACGTCTTCGCCGCCTATGTCACCTATGAGCGCCCGTTCGGAGATTTCACCGTGCAGGGCGGCCTGCGGGCCGAGCAGGTCAATATCGACACCCACCAGCTGACCTCGGCCCAGAAGAACAGCAATGACGATTTCAAGGTCTATCCCAGCCTGTTTCTGAGTCATACCCTCAATGAAAACAACACGCTGAACGCCAATTACAGCCGCCGTATCCAGCGGCCCCAGGCGCAGGACCTCAATCCCTATCCGGTCTATCAGGACCCCTACAACTACCGGGCCGGCAATCCCGACCTGAAGCCGCAACAGACCGACGCCTTCGAGCTGGGCTGGCAGTATCGCAAGGGCCAGACCTCCTATCTGGCCACCCTGTATCACCGCCGAAACACCCAGAGCGTCACCGACGTGGTCACCGATCTGGGCGGCGGCGTGCTGCTGACCACCAAGCAAAACCTGGGCAAGAACAACAGCACCGGCCTGGAGCTGGCAGCCAATGGCCGCCTGACCCCGACCCTGACCTACAGTGTCAGCAGCAACCTCTTCCGCAACGAGATCGCCGCCGCCAATCTGGGCTTTTCGGGCACGCGCGAGGACACCATGGTCTCGGGCCGCGCCAATCTGAACTGGCAGGTCACGCCGAAGGATTTCCTGCAGCTCAACGCCATCAGCTCGGGCCGTCGCCTGACCCCGCAGGGCTATCGCGAGCCGTTCAGGATGCTCAATCTGGGCTATCGTCGGAAGATCAATGACAAGCTGTCCTTCGTGGTCACCGGCCAGGATGTGCTCAACACCATCGAGGACACGGTGATCATCGACACCCCGACCCTGCGCGACACCACAAGTCGCCAGCCAAGGGTGCGGGCTGTGTTTGTCGGCTTCACCTGGCTGTTCGGCGGCGGCAAGCAGCGCGAGCCCGGCTTCGACTTCAGCGGCGCCCAGGTCGGCAACTGAAATCCCCGCCGGCCGGCTGTGACCCTGGGTGATTTCATGTCATAGCGCCAGCGTCACACGGGATCTGGAGCGTCCATGAGCGTCGTTGCGGCCATCGCCTATGTGGATGGAAAACGGTCCCGCGCGCTGGACCTCGATACGCCTGACGACCTGGTTCCGCGCGAGGGCGAGTTCGTCTGGATTGGTCTGCTGGAGCCGACCAAGGCCGAGCTGGCGGTGCTGCAGGATCGTTTTGGCCTGCACCCCCTGGCGGTCGAGGACGCGCTGCACGCCCGGCAGATGCCCAAGGTGGATCTCTATGGCGACCAGCTGTTCGTGGTGGCCAAGACCGCACAGTTGATCGAGGGGCGCATCGAGTACGGCGAGACCGACATCTTCGTGGGGCCCCGCCACCTGATCACGGTGCGCCACGGCTCGGCCCGGGCCCATACCGACCTGCGCGAGCACCTGGAGGCCACACCCCGCCTGCTGGGCCACGGCGGCGACTATGTGCTGCATGCGGTGCTGGACTTCATTGTCGACGGCTATCTGCCGATCGTCGACGCGATCGATGACGAGATGGCCGAGATGGAGCGGCGGGCGCTGGACAATTTCCTGAGCCGGTCAGAGGTGGCGCGCATCTTCGCCCTGCGCCGCGAGTTGATGCGGTTCCGCAAGCTGTTGGGACCGATGGAGCAGGTGGCCAGCGAGCTTGAGCATCACGACATGCCGTGCATCGACGCCGAGGTGAAACCCTATTTCCGCGACGTGCGCGACCACATCGTCCGGGTCGCCTCACTGGTCGAGGGGCTGCGCGACGTGCTGACCTCGGTGTTCGAGGTCAGCTCGCTGCTGGAACAGCAACGCCAGGGGGTGATCACCCGGCAGCTGGCGGCCTGGGCCGCCATGCTGGCCGTGCCGACCGCCATCGCCGGCATCTATGGGATGAACTTCGAGCACATGCCCGAGCTGACCTGGACCTTCGGCTATCCCCTGGCCCTGAGCGTGATCGTCGGGGTCTGCCTGTTCCTGTACTGGCGGTTCAAGAAGACTCGTTGGCTCTGACCCGCCGGGCCGGGCGGACTATTTGGCCGCCTCGACCTTGTCCTGGGTCTTGGTGTCGAAGTCGCTGGCCTCATGGCGTTCGCGCAACTGGCTGGAGGGCTCGCCGAACACGCGGTTGACCATGCGGCCGCGCTTGACGGCAGGGCGCGCGCCGATGGCGTCGGTCCAGCGGATGACGTTCTTGTAGTCCTGCACTGACAGGAACTCGCCGGCCTCGTACAGCAGGCCCTTGGCCATGCCGCCGTACCAGGGCCAGATGGCCATGTCGGCGATGGTGTACTCGTCACCCGCGACAAAGGCGGTCTCGCCCAGGCGGCGGTCCAGCACATCCATCTGGCGCTTCACCTCCATGGCGTAGCGGTCGATCGGATATTCCATCTTGTAGGGCGCATAGGCGTAGAAGTGGCCAAAGCCGCCGCCCAGGAACGGCGCGCTGCCCATCTGCCAGAACAGCCACGACAGGCACTCGGCCCGCGCCGCCGGCTCGGTGGGCAGGAAGGCCCCGAACTTTTCGGCCAGGTGGATCATGATGGCGCCGGACTCGAAGATCCGTATCGGCTCGGGGCCGCTGTGGTCGACCAGGGCCGGAATCTTGGAATTGGGATTGGCCGCCACAAAGCCGCTGCCGAACTGGTCGCCATCGCCGATATTGATCAGCCAGGCGTCATACTCGGCGCCGGCATGGCCCAGGGCCAGCAGCTCTTCCAGCAGGATCGTCACCTTGACGCCGTTGGGCGTGCCCAGGGAGTACAGCTGCAGGGGATGGCGACCCACCTTCAGGGGCTTGTCATGGGTGGGCCCGGCGATCGGCCGGTTGATCGACGCGAACTTGCCGCCGTTCTCCTTGTTCCAGGTCCAGACCTTGGGCGGCACATAGGCGGGGGCGTCGGTCATGGCAGGCTCCTGGTGGCGGTCGAGCGCTTGGGCGCTTCTGGCGTGGACCAATGTGGCGGGTCGTGCGTGACTGCGCCAGTGCAAGCGGCGGTATTTGATCGCCGATCGACGTTTCCCTAACGTATCCAGGCCGCAAGGCGAGTTTCGGGAAAGCGGCGAGTCGATCACGGCTGGCGCGGGTTGTTTTTGGGGTGGATCGATGTCGAAGTTTTCGGGCCTGATGGCCGCGCTGATCCTGACCTGCGCGCCGGGCCTCGCCACCGCCCAGGCCCCTGACAGGCCGGCGGTCGCCGCGCCGGTCAAGGCCATCCACGAGGAAGGCTTCGTGCGCATCGGCGGGATCGAGCAGTGGGTCACGATCCACGGCGACGACCGCTCCAGGCCGGTGATCCTGATGGTGCACGGCGGGCCGGGCAATCCGATGACCCCCTACGCCAGTCCCTATTTCCAGGCGTGGGAGAAGGACTTCGTCATCGCCCAGTGGGACCAGCGCGGCGCGGGCATGACCTTCGGCCAGAGCCCGCCCGCCGAGGGCGAGTCCCTGACGGTGGAGCGCCTGCGCGACGACGGGATCGAGGTGGCGGCCTACGTCAACCAGCGCCTGGGCAAGCAGAAGCTGATCCTGATGGGCGGGTCGTGGAGTTCGATCCTGGGCACGCACATGGCCAAGGCGCGGCCGGACCTGTTTCACGCCTATGTCGGCTCCTCGCACCTGGCCCGTTCCGCCGACAACCTGAAGGCCAGCTATGACCGAACCCTGGAGCTGGCCCGCGCCGGCGGTGACCAGGACGCGATCGGCAAGCTCGAGACCGTGGGGCCGCCGCCCTGGACCAATCCGCGCAACTTCGGGATCATCCGTCGCATCACCCGCAAGTACGAGGCCGCCCGCACCGATCCGGCGCCGACCGAATGGATGGCCCGCGCCCCCGCCTATGAGACCCCCAAGGCCCTGGCCGACTACGAGGGCGGCGAGGACTATTCCTACATCGAGTTCGTCGGCATGAAGGGCGAGGGGATGTATTCGAAGACCGACCTCTACGCCCTGGGCCCCAAATTCGCCCTGCCGATCTATGTCATCCTGGGCGAGCAGGACCTGATCTCGACCCCTGAGGTCGCCCGCGCCTGGTTCGATACGCTGCAGGCTCCCGACAAGGCCTTCGTGCTGCTGCCGCGCACCGGCCACGACCCCAATCCGGCCATGGCGGCGGCCCAGCTGGAGATCCTGAAGACCAAGGTGCTGCCGAGGATCGGCAAGGGGGGCTGAGGGCGCAGGCCCGGTTCAGGCAGGCGTGCCGCTGAGGATCGTCTCGGGCGCCGACTATGATCCTGTCGCGGGGAATTCCAGCAGCTGGGTGTCGTAGCCCAGCGCCTTGGCGCGTTCGACCAGCTTGGCCACCTGCGCCGGGCTGGGCTGAGGGTCGCGCGTGTAGATCCACAGATCGTGGAAGCGGGGATCGGCCGAGATGAACCAGCTGTAGTCGTCCGCCCGCTCCAGAACCCAGTAATCGCGCGGGATCCGGAAGAGGCCGAAGACGCGATAGCTGACGTGCAGCTTGGCGTTTGTCCCCGGATCCATAATGCGCGCCGGGCCGCCGATGGTCTTCAGCCTGCCCGCCGGCGAGCCGGCGCGACAGAAGTCCAGCACCGTGACCTTGTCGCCGCCACGCGGCGTATAGGTGGTGCCGCCCGCTACGCAGCCATCGGTGAGCGACATGGGCCGTCGCCCGATCTCGTACCATGTGCCGGTGTAGAACCGCGCCGCGTCAATCGTCGCGGCGGGTTTCAGAGCGCTGGTGGACGCGCCCGTCGAGGCGCACCCCGCGAGGATCAGCAGGCTCGAAGCGATCAGCAGGGCGCGCATGGGGAACTCCGTCTTGAGGCTCAAGCTACGGACCGATGCGCCCTGCGGATGCTTGGCGGAGGAGGGGCCGTCTTCCCTGCCGTTTCTTGAAGCGGAACGGCTGGACGCCAGTCGCAGCATGATTCCGTCAGGGGCTTGAACCCGCGCGTACCGGGCAGGGCGTGCGGTCAGGTTTCGGGGGTGACAGGGGCTGTAAACAAGTGGCATGCTTATTGCCATATTATGAGCCCGGAACGGTCCGGGCGGCGGTTCCCGGAGATTTCCGATGCAGGTCACCAATGCCCACGGCCCGACCCAGGCCCAGCAGCTCGCCGCGTTTCAGCGGGACGACGGCAAGCCGATCTACATGCTCAACCTGCTGAAGTTCCGCGACCAAGCCGTCTATCCCGACGGGCGCGAGACCACGCTGAGCGGCGCTGAGGCCTATGCCCTCTATGGCCGGGCCGTCAGCAAGATGATCGCCGAGGCGGGCGGCAAGCTGGTGTTCAGCGCCCAGGTGCGCGGCCTGTTGATCGGCGAGGTCGAGGGGCCGTGGGATTCGGTGGCGGTGATGATGTACCCGTCCTTCAAGGCCATGGCCGAGATCCTCAGTTCGCCGGGCTATGCCGAGATCCACGCCCATCGTGACGCCGGCCTGGATGGCCAGGTGCTGATCGAAACCGTGATGGGCTGAAGCCCTCGGGGCTTATGGGAGGGTCTGCAAGATGTCGAGTTTCTGGGTCTGGGCCGTCGCCCTTGGTCTCTATGCCCTGTTCCTGGCCTGGTATGTGAACTGGCGCGGCCCGCTGTCGGCGGCCGAGGTCACCGACCTGATCGGCCGCATGAGGGCCGCCAGCATCGGTCGGGGCGGGGCCGACGAACTGCCGACCCTGGAGCGCTTCCTGGCCGAGGACGACGGACGCGAGTTCTTCATGCTCAACGTCATCCGCATGGCCGACGGACCGGTGGCCGATCCGGCGACCGGCGCGCTGAAGCCCGCCCGCGTGGTGATGGAAGGCTATACCCGCATGTTCCTGCCGGCCCTGTTCCGGCGCGGCGGCCATCCGGCCCTGGCCGCGCGGCAGGTCGGGGGCCTGGTCGATACCTGGGGGATCGAGGACTGCCCCAAATGGTCGATGATGGGCTATGTCCGCTATCGCAGCCGGCGGGACCTGGCCCAACTGGTCTGTGATCCGCGCTTTGCCGGGGCCCACGCCTTCAAGCACGCGGCCATGCCCCAGACCTTCAACTTCCCGACCCGGCCGATGATCATGACCCTGGCAGGACCCCGGCTGTGGGTCGGGCTGATCCTGGCCCTGCTGGCCGCCCTGGCCCAGGTGGCGCTGCTGTTGGCGGCGTCGGCGGGTTGAGCCATGTCGCCACCGCCCTGACTCTCCGCTCTACCGAGCCTTTGCCCGGTGGAGCGGAGCCGGGACTCAGTGGTTGTGCCGGGGCAGCTTGCTGGCCAGATCCTGATACTTGACCGCAAATTCCAGCACCCCGCCGGTCTCGAGCTGGCCGGTATGGGCCCGGTAGATCTCCTGCCAGGGCGTCATGGTTTCCGGCACGGGCGGCAGGCCTTCCTTGCGGCGTTCGGCGATCACCGCCTCGTCCACCAGGGCGTCGCAGCGGCCGGTGTTGAGGTCGATGCGGATGGTGTCGCCGGTGCGCAGCCACGACAGCCCGCCGCCGATCGCGCTTTCGGGCGAGGCGTTGAGGATCGAGGGGCTGTCGGCGGTGCCCGACTGGCGGCCGTCGCCCAGGGTGGGCAGGCTCATGATGCCGCGCTTGAGCAGGGCGTCCGGCGGCTGCATGTTGACCACCTCGGCCGAGCCGGGCCAGCCGATCGGGCCGGCGCCGCGGATCACCAGGATGCAGTGCTCGTCGATATTGAGCGCCGGGTCATTGATGCGGGCGTGATAGTCGCCGGAGCCGTCAAACACGATGGCCCGAGCCTCGAAGATGTCTTCCTTGCCCGGATCGCTCAGGTAGCGGGCGCGGAAGTCGGGGCCGATGACGCTGGACTTCATGATCGCGAAGTCGAACAGATTGCCCTTCAGCACCAGGAAGCCGGCCTTTTGCGCCAGCGGCTGGGCGTAGGGGAAGATCACCTCGCGGTCCTTCGTCTCGCGACCTTCCAGGTTTTCCGCCATGGTCTTGCCGGTGACGGTCAGCACGTCGCCGTGCAGGCGGCCGTTCTGCAGCAGCTCCCACAGCACGGCGGGGGCGCCGCCGGCCCGGTGGAAGCGCTCGCCCAGATACTTGCCGGCCGGCTGCATGTTGACGATCAGCGGGATGTCATAGGCCGCGCGCCAGTCGTCGGCGGTGATCTCCAGCCCGGCGTGACGGGCCATGGCCACGATGTGCGGCTGGGCGTTGGTCGAGCCGCCGGCCGCCGCGACCAGGGCGATGGCGTTTTCGAAGGCCTTCTGGGTCAGGATGTCCTTGGGCTTGATGTCTTCATAGGCCAGGTCGACGATCCGCTGGCCGGTGCGATAGGCCATCTGGCCACGCTCGCGATAGGGGGCCGGGATGGCCGCGCAGCCGGTCAGGGACAGGCCCAGGGCTTCGGCGACCGCGTTCATGGTCGAGGCCGTGCCCATGGTGTTGCAGTGGCCGGCCGAGGGGGCGCTGTCGGCGGCGCGCTGGATGAACTCGTCCTCGTTGATCTCACCGGCCGCCAGCTTGCGGCGCGAGCGCCAGATCACCGTGCCCGAGCCGACCAGCTCGCCGTCATGCCAGCCGTCCAGCATCGGCCCGCCCGACAGGACGATGGCCGGGATATTGACCGTGGTGGCGGCCATGATGCCGGCCGGCGTGGTCTTGTCGCAGCCGGTGGTCAGGACCACGGCGTCGATCGGATAGCCGTGCAGGGTCTCGACCAGGCCCAGATACGAGAGGTTGCGGTCCAGCGCCGCCGTCGGGCGACGGCAGTTCTCGAAGATCGGATGGACCGGAAACTCCATCGGAATGCCGCCGGCGTCGCGGATGCCGTCTCGGATCCGCGTGACCAGATCCAGATGGATGCGGTTGCACGGCGAGATGTCGCTGCCGGTCTGGGCGATGCCGATGATCGGCTTACCGCTGCGCAGTTCCTCGGGCGTGATCCCGTAGTTCATGAACCGCTCCAGATAGAGGGCGGTCATGTCGATGTGGTCGGGATTGTCGAACCAGTCGCGCGAGCGGAACCGGCGGGGCGTGCGGCCCAATGGGGTATGACTATGGGAGGTCAAGGCGCACCTCGTATTGGGGCTGGCCGGCGACATCGACATCGACGGCGAACAGGCCGCCGGCTTCGGGCCAGGCGGCGAGGGTCTCGTCGCTCAGGCCCTTGCGGGCGGTGGTGAAATAGAGGGTCTTCAGGCGCGGGCCGCCAAAGCACGGCTTGGTGACATTGGGGGCGGGCAGGGCGATGCGGTCGACGATCTCGCCCTCCGGCGAGATGCGCAGCACCGACGCGCCGCCCCACAGGGCGGTCCACAGATAGCCCTGTGAATCAACCACCGAGCCGTCGGGCCAGGCGTTGTCGATGTCGATGCGGGCCAGCACGCGCTTGCCCGTCAGGTCGCCGTCGGCGTCGACGTCATAGGCCCAGATCGTCTTGGCCAGGGTGTCGGTGTGATAGAAGGTCTTGCCGTCCGGGCTGACGCACGGGCCGTTGGTGATGCAGACGCCGTCGTCCTGCTTGACCGTCTCGCCGGCGGCGGTCAGGCGATACAGGGCGCCGCTGGCGGCTTCCTCGCCGTCATGCATGGTGCCGAACCACAGGCGGCCCCGGGCGTCGATGGTGGAATCGTTGGGGCGGTTGTCCAGTTCCGGCGGCTCGATCTCGCCCAGGAAGGCGAAGTCGCCGCTCGCGGGATCGAAGCTGTGCAGGCCGCTCTTCAGCCCGGCGATGAAGCCGTCCTCGCCGGCGATGGGCGCGACAAAGGTCACCTGCTCGGGGGCGGGAAAGCTCTGCTGCGCGCCGTTGGCCGGATCGTAGCGGTGGACGGTGTGGCCCTTGATGTCGACGAACCACAGGGCGTCGCGATGCCAGATCGGGCCCTCGCCGAGGGTGGCTTTCAGGTCCCAGACGCAGGTGGGGGTCGGCATACGCATAATCTCCTTAGCCCTCCCCCTTGATGGGGGAGGGTTGGGTGGGGGTGATAGGGCGCTTGCCGGCGGAACCGCCGCAGCACCCCCATCCCCAACCCTTCCCCCATCAAGGGGGAAGGGGGCAACCCCTACCGCCAGCCGGCGTCGATCCAGTACTCATGGCCCGTGCACAGGGCCGCATCGTCCGAGGCCAGGAACAGCACCAGGGAGGCCACGTGGTCGGGGACCAGGCGCCCCTTCAGGCACTGGGCCTTGACGATCTCGGCCTCGCCTTCGGGCGTGTACCACTTCTCCTGACGCTTGGTCTTGACGTTGCCGGGCACCACGCAGGTGACGCGGATGTCGTCGGGACCCAGCTCGCGGGCCAGGGCCCGGGTCATGCCCTCGATGCCCGCCTTGGCGGTTTCGTAGAGGACCAGATCCTCCAGACCCAGGTGCCAGCTGATCGAGCCGAAATTGATGATCGCCCCCCCGCCGCGCCTGGCCATGCCCGGCGCGACCGCCTGGGCCGCGAACAGCATGTGGCGCAGATTGACGCCGATGCGGTTGTCCCAATAGGCGGGCGTGATGTCGGCCAGCTTGTGGCGGTCGTCATTGCCGGCATTGTTGACCAGCACGTCGATGTCGCCGATCTCGGCCAGCACGGCCTTCAGGCTGTCGAGGTCCATCAGGTCGCAATGCCTGTAGACCGGCGCGATGGCCGCGTTCGGCGTCAGCGCGTCGACCAGGGCCATGGAGTCCGCATCGACGATGTCGAGGAAGATCACCTCGGCGCCCTGGCGCACGAAGCCGGCGGTCAGGCCGGCCCCGATGCCGCTGCCGCCGCCGGTGACGACGACGCGCTTGCCCTTCAGGCTGGGATAGATGGCTGAAGACATGCGGCTTACGACCAGGAATACGAGGTTTTGGTCTGGGTGAAGAACTCGACCGCCGCGAAGCCCTGTTCGCGGGCCCCGTAGCTGGAGCTCTTCGAACCGCCGAACGGCACGTGATAGTCGACGCCGGCGGTGGCCAGATTGACCATGGTCATGCCGGCCTTGGCGTGACGCTGGAAGTGGCGGGCATATTTCAGCGAGGTGGTGGCGATGCCGGCCGACAGGCCGAATTCGACGCCGTTGGCGACCTCCAGGGCTTCCTCATAGTCCTTGACCCGGATGGTCGAGGCGACGGGGCCGAAGACTTCCTCGTTGTTGATCCGCATGTTGCGATCGGTGTCGGCGATCAGGGTCGGCTGCACGTACCAGCCGGGATTTTCCAGCTGTAGGCGCTGGCCGCCGGTGACGATGCGGCCGCCCTCGCCGGCGGCAATGTTGATGTAGCGGTACGAGGTTTCCATCTGGTCTTCGGAGACCGCCGGACCGATCTGGGTGTTGGGGTCGAGGGCGTCACCGACCCGCAGGGCGGCGATCTTCTCGGCCAGCAGGGCCACGAACCTGTCGTGGATGCCGTCGGTGACGATCAGGCGCGAGCTGGCGGTGCAGCGCTGGCCGGTGGCGAAGAACGAGCCGTCCAGAGCGATGGCGACGGCGCGCTCCAGGTCGGCGTCGTCCAGCACGATCAGCGGGTTCTTGCCGCCCATCTCCAGCTGCACGCGGGCCTGGCGGGCCACGGCGGCGGCGGCGACTTGCGCGCCCACACCCTGCGAGCCGGTGAACGAGACGCCGTCGACGTCCTTGTGCTTGACCAGGGCGTCGCCCATCGAACCGCGACCAAACAGCATGTTGAACACGCCGGCCGGAGCGCCGCATTCCTGCATGATGTCAGCCAGCACCGAGGCGGTGGCCGGGGTCGGGCCGGCGGGCTTGATCACCACGGTATTGCCGAAGGCCAGGGCGGGTGCCGCCTTCCAGGCCGGGATGGCGATCGGGAAGTTCCAGGGGGTCACGAGACCGAACACGCCGACGGCCTGGCGATAGGTCTGGATCTCGACGCCCGGACGGGTGCTTTCCAGGTTCTGGCCATGGCGGCGCAGGGCCTCGCCGGCGAAGTACTTGAAGATGCGGCCGGCGCGGACGGTCTCGCCCACGCCTTCCGGAACCGTCTTGCCCTCTTCGCGGGCCAGAAGACGGCCGATGTCAGCGCTGCGGGCGATGATGGTCGAGCCGACCTTGTCCAGCAGGTCCGAGCGAACCTCAGGCGAGCTTTCCGACCAGCTCGGGAACGCCTTCTTGGCCGCGTCGACGGCGGCGTCGACTTCGGCGGAACCGCCGTTGGGCACATTGGCCACGACGTCGTTGGTGTTCGACGGGTTCAGGCTCTGGGTCGGGGCGTCGGAGGCGACGCGTTCGCCGCCGATGAAGTGGCGCAGGGTGTCGGTCATGGGACGAGGTCCTCGAAATACGAAAAGTTAGAGCAGGCCGCGGCCGGCCAGATTGCGGATCAGGGCGGAGATCCCGAACGTCCAGGGCTTGGCCTGGTCGCAGGTGGTCACCTCGTTTTCGAGGACGCCCAGTTTCGGGGTCGAGACGCGGACGCGGTCGCCGACCTTGTGGGTGAAGCCCTGGCCGGCCGTGTCGCGGTCCTGGATCGGCGCGAACATCGTGCCCAGGAACAAAGCAAAGCCGTCGGGATACTGGTGCTGCTTGCCGAACGCCTGACCGGCCAGAACGGCCGGGTCGCGGCTGATCAGGCTCATGTTGGAATGGCCATCCAGCACGAAGTTGTCGCGGCCGGTGATCTTCAGCTCGACCTCGGCCGAGCGCACGTCGTCCAGCGAGAAGCCGTCGTCGAACAGCCGCACGAACGGGCCGATGGCGCACGAGGCGTTGTTGTCCTTGGCCTTGGAGAGCAGCAGGGCCGAGCGGCCCTCGAAGTCGCGCAGATTGACGTCGTTGCCCAGCGCCGCGCCGCGGATCTGGCCCGCGCCGTCGCACAGCAGCACGACTTCCGGCTCGGGATTGTTCCAGTGGCTGTCGGAGCGCACGCCGACCTGGTCGCCCCAGCCCATCGACGATAGGGTGGGGCCCTTGGTGAAGATCTCGGCGTCGGGGCCGATGGCGACTTCCAGATACTGCGACCACAGACCGTCCTTGATCAGGGTCTGCTTCAGGCGCTCGGCGCCCTCCGAGCCCGGATCGACGCTGCGCAGGTCGCCGCCCATGCTGTCGGCCAGCTGTTCGCGGATTTTCAGGGCCTCGGCGGCGTCGCCTCGGGCCCGTTCCTCGATCACCCGCTCCAGGGTCGAGACGGCGAAGGTGACGCCGGCGGCCTTAAGGCACTGCAGGTCAACGGGGGCCAGCAGCTTGGCGGCCGCTTCGCCCGAGGCGTCGGCCCAGACAGGGCGGATATCCAGCTCCTCCAGAGGTCCGCGATCCTCGCCGCGCGGGATCGCCGCGCCGGGCGCATAGGCGTTCATCAGGTCGGCGACCGTCGGGGCGATCTTCGACATGTCTTCGGTGCGCCCGCCGCGCACCAGCACGGGGGTCGGTCCGTCGCCGAAGTCGATGCGGCCCAGCAGGGTCGCGTCTTGCCAGTCTTCCGGAAGGAATTGCGTCACGCCCACGGCGTCGTCTCCCCGTCTCGAGCGTCTGGACCTCGCCCCACCTTGGACGGCCGCGCTCGTTCATGCTCGTGCACTTGTTAGCGCTAACATGTGGGGGCGGCAAGCAGGATATGGCCCTCTCCCAGAGGTGTTCAGGCCGGGGACATCCGTGACAGGTGTTCGGAGACATCCGTGACACATTTTCCGATCTCGAAGGGAGGTCGGAGATGCCATTCACGGGAGTCTCTGCGATGGATTTCAAACGGGAGTTCGTGCGTCTGGCGCAGGCTGAAGGCGCCAATCGCCGGGAGCTTTGCCGGCGGTTTGGGATAAGCGCCAGCCTGGGTTACCGGCTGCTGTCGCGCTATGCGGCGCAGGGCGAGGCGGGTTTGACGGAGCGGTCGCGACGCCCACGCGGTTCGCCTCGGACGACGCCGGCTCCGATCGAGGCGGCGGCGCTGGCGGTGCGGGCCCAGCACCCGGCCTGGGGCGGGCGCAAGATCGCCGCCGTGCTGCGACGCCAGGGTCTGGAGGCGCCATCGCCCTCGACGGTGACCCAGATCCTGCGCCGCCATGGCGTGGCTCTGGGCGCATTCGGCGGCGGCCACGAGCCGTTCATCCGCTTCGAGCACCCCGCGCCAAACGACCTGTGGCAGATGGACTTCAAGGGCTACGTGCCGCTTGGCGCGGAGGGCGGGCGGCTTCACCCGCTGACCGTGCTGGACGACCATTCGCGCTTCTGCCTGGTGCTAGAGGCCTGCGCCAACCAGGAGCGCCAGACCGTAAAATCCAGCCTGATCAACGCCTTCCAGCGTTATGGCCTGCCCCGTCGCATCACCGCCGACAACGGCCCGCCCTGGGGCGCGGGCATGAGGGGGGACGGCGTGGGCCGGTCCTGGACCGCTCTGGGCGTGTGGCTGCTGGAGCAGGACATCGCTCTGGGCCACTCGCGACCCTACCACCCCCAGACCCAGGGCAAGGACGAGCGCTTCCATCGCACCCTCAAGGCCGAGGCCCTGTCAGGGCCGCCGTTCGCCAACCTGGAGGAGGCCGCCCGCCACCTGCGCGACTGGCGCACGGTCTACAACACCCAGCGCCCTCACGAGGCCCTGGGCCTGATCACGCCCATCGAACGCTATGCTCCAAGCCCCAGGCCCTATCGCGACGACATCGCGCCCTTCGCCTATGGCCCCGACGACCTGACGCGCAAGGTTCAGGACGGCCGCATCAGCTTCGAGGCCCGCCTCATCCGGGTCCCCAAGGCCTTCACAGGCAAGACCTTGGCCCTTCGTCCCACCAACATCGACGGCCGCTATGACCTGGTCTTCAGGTCCAAGACCATCTCCACCATCGACCTCAAAACGCCGATGTGATCATCCTCAACCTGTCACGGATGTCTCCGAACACCTGTCACGGATGTCCCCGGCCTGAACAAGAGGGAGAGGGAGGGGCCCACGCTTGCGTGGGAGGGTGAGGGGCTAGGGTCTTTCCGGACAGGGCAGGGTGGAGCATCCGCTGGCGGCTTAACCCCTCACCCTCCCACCGCTGCGCGGCGGGCCCCTCCCTCTCCCTCTGGTGTTCAGGCCGGGGACATCCGTGACAGGTGTTCGGAGACATCCGTGACACATTTTCCGATCTCGAAGGGAGGTCGGAGATGCCATTCACGGGAGTCTCTGCGATGGATTTCAAACGGGAGTTCGTGCGTCTGGCGCAGGCTGAAGGCGCCAATCGCCGGGAGCTTTGCCGGCGGTTTGGGATAAGCGCCAGCCTGGGTTACCGGCTGCTGTCGCGCTATGCGGCGCAGGGCGAGGCGGGTTTGACGGAGCGGTCGCGACGCCCACGCGGTTCGCCTCGGACGACGCCGGCTCCGATCGAGGCGGCGGCGCTGGCGGTGCGGGCCCAGCACCCGGCCTGGGGCGGGCGCAAGATCGCCGCCGTGCTGCGACGCCAGGGTCTGGAGGCGCCATCGCCCTCGACGGTGACCCAGATCCTGCGCCGCCATGGCGTGGCTCTGGGCGCATTCGGCGGCGGCCACGAGCCGTTCATCCGCTTCGAGCACCCCGCGCCAAACGACCTGTGGCAGATGGACTTCAAGGGCTACGTGCCGCTTGGCGCGGAGGGCGGGCGGCTTCACCCGCTGACCGTGCTGGACGACCATTCGCGCTTCTGCCTGGTGCTAGAGGCCTGCGCCAACCAGGAGCGCCAGACCGTAAAATCCAGCCTGATCAACGCCTTCCAGCGTTATGGCCTGCCCCGTCGCATCACCGCCGACAACGGCCCGCCCTGGGGCGCGGGCATGAGGGGGGACGGCGTGGGCCGGTCCTGGACCGCTCTGGGCGTGTGGCTGCTGGAGCAGGACATCGCTCTGGGCCACTCGCGACCCTACCACCCCCAGACCCAGGGCAAGGACGAGCGCTTCCATCGCACCCTCAAGGCCGAGGCCCTGTCAGGGCCGCCGTTCGCCAACCTGGAGGAGGCCGCCCGCCACCTGCGCGACTGGCGCACGGTCTACAACACCCAGCGCCCTCACGAGGCCCTGGGCCTGATCACGCCCATCGAACGCTATGCTCCAAGCCCCAGGCCCTATCGCGACGACATCGCGCCCTTCGCCTATGGCCCCGACGACCTGACGCGCAAGGTTCAGGACGGCCGCATCAGCTTCGAGGCCCGCCTCATCCGGGTCCCCAAGGCCTTCACAGGCAAGACCTTGGCCCTTCGTCCCACCAACATCGACGGCCGCTATGACCTGGTCTTCAGGTCCAAGACCATCTCCACCATCGACCTCAAAACGCCGATGTGATCATCCTCAACCTGTCACGGATGTCTCCGAACACCTGTCACGGATGTCCCCGGCCTGAACATCTGGGAGAGGGATTTATCCCTTCGGCGCCGGCCCGGTAGAATCCCGCACGATCAGGGTGTGCGGATGCATCAACTGCCGGGGCTCGCCCGTCCCGTCGCGCTTGCGGCGGATCTCCTCCAGCACCAGATCCACCGCCGCGCGGGCCATGGCGGCGATCGGCTGGTGGACGGTGGTCAGGGGCGGCCAGATATTGGCGGCGATCGAGGTGTCGTCGAAGCCGACAATCGAGACATCGCCCGGCACGTCCAGCCCAAGGCGATGGGCCAGGCCTGCGGCGGCGGCGGCCATGTCGTCATTGCAGGCGAAGATCGCGGTGGGGCGAATATCGCTGGCCAGCAGCCGCTCGGCCGCCTCCAGGCCCGAGCGATAGGTGAAATAGCCCTGCTCGACCCGCACGTTCTCCAGGGGAATCCCGGCGGCCTTCAGCGCGGTCATGAAGCCGTCCAGCCGTTGCTGGCTGACCGTCTGGTTGGGGTGGCCCTTGATGAAGCCGAAGCGCTTGTGGCCCAGGGCCAGCAGGTGCTGGGTCAGCTCGTAGGCGGCGGCCTCGTTGTCGATACGGATGGTGGCCATGTCGGAGCTGGTCATGCCCGGGGCCACGCCGACGGCGGCGGCGCCGGAGGCTTTCACCTCGGCCAGCACCTGGGGCGACTCGCACAGCGGCGGCGGCAGGATCAGGCCGTCGACCCCGGTGCGCAGCAGGCGGGTCAGGGTGGCGCCGGCCAGTTCGGGCTCGGCGCATTTCTCGATGACAACCTGCGCGCCCGTGCGGCTGCTCTCGTCCAGCGCTCCGACCAGGAACTCCGACAGATAGCCGGTCGAGGGGTTGTCATACAGCAGGCCGATGCGGAACGGGGCCGAGCCGGCCAGGCTGCGGGCCGCAGGATTGGGGGCGTAGTTGAGATCGGTGATCGCCTTCTCGACCAGGGCCCGGGTCTCTTCCTTGACGGTGGTTTCGCGGTTGATCACCCGCGAGACGGTCATGGGCGACACGCCGGCGCGCGCCGCCACATCGCGGATCGTCGCGCTCTGCGTGGTGCGACGCCTCTGGCGTTCCGGCGGTAAGCTCATGGTTGTCCCGTCCCTTTGGGCGCGGAGACTAGACCGGTTCGGAGCATCAGTGGAAGCCGGGGGTTGGAGGGGCCTTCTCACCCTGGGCGAGACGGATGTAGGAAACGGGGATGACACCCTTCGGCGCTCTCATCCTCACTGGCGGCGGCTCGCGCCGCATGGGTCGCGACAAGGCCGCGCTGGACTGGGACGGCGCGCGGGCGGTGGATCGGGCGGCCGAGTTGGCGCGCACGGTCGGGGCCCGGGCGGTGCTGACGGTCGGAGCCGATCTGGGTCTGCCGTTCGTGCCGGATCCCGAGCCGGGCGCGGGGCCGGTGGGCGGTGTGCTGGCCGGCGTGGAGGCGCTACGGGCGCTAGACCTGGAGCGGGCGCTGATCTTGGCGGTGGACGCGCCGACGCTCACCGTTGAGGATTTGACCCTGCTGCTGGCGGCCGACGCGCCCGGCGCGGCGTTCGAGGGGTTGCCGCTGCCGATGGTCCTGACCTTCTCAGCCCTGCCCGAAGGCGCCGAGGCCGGCTGGCCGCTACGGCGACTGGTCGAGCGCGCGGGGCTGGCGGTGGTGGCCATGCCGGTTGGGTCGGAGACAAGGCTGCGGGGGGCGAATACGCCGGAGGAGTGGGCGGCGTTGTTGAGGCCGTAGCGCTCCCTCCGTCACGCTGCGTATTCGCAGCGCGCCACCTCCCCCGCACGCTTCGCTACGGGGCAGGAGAAGAGCCGCTGAACCTTCCTGCCCCGCTTGCGGGGGAGGTGGCGCGGCGCCGCCCTCAAGCAAAGAATGGGAGGCGACGTGACGGAGGGGGCGTTGGGCGTCTGCGGCCTAATACACATCCCGCCGATAGCGCCCAGCGTCCGTCAGCCGCTCCAGGCCCTCGGCGCCCAGTATATCGCCCAGCGCCGCGTGAACCTCGCGCGACATCCCTTCCAGCGCGCCGCAGACCATGATCGTCGCGCCGTCCGCCACCCAGGCCCGCACGGCGTCGGCCGCCTCGCGCAGACGGTGCTGCACATAGACCCGCTGGGCCTGGTCGCGCGAAAAGGCGAGGTCCAGGCGCTCCAGCGCGCCGGTCAGCGCCCAGCTCGCCAGCTCGTCCTGGTGGAAGGCGTCGTGCGCCGCCGTACGCTCGCCAAACAGCAGCCAGTTGCGGCCGCGCCCCGCGGCGGCGCGGGCCTTGAGGTGGGCGCGCAGTCCGGCCAGGCCCGTGCCCGCGCCGATCAGGATCATCGGCGCGTCGGTGTCCGGCGCATGGAAGCTGCGATTGACCCTGACGCGGGCATCGATCGCCGCGCCCTCGTCGGCGAAGCGGCACAGCCAGCCCGAGCCCAGGCCCGGCTGGCCATCGGCCCGGGGCATCAGGCGCACGATCAGCTCGATCCCGCCATCGGTCGGCAGGGAGGCGATGGAATATTCGCGGTGCGGCAGGGCGGTCAGGCGCTCCAGCACCGCCTCGCCGGTCAGGCCGATCAGGGGTTCGATGTCTTGCGGCAGGCGGCGGGCGGCCAGAGCTGGCGCAATCGAAACCGGCAGGCCCAGGCGGGCGATCAGGGCGGCGACCTCAGCTGGATCATTGCGCGGACCGATCTCGACGATGTCGCCGGCTGACCAGTCCAGAACGCCGTCCTGCGGCTCCAGTCGAATGTGCCACGCCTCGCCGCCAGGACTGCCGGGATTGAGCAGGCGGCGCTGGGTCAGCGTCCACGGGCCATAGGCCGGACGGGTCCAGTCGGGCGCGTCGGTTTGGCCGGTCAGGACAGCCAGATGGGCCTGCCAGTGACGCAGGGCGGCCTCTTCGCCGTTGTCGACCTCCACGCGGTCGAACAGCGGCGCTGCGCCATGCCGGGCCAGCCAGGCGTCCAGCGAGCGGCCAAAGGCGCAGAAACGGCTGTATTCGGTGTCGCCCAGGGCCAGCACGCCATAGCGCAGGGCCGAGAGGTCAGGCTCGGCCGCCATCACGTCGCGGATGAAGGCCCGGGCCGGGTCGGGGGCGTCGCCTTCGCCGGTGGTGCTGACCACGAACAGGGCGCGGCCGGCGCCGGCCAGGTCGGCGGCGGTGACGGTCGAGAGGTCGCGCAAGATCACCGGCGCGCCGCCGGCGGTCAGGGCCGTGGCGGTGGCGCGGGCCAGTTCCTCGGCGAAGCCAGTCTGGCTGGCATAGGCGACCAGCACCGGCTCGCCCGCGCCTTGCGCCAGGGCGGCGGCCTCGCGGCGCTCGGCGCGGCGGCGCAGGGCGTGGCGGGCGGCGATCAGGCCGCAGAAGGCGACCCAGACCAAGGCGACACCGGCGGCGGCGAGGTGACGCCGGGTCTCGGGATCCAGGGCGGTGAAATCGATCATGCGTCGAGCATGGCCAGCAGGGCCGGGGACAGGCGCTCTTCCAGGCCTTTTGCCGCGCGGATGACGATCAGGACGGGCAGATCGTGCGCGGCGGCGAAGGCCAGAGCGGTCTCCGGTCCCATGACGGTGAGCGCCGTGGCCCAGGCGTCGGCGTCCATGCAGGTCCTGGCCAGCACTGTGACGCTGACCACGCCGTGGTCGCCGGGTGCGCCGGAGGCCGGGTCCAGAGTGTGGGCGTAGCGGCGGCCATCATGGTCGAAGAAGCGGCGATAGTCGCCCGAGGTCGCCACCGACAGGCCATGCAAGGCGACCACGGTTTGCGGGGCGTCATTGGCGGTTGGCGGCCGTTCAAGCTCGACCCACCAGGGCTGGCCATCGGGCCGGGCGCCGGTTCCGCGCAGCTCGCCGCCGACCTCGACGAGGTACGATCTCACGCCGGCCCGCTCCAGGGCCTGCGCGGCCTGGTCGACGCCAAAACCCTTGGCGATGCCGTTGAGGTCGAGGCGCAGGGACCCCGGCTGGAACAGGGCGTCGCCGTCCAGAACCAGACGCTTCCAGCCGCTGGCTTCAAGCGCGGCCAGGGTCGCCTCGCGCGGCGGCGGCTCACCCAGGAAGGGGCGGGGGCCAAAGCCCCAGAGGTCGGTCAGGGCGCCCAGGGTCGGGTCAAAGGCGCCGTGGGTGGCCTCGGCGACGGCGATGGCGCGGCGCACCACGGTGGCCATGTCGGCGGGCAGGGGTGTCCAGCTTCCGGCGGCGGCGCGGTTGTAGCGCGACAGGTCCGACAGCGGCTCCCACGGGCTCATCTGCGCCACCACGGCGTCCAGGGCGCGCTGGACCATGGCGGTCAGGCCCCGGACATCGGCGGCCGGCTGGGCGACCAGTTTCACCGACCAGGTCGTGCCCATGGTTTGGCCCGCGAGCGCATGCATCACGCCGCCGAGCGGGCGGGCGGGAGGCTCGGTGAGGAGGGGGACGAGGACGCGGGTCATGGGTGTCAGGCTCGATCTCGATCCTTCCCCCTTTGATGGGGAAGGGCTGGGATGGGGGTGAAAACGTTGGCCGGTTTCACGAAGGTCGCGCCACATCCTGTGGCGCTGTCACCCCCATCCCCAACCCTTCCCCCATCAAGGGGGAAGGGGGCTTTTCCTAAGGCCGTTGCGCTTCGACCACGGCGGTGTAGCTGGCCGAGAAGCCGTCGCCGGCCAGGGCCGTCACGGGCGCCGGAGCGGCGGGGGCCGCACCGGGGGCGCCCATACCGCCGCCGGGACCACGACCGGCGCTCTCGCCGCCGCGCGCCGTGGCGTTGACCCAGTACATGCCGGCGTCCGGCAGGGCGAAGGTCACCGCGCCATCGGCGCCCGCCTTGACCTTGATCTCACCGGGCGCGGCCCGCCAGCGTGCGCCGCCCGGAACGAAGGTGACTTCAAGGCCGGCGGCGGGCTTGCCGTCGAGCAGGAACCGGAAGGTCGCAGCCTCGCTGGCCACAATGTCGGTCGGGTGGGTCACGGGCGCCAGCTCCAGGCCCTTGCCGGTGGGCTTGAAGACCTCGGTGGTCGGCTTGTCCCGCGTGACATAGGTCTCGTTGCGATTGCTGCCCGTGATGGTCTTCAGGTCGGCGGCATTGGCCGGAACGGCCTTGGCGAACTCCTCGGCCGTGCCGCGGAAGCGCTTGATCTCGCCGTTCTCGGTCCAGCTGGCGGTGACGGTGTGGGCGGCCGAGCCGATCTTCCAGGTGCCGGCCTGGTTCAGCTGCACGTCGAAGGTCGAGCGATACTGGCCGGTCGAGGCGTTCTGCAGCTTCGAGATCGAGCCGTCCGGGGCGGTGACGACCACGCCGTCCACGCGCATGGCGCGATGGTCGGGATAGAACAGCTCGTTGGAGATGGCGGCGTCGACCGTCACCCATGAGCCGTCGCCCGACAGCACGGTGAACGAAGGCAACAGCCAGCCACGGTGAGCGCTGGCCGACATCGGCAGGGTCAGGGCGAGGCCGGCTGCGGCGACGGCGAAAAGGCGGGTCTTCAGGGACATCGGTTTTCTCGCTTACTTGACGAAGACGGTGACGGCGCCGAGCTCGGCTGAGCCCTTGACGGTGGCGGGCTTGCCGGGCTTGCCCCAGACGAAGGGCACGCGGACGGCTTCATGGCCGCCGACTTCGCGGGCGGCCTCGACCACCAAATTGTACTGGCCGGGCTTGAGGTTTTTCAGCGCGCCCTTGGCGCCGCTGAACACCACCTTCTGCGGGCCGGGCGCGCGGGTCGCGCCGCTGACGCCGTCGGCGGGGAACTTCATCTCGCGGCCAGCCTTGCGCCACCACTGACGCATGTCCTTGAGCCACTTGGTGCCGTGGTCTTCCTTGGAGTCGGGATCGTACCAGACGGCCAGGGTGCCGGCGGCGCTGGCGTCGCTGTTCTCGATCCAGATGGCCACATAGGGCTTGTGATACTCGGCCACCGACAGGCGGGGGATCTCGACGGTGACGTTGAGATCGGCGGCCATGGCCGGGGCGGCCACGGCGGCGCCGGCGAAGGTCAGGAGGGAGACGGAACGCTTCACGGATTTCACCTCAGAGGTGGACAAAGAGAATGACGAGGATGACGGGGGCGGCCAGGCCGGCGGCGACCAGCGGCCAGGTCAGGGGCCGGGCCCTGGCGTGGAACTGCAGCAGGATCAGGCCGGTGATCGTGAACACGATCGTGGCGGCGGCGAAGATGTCGATGAACCAGGCCCAGGCCTTGCCGGTGTTGCGGCCCTTGTGCAGGTCGTTGAGCAGGCTGACCGCGCCGCGCGTGGTTTTCTCGTGCTCGACGGCGCCGGTCTCGCGGTCGATCGACAGCCAGGCGTCGCCGCCCGGGCGTGCCAGGGCCACATAGACTTCCGCGTCGGACCACTCGGCTTCGCGCCCGGCGATGTCGGTCCCGACGGCCTTGTCCAACCAGTGCTGCAGCTTCAGGGGCAGGGGGCGCTTGCCCTCGACCGGACCCCTGGCCAGGTCGGCGATCAGGTCGGCCGGCAGGGTGGCCTTGCGGCTGACCACGACGGGCTCGGCCTCGATCTGGCCGGCATGGTTCAGCGTGATGCCGGTGATCGAAAACAGCAGCATGCCGATTAGGCTCAGGGCCGCGCTGATCCAGTGCCACTGGTGCAGCTGCTTGAGCCAGAACGAGCGGCGATGCTGGGCGGTGGCGGCGGACGACACGAGGAGGCGGAGACCTTGAGCGGGAACAGGTCTCGTCCATACTTGAGAACGACTTGCAATTTCAAGTGCTGGTTTGGTCTAATTTGCGGCGCGGGCCATCATCGCCGCCGCCCTCAAACGCGGGAAAGGTCGATCAGGGGGGAGGCGGTGTTCCCTGATCGACCCACTCGCCGGGGGAACTGGCGGGTTCCCGACCTCATGACCCTGACCGCCTTTGATCCGGTGGGCAATCAAGGGTGCGCGCTTAAGGGAAACCCCGGAGGCGCAGCCGCAGCCTGGCGATTGGGCGGACCGCTGTCTGGGGCTCGAGACGTCGTTCTGACGGCTCGACAAGTGACGGATTAGGGGTGAAACATCCCGCCTCTTAACCGCGAGGCGCACGCTTGCGGACTGCATTGGGGTGTTTTGTGAGAACGCTGTTCTTTTCCGTTTCGCTGCTGGTCCTGGCCGCCACGACTGCCGTCGCCCAGACCCTGCCGCAGCCTTCGGCCCCGACCCCGGCCATCGCGGCCGCGCAGGACATTCCCTATCCGGGCACGCTGAAGCTTTCGGTCGACGCCACCGACCTGGCGCGCAAGATCTTCGACATCCGCCAGACCATCCCGGTGGCCAAGGCCGGCAAGTTCACGATCCTCTATCCGCAGTGGGTTCCCGGCGGCCACTCGCCGCGCAATGACATCGACAAGCTGGCGGGCCTGATGATCACCGCCAACGGCCAGCGCCTGGCCTGGACGCGCGACCTGGTCCAGGTCTTCGCCTTCCATGTCGAGGTTCCTGAGGGCGTTTCGGAGCTGCAGCTCAGCTATCAGTTCCTGTCGCCGGTCGAAGCGCGGGTCGGCCGCCAGGTGATGACGCCCGACATGCTGAACCTGCAGTGGCTGCAGATGGGCTTCTATCCGGCCGGCTATTACACCCGCCAGATCCCCGTGGAGGCCAGCGTCAAGCTGCCGGAAGGCTTCAAGTTCGCCTCGGCTCTGGAGGTCGCCAAGACCGAGGGCCAGACCACGACCTTCAAGGTCACGCCGTTCGAGACCCTGGTCGACTCGCCGATGTTCGCCGGCCGCTATTTCAAGACGGTCGAGCTGGATCCGGGCGGTCGCGCGCCGGTGCGCCTGAACCTGATGGCCGACAAGCCCGAGCTGCTGGAGTTCAAGCCCGAACACATCCAGGCCCACAAGGACCTGGTTCAGCAGGCCTACAAGCTCTACGGCTCGCATCATTACGATCACTATGACTTCCTGGTCGCCCTGTCCGACCAGCTGGGCGGCATCGGCCTGGAGCATCACCGCTCCAGCGAAAACCGCGTCGCGCCCAAGTACTTCACCGAGTGGGAGAAGACCTATGTGGGCCGCGACCTGCTGCCCCACGAGTTCACCCACTCGTGGAACGGCAAGTTCCGCCGCGGCGCGGATCTGTGGACCGCCACCCTGAACGAGCCGATGCGCGACAGCCTGATGTGGGTCTATGAGGGCCAGACCCAGTACTGGGGCGGGGTGCTGTCGGCGCGCTCGAACCTGCACACCAAGCAGCAGAGCCTGGACGCCCTGGCCATGACGGCGGCGCTCTATGACAACCGGCGTGGCCGCGACTGGCGCAGCGTGGCCGACACCACCAACGATCCGATCATCGCCATGCGCAAGCCGCTGTCGTGGGTCAGTTACCAGCGCAGCGAGGACTACTATTCCGAAGGGCAACTGGTCTGGCTCGACGCCGATACGCTGATCCGCGAGAAGACCGGCGGCAAGAAGTCGCTGGACGACTTCGCCAAGGCCTTCTTCGGCGTCGACAACGGCTCGTATGTGCCGCGCACCTACACGTTCGAGGATGTGGCCGCGACGCTGAACGACGTGGTCGCCCACGACTGGACCAGTTTCCTGAAGACCCGCATCGAAGGCCTGTCGGAAAAGGCCCCGCTCGATGGCCTGACCCGGGGCGGCTACCGTCTGGTCTATAGCGAGACGCCGACCGACTATTTCAAGGCGGCCGAGACGCGCGGCAAGACCACCAACCTGGCCTATTCCCTGGGGGTGACCGTGTCGGCCGCCGGCCTGCTGTCGGAGGTCAACTGGGGCGGTCCGGCCTTCAGGGCGGGTCTGACCCAGGGCGTGACTGTCGTGGCCGTCAATGGCGAGACCTATGACGCCGACAAGCTGAAAGACGCCGTCAGGGCGGCCGCCAGACCGGAAGGGCCGCTGGTCGAACTGCTGGTCAAGGACGGCGAGCGCTATCGCATGGTCAAGATCGACTGGCGCGGCGGCCTGCGCTATCCGCGCCTGGAACGCATCGCCGGAACCCCCGCTCGCCTCGACGATATTCTGGCGGCGCGCAAGTAGTTCGCGAAAACAAGGGCTTGGCCGCAAGTGCCGGACATCCGGCCTTGCGACAATATGTGGAGGTGCCCCTCGCTGGGGTTGGGCGTAGGGTCGCGGTGTTCAGGATCCTCCATCTTCGAACGATCTCCAAAGTCGAAGGGCCCGTCATGCCCAGACGGGCCCTTTTTCTTGGGCGGCTTGCAGGCCGCTCTCCGGCTTGACGACATGCCCTCGCCGGGTGACTGATTTGCCCCCGCAAAGCGCGACCGCTGGCGGGATCGTTCAGTCGCAGGGGCCTTTCATGTCGAAGTTTGACCGTCGCCAGATCATGATGGGGGCGGCCGCCACCGCGCTCGCCACCGCGCTTCCGGCCCAGGCCGCTGACACCCCCAACAGCGCCAAGACCGAGCTCTACAAGCTGTTCGACGCCTTCTTCGACGAGGACCTGTCCGACAGCCCCGAACAGGCCACCAATCTGGGCCTCGACACCGGCGCCCACGCCGATGCGCGCGGCAAGCTGGGCGACCGCTCGATCGCGGGCTGGATCAAGGACCGGGCCCAGCCCGGCCAGCGCGTCCAGCGCCTGAAGGCGATCGACCGCAAGGCGCTCTCCGGCGACGACGCCGTCAACTACGACACCGCCATGTTCCAGTACGAAAGCCGCGCGGCGGTCGCGGGCTTCGACTATGGCGCGATCAGCCGGCCCTATGTGCTGACCCAGTACTACGGGGCCTATTCCTCGACGCCCAGCTTCCTGGACACCAAGCACAAGGTCGAGTCGGCGGCCGACGCCGAGACCTATCTGTCGCGCATGGCCGCCTTCGCCACGGTGCTGGACCAGGAGAGCGAGCGCTTCGCCGCCGACGCCGGCAAGGGCGTGATCCCGGCCGACTTCATGCTCGACAAGGCCATCGCCCAGCTGGGCAAGTTCCGCGCCCTGCCGGCCGACAAGAACGTGCTGGTCGCCTCGCTGGCCCGCCGGGCCAAGCCCTATGGTGACTATGAAGGCAAGGCCGCCGCGCTGCTGGCCGGCACGGTGCACCCGGCGCTCGACCGCCAGATCGAGGTGCTGAAGGCCGCTCGCGCCAAGGCCACGCACGACGCGGGCCTCAACCGTCTGAAGGACGGCGACGCCTATTATGCGGGCCTGCTGAAGATTTACACGACCACCGACATGACCGCCGACCAGGTCCACCGCCTGGGCCTGGAGGAGGGCGCCGAAATCAGCGCCAAGATGGACGCCATCCTCAAGAAGCGCGGCCTGACCCAGGGCAGCGTTGGGGCGCGGGTGGCCTCGCTGAATACTGACCCGACCCAGACCTATCCCAATACCGACGAAGGCCGCGCCCAGATGCTGGCCTATTGCAACAAGCTGATCGCCGACCTGGCGCCCAAGCTGCCGCAATGGTTTGGCGTGACGCCCAAGACCCCGGTCGAGGTCCGCCGCATCCCGGCCTATACCGAGGCCGGCGCGGCGGGCGGCTATTATGAGCGGCCGGCCCTGGACGGCTCGCGGCCGGGCGCCTTCTACATCAACCTGCGCGACACGGCCGATCGTCCGCGCTGGTCGCTGCCGACCCTGACCTATCACGAGGCCGCGCCGGGCCATCACTTCCAGCTGGCCCTGGTGGCGGAAAGCAGCCTGCCGCGCCTGCGCCAGAACATGGGCTTCTCGGCCAATACCGAGGGTTGGGCGCTGTATGCCGAGCAGGTGGCCATGGAGATGGGCGTCTATGACGACGACGAGCTGGGCCTGCTGGGCATGTACCAGGCCCGGCTGTTCCGCGCCGCCCGCTGCGTGGTCGACACCGGCATCCACACCAAGGGCTGGAGCCGCGAAAAGGCCATCGCCTACATGATGGAGACCGGCGGCGAGCCGGAGGGCCGGATCACCAGCGAGGTTGAACGCTACTGCGCCAATCCCGGCCAGGCCTGTTCGTACAAGGTCGGCCACACGGTCTGGGCCAAGGCGCGCGAGCGGACGAAGGCGCGGCTGGGGGCAAAGTTCGACATCCGGCGATTCCACGACACGGGCCTGCTGGTCGGGCCGGTGCCGTTGACGGTGCTGGATCGGGTGATCGACGGGTGGCAGGGGTGATCGCCCCTTCTTGATCCTCTCCCAGAGGGAGAGGAGGGGCCCGCCGCGTAGCGGTGGGAGGTGAGGGGTTACAGCGTCTGACGGCGTGCCGGCCTCCGGGTGAGGGCGTAACCCCTCACCCTCCCACGCCTTCGGCGCGGGCCCCGCCCTCTCCCTCTGGAAGAGGGTTTAGATGAATGAGACCGCTACCATTCTTTTCTTGAGTGGTCTGACAACCTCCCCCATAGTGGTCGGCAAGGCGGCCATACAGCCGTCAACCAACGACGAGACCTCCGGGGAAACGAACCAGATGACACACGCCATCACCCGCCGTCTGTTCGGCGCCAGCCTCGCCGCCATCGCCGCCGCCACCGCGCCGGGCGTCTCGGTCGCCGCCCTGCAGGGCGCAGGCGGCAAGCCGCTCTACAAGGATCCGACTCAGCCGGTCGACGCCCGGGTCAAGGACCTGCTGGGTCGCATGGCGATCGAGGAGAAGGCCGCCCAGCTGATCGGCATCTGGCTGACCAAGGCCGCCATCCAGACGCCTGAAGGCGAGTTCTCGGCCGAGGCGGCCGGCAAGAGCTTCCCCAACGGCCTGGGCCAGATCTCGCGTCCGACCGACCGCCGGGGTCTGAAACCCGCCGTCGTGGTCGACGCCGCCGCCGGGGTCGAGGACGGCACCAAGGGCCGCAACGCCCGCGACACCGCCCGCTACACCAACGCCGCCCAGAAGTGGTCGATGGAGAACACCCGCCTGGGCATCCCGATGCTGATGCATGACGAGGCCCTGCACGGCTATGTGGCCCGCGACGCCACAAGCTATCCTCAGGCCATCGCCCTGGCCTCCAGCTTCGACACCGAGCTGGTCGAGAAGATCTTCTCGATGGCCGCCAAGGAGATGCGCGCGCGCGGCTCCAACATGGCCCTGGCTCCTGTAGTCGACGTGGCCCGAGACCCGCGCTGGGGCCGCATCGAGGAGACCTATGGCGAGGATCCGCACCTGTGCGCCGAGATCGGCCTGGCCGCCATTCGCGGCTTCCAAGGCAAGACCCTGCCGCTGGCCAAAGACAAGGTGTTCGTCACCCTCAAGCACATGACCGGCCACGGCCAGCCCGAGAACGGCACCAATGTTGGCCCCGCCCAGATCGCCGAGCGGACCCTGCGCGAGAACTTCTTCCCGCCGTTCGAACGGGCGGTGACGGAGCTGCCCGTGCGGTCGGTGATGCCCAGCTATAACGAGATCGACGGGGTGCCCTCGCACGCCAGCCACTGGCTGCTGACCGACATCCTGCGCACCGAGTGGGGCTATCAGGGCTCGGTCCAGAGCGACTATTTCGCCATCAAGGAACTGATCTCGCGCCACAAGATGACCGACAGTCTGGCCGACACCGCCGTGATGGCGATCAATGCCGGCGTCGATGTCGAGCTGCCCGACGGTGAGGCCTATGCCCTGCTGCCGCAGCTGGTGAAGGAAGGCCGCGTCTCGCTGGAGAAGGTCGACGCCGCCGTCGCCCGGGTGCTGACGATGAAGTTTGAGGGCGGCTTCTTCGAAAACCCCTATGCCGACGAGAAGACCGCCGAGGCCAAGAACAATACGGTCGAAGCCATCGCCCTGGCCCGCGAAGCCGCGCGCAAGTCGGTGGTGCTGCTGAAGAACGACAAGGGCCTGCTGCCGCTGAACGGCAAGGCGATCAAGCGCATGGCGCTGCTGGGCACCCACGCCCGCGACACCCCGATCGGCGGCTATTCCGACGAGCCCAAGCACGTGGTCTCGCTGCTGGAAGGGCTGACCGCCGAGGCCAAGGCGGCGGGCTTCCAACTCGACTATGCCGAGGCCGTCCGGATCACCGAGCGCCGCGTCTGGGCCGCCGATGAGGTCAAGCTGATCGACCCGGCCGTCAACGCCAGGCTGATCGCCGAGGCCGTCGAAGTGGCCAGGAACGCCGACGTCGTGGTCATGGTGCTGGGCGACAACGAGCAGACCAGCCGCGAGGCCTGGGCCGACAACCACCTGGGCGACCGCAACGATCTGGACCTGATCGGCCAGCAGAACGACCTGGCCAAGGCGATCTTCGACCTGGGCAAGCCCACCGTGGTGTTCCTGCTCAACGGCCGTCCGCTGTCGATCAACCTGCTGGCGCAGCGCGCCGACGCCATCATCGAGGGCTGGTACCTGGGCGAGCAGACCGGCACGGCCGGCGCCGACATCCTGTTTGGCCGCGCCAATCCAGGCGGCAAGCTGCCCGTTAGCATCGCCCGCAATGTCGGCCAGCTGCCGATCTACTACAACCGCAAGCCCACCGCGCGCCGGGGCTATCTGTTCGACGAGAAGACCAGCCCGCTCTACCCGTTCGGTTTCGGCCTCTCCTACACCAGCTTCGACATCTCGGCCCCGCGCCTGGCCAGGGCCAGCATCGCCCAGGGCGAGAAGGTCAAGGTCGAGGTGGATGTGACCAACACCGGCAAGGTCGCGGGTGATGAAGTGGTGCAGCTCTATGTCCGCGACGTGGCCGCCTCGGTGACCCGTCCGCTGCTGGAGCTGAAGCACTTCAAGCGCGTCACCCTGGCAGCCGGCGCCAAGACCACCGTGGCCTTCGAGATCGCGCCGTCGGACCTGTGGTTCTGGAACCTGGAGATGAAGCGCGTGGTCGAGCCGGGCGCCTTCGAGATCATGGTCGGGCCCAATTCGGTGGACCTGAAGAAGACGACGCTGACGGTGGTCTGATCCACCAAACATCTTGTCATCCCGGAAGCCTCGCAGAGGCTATCCGGGACCCAGGGGCAACCGCACTGCATTGGCCCCTGGGTCCCGGCTCTCCCCCCGGCCTTCGCCGGGGTCCGGCCGGGATGACAAGCATTTTTGAGCACAAAGAACCGCCGTTGGAGCGGTCGATAGGGAGATCTGCATGCGCCTCGCCGCACCGATCCTGCTCGCCGCCCTGCTGACCGGCCCCGCCGCCGCCCAGGACCTCCTTAACGCCCTGTTCGCCGACCACGCGGTGGTGCAGCGCGACCGCCCGCTGCCGGTGTTCGGAACCGCAGCGCCGGGCGAGGCCGTGACCGTCGCCTTCGCCGGCAAGACCGCCAGCGCCACGGCCGGCCCCGACGGCGCCTGGCGCCTGGACCTCCCCGCAACCCCGGCCGGCGGCCCCTACGACCTGACCGCTAGTACGGCGGCCAAGACCCAGACCGTCCGCGACGTGCTGGCCGGCGATGTCTGGCTGTGCTCGGGCCAGTCGAACATGGAGATGCAGGTCCAGGCCTCCGGCGACGCCTGGAACCAGATCAACAACGGCGCGCCCAACGACGCCATCCGCATGGTGACCATCGAAAAGGCCGACGGCCGCGCGCCCAAAGCCAACTTCGCCAAGCCGCCGGTCTGGAAGCCGACGACGAAGGACACCGTGGGCTCGTTCTCGGCCAGCTGCTTCTACTTCGCCCGCGAGCTGCAGAAGACCCGCAACGTCCCGCTGGGCCTGATCCACGCCTCATGGGGCGGATCGGGGATCGAGGCCTGGATGACGCCGGCGGCGCTGCGCAAGGTCGGTGGTTATGACGAAGCCATCGACACCCTGAACCTGTCCCTGAAGGACCCCGCCGCCGCCAGCCGCCGCTGGGGTGAGACGATCAAGGCCTGGTGGGCGCCCAAGCATCCGGGCGAGGCCGCGACCGCGCCCTGGACAGGCGCCGGCGCCTGGGCAGCCGCACCCAGGGACCTGGGCGTCTGGGAGCGCTGGGGCGTCGCCGAGCTGGCGGCCTTCAACGGCGTGGTCTGGTTCAAGACCGAGGTGATGCTGACCGCCGCCCAGGCTCGGCAGGCCGCGACCCTGAACCTCGGCCAGGTCGACGAGATGGATGCGACCTATCTGAATGGCGTGGGTGTCGGCGCGACCTCGGGCGCGTGGCTGGAGCGGTCGTATCCGCTGGCCGCCGGCGCGTTGAAGGCGGGCCGGAACACCATCGTCGTCTCGGCCTATGACACCTATGCCAATGGCGGGATGTACGGAGATCCCTCGAAAAGAGCGTTGGTGCTGGCCGACGGGACGCGCCTGGCGCTGAACGTCTGGACCTACCGCATCGAGCCCCGTGTCGGCGCCGATCCGCCCCGTGCGCCGTGGGACACCCTGGCCGGGGTCTCGACCCTCCATAACGGCATGCTGGCGCCCATGGGGCCTTACGCCTACGGCGGACTGGCCTGGTATCAGGGCGAGACCAATGTCGGCCGCGACCAGACCTATGCGGCCCTGCAGACGGCCTTCGTCGCCGAGCGCCGCGCGGGCATGGCGCCGGACATGCCGGTCGTTATCGCCCAGTTGGCCAGCTATGGCGCGTTCGCGACAACGCCCGGCGCCTTTGGCACGGCGGCCCTGCGCGAGGCCCAGCGTCGGGCCGTCGTCGCCGATCCGCAGGCGAGTCTGGCCGTGACCACCGACATCGGCGACCCCTTCGACATCCACCCCGCCAACAAGCAGGAGGTCGGCCGCCGCCTGGCCCTGGCCGCCCGCCGCATCGCAGGCGACGCCGTGACCACGGGGCCGGCGCCGGTCTCGGCCAAGCGGGTCGGGGACACGGTCGTCGTTGGTTTCGACCAGATCGGCGGGACGCTGGTCTCGCGCGGGTCGGACCGGGTGATTGGCTTCGAGCTCTGCGACGCCGCCAAGGCCTGCCGCTGGGCCGACGCCCGGATCGACAGGGCGAGCGTCGTGCTGACCGCTCCAGCCGGCGCTGAGGCCGCCAAGGTGCGGTTCGCCTGGGCCGACAGCCCGACGTTCAACCTCTTCGACAGCGCGGGCCTGCCGGCCGTGCCGTTCGAGATGGATGTGAACTGAGCCTTGCTTCCGCTCTCCCCGACCGCCGCCTGCGGCCGGCGGAGAGCGGCTATCTGGGGTCGGTGGAGAGCGTGCGGCGTTGGCCCGTCACTCTCTTCGTGCCGAAACAGCAACGCTTGTTAACCTTCTGCATAATCGTGTTATACAACCCTGGCGGCATTCTCAGGCCGGTTCGTCAGATGGTTGGGTGCGCGTCGCCCGGCTCAGCGGGAGGTGAAGATGGCTAAGGCGCCAGTCAAAAGCGAATACGCTTGGTCCGACAGCAAAATGGCCTGCGTCGCGACCTACAAGATTCTCGAAGGGGATAAGTTCATGAACGAGTTCGAGGACTCGGACATTCCCTTTGAAAAGGCTTCGGATGTCGAAATGTCCAGTTTATTTTACTGGCCTCAGACCACAGGCAACGACGCTCTTCTGAAGTTGGCTGCGTCCCAAGCCGCCAAGAAATTCTGGTACCTGCTGATCAAGAACTACACTGTCTTGAAGGAGGAGGCGGCCAAGGAATCCTACAAGATGCTCGATGATGTTGAAGCCGTCTTCGCGTCCAAGGACGCCACGCTCAAGAAGTTGGCCGAGGTGGTCGACAAGAGCCTGAAGTTTCCAAACGAATAGGAGCGAGTGATGAAGGGCTTTACCGTTCTAGCGGGCGCGATTACCGCTGCCCTGATCGCTGGCGTCGCCAGCGCCGCCGAGGATCCGAAGGAAGGCTTCACGATCGAGCCGAAGGTGCTGGACTCCAGCGCTGACGCCGGGGCCACCGTGGCGTTGGAATACGCTTACCAGAAGACGTTCAAGCTCAAGGACCTATCCAGTTCCGACAGGGGAAACGCTTTACCGGACCCCACGCCCAGCCGGGGAGCAGTGACGTTCTCGGTCGATGGATCAGGCACGGCCACGGCCGATGCGGAACGCAATCCAAAAAACTTTCTGGATCTTTCTCTAGGCCTGAATATCGACTGGGACCCAGGCTATGAGACCGGCTGGGGTCGGTTACTGGTTGGCGGCTTCGTCAAGGGCGAGACCGATCAAGGCTTCGAGAACGAGCAGGTGGTTTGGGGCGCGCGAGGCAGCTACGGACAACGCGATCTATTGGCGTCCAACGACTTCTTGGGCCTCGATCTCAAGTATGGCCTCGTCGAGCCGGGCGAGGACAAGGAGCGTCAAAAGGCGCTAGGCGTGACCGATCTGGACGACTATGAGCGCTTGGATATCGAGGCGCTGTACATGTTCCGCACCGGCTGGGACATGGTGCCGACGATCGAGTTCAACTATCGCCTGTTCAAGGAGCTCGACGCGCCCACGGTGATCAAGGCCGTTGATCTTGACCTTCATCAGCTGGCCACGGTTCGTTTCGGCTTGGGCAAAGACCTGTTCGTCGGCTACAGCACCGGCAAGCTGCCATTCGACCGCAAGGATGACCAGACCTTGGAAATCGGCTTCTCCTATAAGCTGTTCTAAGAGGTCTTTTGGTGGCGCGGCCGGGGTAACTTTCTCCGCCACTCCTTCTCGGTTGTCGGCCGTGGGGCCACGATACAAGGAGCCTGATCGCGGCTCTTCGCCTAGCAGGTGGCACCGCGCCTAGATCGCCACCCGCTTGGCGATCGCATCGCGCCGCGTGCTGGTTTCCTGCTTGGCGCGCTGGACGGCCTCGGTCTCGGTGGCGTGCAGCAGGTGTTCGATCACCCGTTCCAGGTGGTCGCGCATCGCCTGTCGCGCGGCAGCGGGGTCGCGGGCCTTCAGGGCCTCGAACACCCGGCGGTGCTCGTTGATGCGGGGCTCCAGGCCCATGCCGCGGGCGCGGGCCAGGATGTTGCGGGCCAGGGGCGAGCGGTTGCGCCAGTCCCACAGGTTCTCGATGGTGGCGATGATCGCGCCGTTGCCGGTGGCCCGGGCGATGATCATGTGGAACTCGCGGTCGGCGTCCTCGCCGGTGATTTCCTCTTCCTCGTGCATCCGCACCATCAGGGCCTCCAGCTGGGCCAGCTGGGCGTCGTCAATCGAGGTGGCGGCCAGGGCGGCGGCCTCGCCCTCGAACAGGCGGCGGGCCTCGATCAGCTCGAAGGCGCCGATCTCGAAGTCGATCTCGTGGGGCGGGGCGGCGGGGCGGGCATTGCTGGTGACATAGATGCCCAGGCCATGGCGGGCCTCGATCATGCCCAGCATTTCCAGGGCGATCATCGCCTCGCGCAGGGTGGGGCGGCTGACCCCGAACTGCTCGGCCAGTTCGCGCTCGGTCGGCAGGCGGTCGCCGAGCTTGTAGTGCCCGGCCTCGATGGCGTCGGCCACGGTGTCGGCGATGCGGCGGTAGAGCTTGACGTTATCGGCCATGGACAGTGCTTCTAATCTCGGGTGGCGCGGACGCCGGTTCAGATCTGTTGCACCTCAAGTATCACGCAGATTCTCGACCTTCGCTCGCCCTTTTCCCGTAGCGGCGGTTTGCCGATCCGTTTCACCAGTCATGCATCGCGCCGTCTTCGCGGCGGGCCACCGGCAGATAGGCGCGCTTGTAGGGATGGCCGGCCGCCAGGGTTTCGTCGATATCCACGCCCAGGCCCGGCGCCTCGCCCGGATGCAGCATGCCGTCCTCGAAGGTGTAGGCATGGGGGAACACCGCGTCGGTCTCGGGCGTGTGGCGCATGTATTCCTGGATGCCGAAATTAGGGATCGACAGGTCGAAGTGCAGGGCTGCGGCCATGCTGATCGGCGACAGGTCGGTAGCCCCGTGGCAGCCGGTGCGGACGTTGTAGAGGTCGGCGAAGCCGGCGATCTTGCGCAGGTGGGTAATGCCGCCGGCATGCACCACGGTGGCGCGGATATAGTCGATCAGCTGTTCCTGGATCAGGGTCTTGCAGTCCCAGATCGAATTGAACACCTCGCCCACGGCCAGAGGGGTGGTGGTGTGCTGGCGCACCAGCCGGAAATTCTCCTGGTTCTCGGCCGGGGTGCAGTCTTCCATCCAGAAGGGACGATAGGGCTCCAGGTCCTTGCCCAGACGGCCAGCCTCGATTGGGGTCAGGCGATGATGGACGTCGTGCAGCAGGTGAATGTCCCAGCCCAACCGCTCGCGGGCGGCCTTGAACAGTTCGGGCACGGCCCGCAGATATTTCTCGGTCGACCAGATGGTTTCCTTGGGCAGGTCGCTGTCGGCCGGTTCGTAGAAGAACTTGTCCTTGGAGACGCCGTAGGTCCCCTTCATGCCGGGCACGCCCGACTGCAGGCGGATGGCCTTGTAGCCCTGCTGCGCATAGGCGGCGGCGTTGGTCAGGGTCTCGTCGATCGTCTCGCCATTGGCGTGGCCATAGACCATGACGCTCGAGCGGCAGGCCCCGCCCAGCAGCTGATACAGGGGCAGGCCGGCGACCTTGCCCTTGATGTCCCACAGCGCCATGTCGACCGCCGCGATGGCCGACATCGTCACCGGGCCGCGACGCCAGTAAGCGCCCTTGTAGAGATACTGCCAGATGTCCTCGATCGTGTGCGCGTCGCGGCCGATCAGGCAGGGGATGACATGTTCGGTCAGGTAGGCCTCGACCGCCAGTTCGCGCCCGTTCAGCGTGGCGTCGCCGACGCCGTAGGTCCCGTCCTCGGTCACGATCTTCAGCGTGACGAAGTTGCGGCCCGGGCAGGTGACGATGGTCTTGGCGGCGATGATCTTGGACATGACCCTCGGTTTAACGGTGGGGAATGGGTTGTCAACCCAGTGGTCAGACCACTACATGTAGGCGTGTCGACCTCTTCCTGTAGGATGGGACGACTGTTTCAAAGAAGCCGCTCTCCCCGGCGAAAGCCGGGGCCCAGATTCATCCCGGAAGGTGAGCGGTGACGCGCCTTGGGCCTCGCCAGGACTGCGGCGCCACCGGGTTCGATCTGGGCCCCGGCTTTCGCCGGGGAGAGCGGGGAAGAGAAAGATCAGGGAGTGGACTGATGCGGTTAGTTGCGATCCTCACCGGCCTATTGCTGCTGACGGCTCCCGTCGCCCATGCCGAGGATGGCCATGACCTGTGGCTGCGCTATCGACCCGTTGAGGCCACGGCCGGCTATGCGCCTGCCGTCATCGCGCCCGTCGCCGACACCCCGACCCTGAAGGTGGCCCGGGCCGAGCTGGAACGCGGTCTCACCGGCCTGGTCGGTGCGCCCTCACCGCAGACGGGCCGCGTCATCCTGATCGGCACGCCGGCCAGCTCGCCCGCCATCGCCAGGCTGGCCCTGCCGCTGCAGGCCGCCGGCGACGAGGGCTATCTGATCCGCACCCTGAGCGTGGACGGCAAGGCGACCACGGTGATCGCCGCCAACCGCGACGTCGGCGCCCTCTATGGCGTCTACCGCTACCTGTCGCTGATCCAGACCCGCCAGCCTGTGGATAACTTGAACATCGCGTCCGCTCCCAAGGTCCGCTTGCGGATGCTCAACCACTGGGACAACCTGGATCGCAGCGTCGAGCGCGGCTATGCGGGCCAGTCGATCTGGGACTGGTGGAAGCTGCCGGCCTACAGCGCCGACCCGCGCTATGTCGACTATGCCCGCGCCAACGCTTCGATCGGCGTCAACGGCACGGTTCTGAACAACGTCAACGCCAAGTCCGTCAGCCTGACCGCGCCCTGGATCGCCAAGGCCGGGGCCCTGGCCGACGTGTTCCGGCCCTATGGCATCAAGGTCTATCTGACGGCGCGGTTTTCCTCGCCCATCGAGATCGGCGGCCTGAAGACCGCCGACCCGCGCGACCCGGCCGTGAAGGCGTTCTGGAAGGCCAAGGCCGACGAGATCTACAAGGTCATTCCCGACTTCGGCGGCTTCCTCGTGAAAGCCAATTCCGAGGGGCAGCCCGGTCCCCAGGACTATGGCGCGACCCACGTGGACGGCGCCAACACGCTGGCCGACGCCATCGGATCGCGCGGCGTCGTGATCTGGCGGGCCTTTGTCTATTCGCACGAGCAGCCTGACGATCGCGCCAAGCAGGGCTATTCGGAGTTCAAGCCGTTCGACGGCCAGTTCCGCGACAATGTGGTGATCCAGGTCAAGAACGGCGCGATCGACTTCCAGCCGCGCGAGCCTTTCCACCCGCTGTTCGGGGCCATGCCCAAATCCAACCTCGGCATGGAGTTCCAGATCACCAAGGAATATCTCGGCTTCGCCACCCACCTGGCCTATCTGGGCCCGATGTACGAGGAGACCCTGCGGGCCGACACCTTCGCCAAGGGCAAGGGCTCGACGGTGGCCAAGGTGGTCGAGGGCGCGCTGGACGGTCGCAAGCTGACCGCCATGGCCGGCGTGGCCAATATCGGCGTGGACCGCAACTGGAGCGGCTCGCACTTCGACCAGGCCAACTGGTACGTCTTTGGCCGGCTGGCCTGGGATCCCGAAGCTTCCAGCCGCGATATCGCCGCCGACTGGGCCAGGATGACCTTCAGCAACGACAAGCGCTTCGTGACGCCGGTCGTCGACATGATGATGAGTTCGCGCGAGACCGTGGTCGACTACATGACGCCGCTGGGCCTGCACCATCAGATGGGCCGCAGCCACCACTATGGCCCGGGTCCCTGGGTCAGCGGCGGCGAGCGCGCCGACTGGACCAGTGTCTATTACGCCAAGGCCGGGGCGAACGGGGTCGGCTTTGACCGCACCGCCAAGGGCAGCAACGCGGTGGCGCAATATGCGGCCCCGGTCGGGGCCTGTTTCGCTGACCTCAACTGCGTCGACGAGAAGGACCTGCTGTGGTTCCACCACCTGCCGTGGGACTATCGCCTGAAGTCGGGTCAGACCCTGTGGGACGGCCTGGTCACCCACTATTCGCGCGGCGTGGCCGGGGTGGACGCCATGGGCGAGACCTGGGGTGACATGGCCCCCTATGTCGATGCCGAGCGCCACGCTCAGGTCGCCGCCTTCCTGAAGATCCAGCGCAGCGAGGCCCAGTGGTGGCGCGACGCCTCGGTGTCCTGGTTCCAGACCTTCTCGCAGCGCCCGCTGCCGGCGGGCGAAAACGCGCCGCCGCTGTCGCTGGAGGCCTATCAGGCGATGAGCTTCCCCTACGCGCCGGGGATCTAGGCAGCCCAACAACTGTTTGACCCGCTTCATCGCGTCCGTAAGCTCCCCTCAAAAGGGAGCAGACGCAAATGGCCAGGGTCGCCGCCAACGGTATCGAGATCGAATATGACGTGCATGGCCACGACGACGGCGAGCCGCTGTTGCTGGTCATGGGCCTGGGCCAGCAGCTGACGCGCTGGCCGATGGAGATCGTCGAGCAGCTGGTGGGCGAGGGCTTTCGGGTTGTCCGCTTCGACAATCGCGACATCGGCCTGTCCACCTGGCTCGACGAAGCCGGCGCGCCGGACATGCCGGCGGTGTTCACGGCCATAGCGGGCGGCCGCAAGCCGGACGTTCCTTACCTGCTCGAAGACATGGCCGACGACGCCGCGGGTCTGCTCGACGCTCTGGGCATTGAGCGCGCCCACGTGGCCGGGGTCTCGATGGGCGGCATGATCGGCCAGACGCTGGCGGCGCGACATTCGGCCAGGGTGCTGTCACTGGTCTCGGTGATGTCGACCACCGGCAATCCGGCATTGCCGCCGGCGACGCCCGAGGCGCTGGCGATCCTGTATGTCCGCCCCGAGGCGACCGATATCGACAGCCTGACCGACCACGCCCTGAAGGCTCAGATCGTCATCCAGAGCCCGGCCTGGCCGGTCGACCCGGCCCTTGAACGCCCCAAGCTGAAGGCCGCCATCGAACGAGCCCACCATCCCGTCGGCATGGCGCGCCAGATGTGCGCCGTGATCGGGTCCGGCGACCGCCGGGAGGCCCTGAAGACCATCACGGCGCCGACCATCGTCTTGCATGGCGACGCCGATCCGCTGGTCCGCCTGGATGGTGGCAAGGACACCGCCGCGACGATCCCGGGCGCGGAGCTGCGGATCATCGAGGGCATGGGCCACGACATGCCCCAGGGCGTTCACGCCGCCTTCGTCGCGGCTGTGGTCGCGGCGGCGGCCCGGGCGCGGGCGTCCGCCTAGGCGCGCTCGCCGCATAAAAAAACGGCGCATTCCGGGAGGGGAATGCGCCGCGAATATCACGCGGCCCTGGGAAGGCGGGGCGCGCGAAAGGTGGTGAGGGGAGAAAGGCCCGCCGCCGCGTGGGTACGCGGCGGCGGGGTCGGCGAAACCTAGAACTTGCCGCGGATGCCCAGCACGATCTGGCGACCGGGCTGGTAGAAGGTGAAGGCGGCGTTGTCGTACTGGAAGGTGCTGCGCTGCGGCTCTTCGGTGATGTTGATCACGTCCAGGGTCACACGCGGCGAGGTCGGCAGGGTCTCGAACTGATAGCTGGCCGACAGGTCCCACTGACCCCGGGCGTCCGTGCCCAGTTCGGCCAGCGGAATGCCGTTCTGGTTGGGACCCGACGAGATCTGGGCGTCGTTCCAGACATAGGACAGGCGAACCGTCGCGCCGTGGTTCTCATAGTAACCGGTGACGTTATAGGCCCAGGGCGAGACGCCCACGGCCTTGGCCGGCGCGCCGTTGCCGCGCGGGTTCTGCTCGACATGGGTGGCGTTGGCGGTGAAGCCGGCGCCGTCGAGCAGGAAGTCCAGCGGCTGCACCCAGGTGACTTCCTGGCCCTGGATGGTCAGGACGCCATCGGCATTGACCTGCTGGCTGACCGTGACCGTCGCGGCGCTGGGGCCGCCCCGGTTGGTGATCGCCTGCTGTTGCAGATTGGTCAGCTGGTCGTAGGGCACGCCCAGTTGCAGGAACGGGATGGTGTTGTTGCCGCTGACGGTAAAGCCGGTCAGCTCCTTGCGGAACAGGGCCACGCCCACATAGCCCGCGCCGCCCGTGTACCATTCGCCGCCGAAGTCGACATTGTTCGACAGATAGGGCTGCAGGTTCGGATTGCCCTGGTTGGCCTGCTGGGCCGAGGGGTCGCTGAAGGTGGTGCCCGGCAGCATGGCCGACGGGTTGGGGCGGGTGATGGTGCGCGAGGCGCTCATCCGCAGGACGATGTCTTCCTTCAGGTTCCAGGCCGCGTTGAACGAGGGCAGCATGCCGTCATACTTGGTGACGCGGCTGAGGAACGAGGTGACGCCGTTCACCGTCTGCGGACCCTGGATGGTCTGCTCGGTGTTGTAGTAGCGCACACCGCCATTGATCCGCAGGTCGCGCTCCAGCACCTGGGTGACGCCGTTGAATTCGGCATAGGCGCCGGTGGTCTTCTCGCGGATGAAGCCCGAGGCCGCGCCCGTGGCGGCCGAGTTGGAGAAGGGCGCCGCCGCGTTGAAGGCGTCATAGTTTGTGGCGTTGAAGAACTTGTCCTTGTCCAGCGTCACGAAGCCCAGCGGGCCGGGGGTGATGTAGCTGGCCAGGCTGGCCAGCGGGACGGCCGAGCCGGCGCGACCGTCGCACCCGGGGACCGGGGTCGGCGCCGGGCTCTGCGGGGTGACGCCGCCGCCGCCGCAGGTGAAGGTCTGCCAGCGGCCGCTGTTGTCGATGGCGGTGATCGAGCGGCTGACGTCGTCATAGGCGGCGCCGACCTTGAAGTTCATCGCCTTGTCGTCGCCGATCGTCAGGTCGAAGTGGGCGCCCTCGGTGGAGGTGACGCGCTTCTCGTTCTGGATGTTGACGCGGCCGCCGGCCCAGACCCAGCCCAGGGCGGGATCGTTGAGGTTCTTGCTCGGCTTGATCGAGGGGCGATCGCCGCCGTTATTGGCATAGGTCACCGTCATGCCCTGGCCCAGCGGGCTGTTGAACAGCACGGTCGGGGCCTCGCGGAAGAAGACGCTGCGGCTCCAGTTGACCTGACCGTCCAGCTTCAGCCAGTCGGTCGGGCGCCAGGTGAAGCCTGGGTTCAGGTTCAGAACCTCGACGTCTTCCTTGTAGGGACGATATTCCAGGAAGAACTGCGAGTTGAGGAAGCTGCCCTCGGTGACGACATTGTTAGCGTCGACCTTGACGCCCACCGGGACCATGAAGTTGGAGTTGCGCACCACCCAGTTCATGTCGATCCGCTCGAACTCGCGGCTGGCCTGGCTGTACATCGTGTCGAGATAGACATTCAGGGCGTCGTTGGGACGCCATTCCAGCGAGACGATCAGCGAGTCGCGGTTGCGCTCGCCCGAGCTCCAGCTGTCGCGGCCCAGACGCGGGATCAGGGCGTCGCTCAGCTGCACCAGGCTGGTGCCCGGGTTCAGCGAGGCCAGCAGGGCGGTGTCGACTGTCTGACCGGGCGTCAGACCATTGCTGGTGACGCCGGCCGGGACGGTCGAGGCCCAGTTGAAGCCGTTGCCGCCGGTCGTATTACAGCCCGTGCAGCTCATGTTGGCGTTGGTCCAGCCGATGGTCTCGAAACCCTCGGTGGTCGACTTGTTGCGGGCGATGGCCACGCCCGCCAGCACGCCGATGTCGCCGACCGGGGTTTCCCAGGTCTTGCTGCCGATCAGCGAGCCGCGCGGGCTGATGTCGTCGGCCTGGTTGTTCTTGCCGGCCTGGATCGAATAGGTCAGCTGGCCGGCGGCCTTGTAGTCGAACGGCCGGGCGCTGCGCATGTTGACCACGCCGGCGACGCCGCCCTCGACCTGACCGGCGGTCGGGGTCTTGTGGACGTCCAGACGGGTGAACAGTTCGGTCGGATAGAGGTCCAGATCGATTTCGCGGTTCTGGTTCTGGCTGTCGGTGCGGCCCGACGAGGCCACGGCCGCCTGGGCGCCGTTCAGCAGAACCTTGGTGAAGTTGGTGCCCAGGCCGCGGATGGCGACGTTCAGGCCTTCGCCGTTGATCTCGCGGGTCAGTTGCACGCCGGGAATGCGGTTCAGCGACTCGGCGATATTGGCGTCCGGAAACTTGCCGATGTCCTCGGAGAAGACGGATTCGGTGAACGAGACGCTGTCGCGCTTGGCGTTGGTGGCGTCGGTCAGGCTCTTGCGAAAGCCGGTGACGATCACTTCCTCGACGGTGTCGGGCGCTGCGGCCGCCCCGCCTGCAGGGGTCTGGGCCTGGGCGGCGAGACCCATGAAAGCGGACGACAGGCAGGTGGCGCCGATCAGGGCCAGGCGACGGCCGGCATTGTGGCGTGCGGATGAAGGCATGTTTCTCTCCCCTTGAGACGGCGCTGTACGCGCTCGTTCGTCCTTGGCCGCCTTGCGGTGGTAGCGGTCACAGGATTGCAGAGTTAAGAGGTAAGGCCTTTCAAGTCAATGTGGTCATACCTTGCGGGCCGCGCACCGCCCCACAGGCGTCGAATCCCGCCGCGTTGCCGGCGCATGGCAGATCGCAGCCCGCCAGGGGCATTGAACCCGACGGGGGCCGTTAAGGACAAAAGCTATAGGTCAGACCTTGTTGCGCCTGTCGGCGCAGCGGGCTCAGGCTGCTGCGGTGCTGAGCGACAAGGCGGCGTCGATCCCGGCATAGAGGCTGTCTGGCGTGACCGGCTTGGTGATGAACCCGTCGGCGCCGGCGACCATCGCCTGTTCGCGGTGGTCGGTAGACGCGTTGGCCGTCATCATGATGATCGGCGTCGGAGGTCTTTGCATCGTCGCCTCCCAGCGGCGGATACTGGCCGTAGCCGACAGGCCGTCCATCACCGGCATCTGCATGTCCATCAGGACAACGTCGAACTGCGACTCGCTGAACTTGGCAAAGGCCTCGGCCCCGTTCTCGGCCATCACCAGCTCGACCTTGTGCGGTTCGAGCAGCAGTTCGACGACCCGGCGATTGACGGGATGATCTTCGGCCAACAGGACGCGAAGACGCTGATCCATGCTCAGCGCTGGGGCGCCCTGTTCAGGGGCGGCCGCAGCGGGCGCTTCGGCGCGGCGCAGGGGCAAGCTGAAGGCAAAGCTGCTGCCGCCTTCGGGAAGCGCCCGCGCCTCGATCTCGCCGCCCATCAGGATCACCAGGGTCTTGCAGATGGCCAGGCCCAGTCCGGTGCCACCAAAGCGCCGCGTGACGGTGTCGTCGCCCTGCACGAAGCGCTCGAACAGCCGAGGCAGCACATCCGGGTCCAGGCCGATGCCGGTGTCGTTGACGGTGACCTTCAGCCGGCAGTCTTCCGCCGCGAGGGTCTCGACCTCGACGATCAGGCTGACACCGCCGCTGTCGGTGAACTTGATGGCATTAGCCGTCAGATTGGCGATCACCTGTCGCAGCCGCAAGGCGTCGCCCAGGAAGAAGCCGTTCGCCTCGGGCGAAAAGGCGACATCAAAGGCGATGCCCTTGCCGTCGGCGCGCAGGCGCATCAGGTCGGTGCAGGTATGGATCTCGGCCGCAAGATCGAACGGCGCGATCTCCAGCTCCATGCGCGAGGCCTCGATCTTGGCGATGTCGAGCAGGTCGTTGAGGATGCGCTCCAGCGACTCGCCCGAGTGCACGATGATGTCCACCATCTCGCGCTGGCGGTCGGGCATGTTGAGGCGCGACAGGGCCTTGGCCAGGGCGATGACGCCGTTGAGCGGGGTGCGGATCTCGTGGCTGACATTGGCCAGGAAGGTCGATTTGGCCGCGCTGGCCCGCTCGGCGGCGGCGACCGCTTCGGTCAGGGCGACCTCCTGACGCTTCAGCTGGGTGATGTCGACGAAGGTGGTCAGGGTCTGGGCGGGGGCGGCGTCGTCGCCCTCGAAGATCGGCAGGGAGTTGACGTTCAACCAGCGCTGCTCGCGGTTGGGCAGATTGACACCCAGCATGAAATCCAGAACCGGCTTGCCTGTGCTCAGGCACTGCATCGAAGGCTGCTGGTCTACGGTCAGGGGCGCGCCCTCGGCCGTGATCAGGCTCCAGTCGGGATCCGCCGAGGAACGGCCGGCCAGCTGGTCGCTGGTCATGCCCAGCAGCAGTGCGGCATGGGCGTTGTGCTCGACAATGACGCTGGCCTGGTCCTGCAGCACTACGCCTTCGCGCATGGCGGCGATGATGGTCCGATAGCGCTGGTCGCTTCGACGCAAGTCCTCGAGCGCCTGGATCTGGGCGACGGCGACCCGGGCGCCGGCCCGGCTCTCGATCATGGTCATGGCGACGCGCGACAGGCGTTCCAGGCAGCGCAACTCGCGCGGCGTCCAGCGCTTGGGCCGGGTGTCGATGGCGCATATCGTGCCGATCCGCAAACCATCGACCGTGGTCAGGGGCGCGCCGGCATAGGCCATAATGCCCTGCGCCCCGGTGACCAGGGGATTGTCCAGGAAGCGGGGATCCTGGGTCGCATCCTCGACCACGAACAGCGCCGGCGTCTGGATGGCGTGGTTACAGAAGGCCACGTCGCGCGGGGTTTCCTGAGCGTCGATTCCGACCCGCGCCTTGAACCACTGGCGGTCAGTGTCGACCAGTGAAATTAGGGAGATCGGCGTGTCGCAGGTCTCGGAGACCTCGGCGACCAGGTCGTTGAAGCCGTCCTCATCGAGGGTGTCGAGAATGTCCAACGCCCAGAGCGCCGCGAGACGCCGCCGCTCAAGGTCTGGTGCGGTATCGAGAATCAACATGCCGCGCCCCCGCCTGATTCAGGCTCTTGACCATGCACGCATGGACTGGACGTTTCAATGAAGGGCGGCGGGACGAAATGACACAGGGCGCCGGCGCGCCGGCCTCACCCCATCGCGTCGCAGTTTGCCTTGATAAACTCGAAATGCCCCGGCATCACCTCGGCCGACTTGGCGATCACCGACTTGATGTCGGCCATGCGCCGGACCAGTTCCTCGTCACTCATCACGTCGACCATCGGGTCATAGCCCCTGGGCAGCAGGCCCTGGCCGACCATGACCGCAAACCACGAGGTGTCGTTGAACAGCTCGTCGTTCTCGCGGAAGATCCGGCCATAGCTTTCGAACATGGCGATCTTGTCGGTCAGATAGTCGGGGACGCTCATCTCCCGCAGATAGTCCCAGTAGGGCGTGTCGTTCCGCTGGGTGGCCTTGAAATGCAGGATGATGAAGTCGCGGATCTTCTCGTACTCAAAGGCCATCACCCGATTGTAGCGGTCGATGTCAGGCTGGCGGAAATCGCGATCGGGGAACATGGCCAGCAGCCGGGCTATACCCACCTGGATCAGGTGGATCGACTGGCTTTCCAGCGGCTCCATGAAGCCGGCCGCCAGTCCGATGGCGACCACGTTCTTGTTCCAGCTCTTCTTGCGGCGGCCGGCGGTGAAGCGGATCTGGTTGGGCGCGGCCAGGGGTTCGCCGTCCAGATGGGCCAGCAGATAGGCCGTGGCCTCATCCTCGCTGATATGGGCGCTGGAATAGGCATAGCCGTTGCCCAGGCGGTGCTGCAGCGGGATGCGCCATTGCCAGCCGGCCGGCCGGGCGGTGGCGCGGGTGACCGGGGCGTTCGATCCGCCGAGGGTGCAGGGCACAGCGACGGCGCGGTCATTGAGCAGCCAGTGCGACCAGTCCTCATAGCCCGTCTGCAGGGTCTGCTCGATCAGCAGGCCGCGGAAGCCCGAGCAGTCGATGAACAGATCGCCCTCGATGATCTCGCCGCTCTCCAGGGTGACCGAGGTGACGAAGCCGGTCAGGTCGTCCTGCTGCACCGTGGTGATCTTGCCCTCCTGCCGCCCGATCCCGCGCGCCTCGGCATAGTCGCGCAGATAGCGGGCATAGAGGCCGGCATCGAACTGGAAGGCATAGGCGATCGCGCCCAGCGGCGAATTGGCCTGTCCGTTGGGACGCATGAACCGGTTCTGCCGGGCCGCGACGGCATTGAGCGAATAGGCCCCAAGGTCTGGCTCCAGGCCCTGGCCGTGCAGCTTGAGCCAATAGGCGTGGAACGAGACGGCTTCCATGTCGACGCCATAGGGGCCGAACGGATGGTGATAGCTGTGACCGATCGCCTTCCAGTCAACGAACTCGATGGCCAGCTTGAAGGTGGCCTTGGTCTTGCGAACGAACTCGTTCTCGTCGACGCCCAGCATGCGATTGAAGATGTTGATCTGCGGGATCGTCGATTCGCCGACGCCCACGGTGCCGATGGCCTCGGATTCCACCAGGGTTACCTCCGTCTGACCGTCGCGGGTCAGGAAGCGGCCCAGGGCGGCGGCGGTCATCCAGCCGGCGGTGCCGCCGCCGACGATGACGACCTTGCGAAGACGGTTGACGCTGGTCATCGGGCTTTCTCAAGGTCGGGCGCGGCGCAGTAGCGGGCGATGAAGGCTTCGTGGGTCGGCAGGGCCTCCGCCGTCTGGCGCACCAGGGCGGCCAGACGCTGCATCTGGCCGCGCACCAGCTGCTCGTCCAGGGTGTCGACCAGCGGATCATAGTTTCGCGGCCGGATGTTCTGGCCCAGCATCACGGCGATCCACGAGGGCTCGGCGAACAGGTCATAGTCCGACTGGAACAGGCGCCCCCGCGCCGCGAACAGGTCGATCTTGCGCTGCAGGCTTTCGGGGATCGCCATCTCACGGGCCCTTTTCCAGTAGGGCTCGGGACGCTCATTGGCCTTGAAATGCAGGATGATGAAGTCGCGGATCAGCTCGGTCTGCAGGATGGTCAGGCGGTTGTATTCGGCGATCTCGACCGGATCGAAACCCTTGTCGGGGAAAAGGGCCAGCAGCTTGGTGATCCCCGCCTGGATCATGTGGATGCTGGTGCTCTCCAGCGGCTCCAGGAAGCCCGAGGCCAGGCCGATGGCGACGCAGTTCTTGACCCAGATCTGCTTGCGCCGCCCGGCCCGGAACCGGATGAAATTGGGCTCTGCCCGGGCCGGCCCGTCCAGGGTGGCGCGCAGACGGGCCACAGCGTCGTCGTCGCTGATGTGCTGGCTGGAATAGACATAGCCGTTGCCGGTGCGGTGCTGCAGCGGGATGCGCCAGCGCCAGCCGGCCGTATCGGCCGTGGCCCGGGTATAGGGCGTCAGGCCGTCGCCGCCGGTCTCGCACGGCATGGCGACGGCGCGATCGTTGGGCAGCCAGTGGCCCCAGTCCTCGAAGCCCGTATCCAGCGCCTGCTCGATCAGCAGACCCCGAAAGCCCGAGCAGTCGATGAACAGGTCGGCCTCGATCACCGCGCCGCCGTCGGTGGTGACCGAGGTGATGAAGCCGTCCTCGCCGCGCAGGGACACATCCACCACCTTGCCCTCGCGGCGGATCACCCCGCGCTTTTCGGCGTAGTCGCGTAGGTAGCGAGCATAGAGCCCGGCGTCGAAATGGAAGGCGTATTTCAGGCTCGACAGCACCTGGCCGGGGTCCTTGCTGGGCAGCATGAACCGGCCCATCCGCGCCGCCGTGGCCGACAGGTTGAAGTCGTCGAGGGGCTGGGTGGACCCTTGCGACTGGGCCTTCAGCCAGAACTGGTGGAACTTGATGGCCTCGATATCCAGGCCAAAGCCGCCGAACGGGTGCAGGTAGCGCGAGCCCGGCGCCGTCCAGTCGACGAACTCGATGGCCAGCTTGAAACTGGCCTTTGTGGCCCGCATGAAGTCGGCTTCGTCCAGGCCCAGGATCTGGTTGAAGGTGGTGATCGGCGGGATCGTCGCCTCGCCGACGCCGACGGTCGCGATGGCGTCGCTTTCGATCAGGGTGACCTCGACGCCCTTGAGCACCTTGGCCAGGGCGGCGGCCGTCATCCAGCCGGCCGTGCCGCCGCCGACGATCAGGACCTTGCGGACGGGATTGCTGTTCATGGGGCCACCCGCGCCAGCGCCGCCGCATGGGTCGGCGCCCGCTCGGCCGTCTGGCGGAAGATCTGCCGCATGCGGTCCAGGGTCATGCGCGCGCGCTCCAGCGGCATCCTGTCGGCCAGCGGATCGTAGCGCCCCGGCAGCACGCCGTGACCGATGAAGGCGGCGATCCAGCTGGGCTCCAGGAAGCTCTCCTCGTCATACATCACCACCCGGCCGCGGCTCTCGAACTGGGCGATCCGATAGGCCAGCTTGTCGGGAACGGGGGCGTCGCGGCCCAGGTCCCAGATCGCGCCGTCACGGCGGCCGGCGCGGCGATAATGCAGGATGGCCATGTCGCGGACGCGTTCGAACGTCTCCCCGCCCAGGCGGTTATACTCTTCGGCGGCCACCGGCGCGCCGCCGGGGCGGGGGAAGAGGGCGATCAGGCGGGTGACGCCGCTCTGGATCAGGTGGACATCGGCGCCGTCCACGGCCTCGACCCTGCCGGCCGCGCCGCCGATGGCCACGCAGTTGCCGACCATGGCGCGGGCCCGCCGGCCGTTGCGGATCGTCATGAACCGGGGCTCCGAGGCGCCCTCTGCAGGCAGGCCGGCCCAGGCCGCCTTCACGGCCGCCGCGTCGCTGGTCAGTTCGGCGCGATAGGTCAGGCCGCCATCCAGTCGGTCGCGCAGCGGGATCCGCCAGCGCCAGCCTTCGGCGGTCGCCTCGATCTCGGTGAGGGGCGGCGCGTCGCTCAAGACCGGCGCGGCGATCCGCACGGCGCGGTCGGCGGGCAGCAGGGTCGACCAGTCCTCGAACGGTTCGTCTCCCATCAGCAGGGCGGCAGGGCCTGTGCAGTCGACGAAGAGTTCCGCCTCGACACGCTCGCCGTCGGCCAGCGCCACAGCCGCGATGTGGCCGCTCTGGCCGTCGCGAACCACCTCTGCGACCTCGCCGGCGCTGGCGGCCACGCCGCCCTGCAGGGCCAGGCGCCGCAGCACGTCCACATAGAGGCCGGCGTCCAGGTGCAGGCCATAGGTCAGGGTCGACAGCGGTGATCGCGGATCGGGGTCGGGGCCTGCGAACCGGCCCAGCCGCGCGATGACGGCGGCCAGGCTGTAGTCATCCAGCGGCGTGGCGTCGCCGGCCAGGCGAAGGCGGCTCCAGTAGTGGTGGAAGCCGACGCCCTCCAGACTGGCCCCGATCTCGCCGAAGGCGTCGCAGAAGCTGGCGCCCGGCGTCCAGCCGCTGAACCGCGAGCCCAGCCTGTAGGTCGCCAGGGTGGCGGCCATCAGCGCCGCCTCGTCCAGGCCCAGCAGGGTGTGGAACGATCGCAGCGAGGGCAGGGTGGACAGTGCGCCGGTCATGACGGGCCCGGTCTCGACGACACGGATCGCGGCCTGGCCACCGGTGGCGCGGGCCAGGCCGGCGGCCGTCATCCAGGCCTCGACACCGCCGCCGATGATGGCGACCCGGCCCAGGGGAGGGGCGCTCATGCCGCCCCCCGCGCGTCGCAGAATTTCTCGATAAACGCCTGGTGTCCCGGCATGGATTCGGCCGTGCGCCGCACCGCCGCCTTCAGTTCGGCCAGCTTGCGGGCGGCCTCGCCCGGATCGACGGCGTCGGCCATCGGGTCATAGCCGCGCGGCAGGATGTTCTGGCCCAGATAGACGGCCAGCCAGGAGGGCTCCAGGAAGAAGCCGTCGCGATACTTCACCACCATGCCCCGATCGCGGAACAGGTCCATCTTGTAGGCCAGGCTGTCGGGGATGGGGGCGGCGGCCTTGTCGCGCCAGAAGGCGGAGTCGTCGCGCTGGGTGGCGTGATAGTGCAGCACCAGGAAGTCGCGAATGCGCTCGAACTCCAGGTCCATGACGCGGTTGTACTCGTCCTGGTCGGCGCCGGCGCAGCCGCGCTCGGGGAACAGTTCCAGCAGGATGGAGATGGCCACCTGGATCAGGTGGATGCTGGTGCTTTCCAGCGGCTCCAGGAAGCCGGAGGCCAGACCAATGGCCACGACGTTCCGGTTCCACTGCTTCTTGCGGCGGCCTGTGACGAACCGCAGGAAGCGCGGGTCCTGCTGAGCCTTGCCGTCCAGCTTGGAGACCAGCACTCGGGCCGCCTCGTCGTCGCTGATATAGCTGCTGCAATAGACATAGCCGTTGCCCACCCGGTGCTGCAGGGGGATCCGCCACCGCCAGCCGGCCTCGTCGCTGGTGGCGCGGGTATAGGGCGTGGGCGGCTCCACCGCGTCGCAGGGCACGGCCGCCGCCCGGTCGCAGGGCAGCCAGTGGGTCCAGTCCTCATAGCCGGTCTTCAGGGCCTGCTCGATCAACAGGCCCCGGAAGCCGGAGCAGTCGATGAACAGGTCGCCCTCGATCCGCTGGCCGCTTTCCAGGGTCACGGCCTCGACAAAGCCGTCCTCGCCGCGCAACGCGACATCCAGGATCTTGCCCTCGGTGCGCCGGACGCCCCGCGCCTCGGAATAGGCCCGCAGGTACTGGGCGTAGAGCCCCGCATCGAACTGGTAGGCGTAGGAAAAGGTCGATCCCAGCGAGCGCTGATCAGAGGAGGGCGGGGCGAACCGGTTCAGCCGGGCGGCCACGATCGGCAGGCTGTAGGCCTCGATGCCGTCGGCCTCGCCCCGAGCCCTGGCCCGCAACCAATGCTGGTGGAAAGCGACCCCGCCAATGCCCTGACCAAAGCCGCCGAAGGGGTGAATATAGCTCTCGCCCTTCCGGCCCCAGTCGCGAAACTCGATGCCCAGCTTGTAGGTGGCCTGGGTCTTGCGCATGAAGTCGGCCTCGTCGAGGCCCAGCTTGGCATTGAAATTCCGGATGTGCGGCACGGTGGCCTCACCCACGCCGACCGTACCGATCTCGGCCGATTCAACCAGGTCGATGGTGACGCGCGAATCGCCCAGCACCGCGCTGAGCCCGGCCGCCGTCATCCAGCCTGCAGTGCCGCCGCCGACGATGACGATTTTTCGGATACCGTTGTTCCCGGTGTCATCCATCGCGCTGCTTCCTCCGCTCCCCATTTGTCCCACGGCCCTTTCTGACGGAACGGCCTTTGAGACAAACTGTAAATTGACAACGCTGTCTTTGGTTGTCATCGCCTTGTTATCCGGACGGAAAGTTCCGGTTCAGGTGGTCAAACCATCGGGGGGAAACCGTAGGTAGAAAAGGCCTTGGGTGCGACTGTCGTGCAGGCGACACGCCCTTGAAGCCCTTCGTTCCAAGTATCTCCCCTTTGCACAGCTACGTGAGCCGCGTCTGAGTGGCAACGCTTGACAGCCGGTGATCTGTCATATGATCTGACCAATAATGGTCACGGTAACATGGCCAATGGTAGCGCTAACGTGCGCTACCCAAAAAATGGGGAGGTGAGACACATGGGCTCTTTTCAGAGGCCGTCTGCGCAGCGCGGGCAAAATTCATTGATGTCGGGTTTGAAATGCGGCGCATCCGCCGTGGCGCTTGGCGCGGCGATCTTCGCCGGGCCTGCGTTCGCCCAGACCAAGACCGATGACGCCGTCGCCGTTGACGCGGTCGTGGTCACCAGCATCCGCCAGAGCCTGAAGAGCTCGCAGGCGCTGAAGCAGTCGTCCGAAGTCATCGGCGACTCGATCACCGCTGAAGACATCGGCGCCCTGCCAGACCGGTCGGTGACCGAGGCCCTGTCGCGCGTGCCCGGCGTGTCGATCAACCGTTTCGCCGCCGGCGTTGACCCCGACCACTTCTCGGTCGAAGGCAGCGGCGTGGTCGTGCGTGGCCTGAACTTCGTGCGTTCGGAGCTGAACGGCCGCGACACCTTCACCGCCAACAACGGCCGGATCCTGAGCTTCGCCGACGTTCCGTCCGAGCTGATGGGCGGCGTCGATGTGTTGAAGAGCCCCTCGGCCGACATGATCGAAGGCGGTATTTCGGGCACCGTCAACCTGCGCACCCGCCTGCCGTTCGACAGCAGCGGCCGTCGGATCGCGGTGTCGGCCGAAGGCAGCTATGGCGACATGGCCAAGTCGTGGACCCCGACCTATTCGGCCATGATCAGCGACCGCTTCGACACCAATATCGGTGAGTTCGGCGTTCTGGTCAGCTATGTGAACTCCGAGCTCGAGACCCGCAGCGACGCCATCCAGGCTTCCAACTTCGGCTGCCGCACCAATCTGGGCGCGACTCCCGCAGACTGCGGCAACGGCTCCAAGGGCGTGTGGTTCCCGCGCGGCGCCGCGCTTCGCTCCACCACCAGCGAGCGCAGCCGCGAGGGTCAGGCCGCCGCGGTGCAGTGGAAGAGCAATGACGGCACGATGCAGGCCGCCTTCCAGTACCTGCGCTCGGAATCGACCACCAAGTGGACCGAGCACGCGATCGAAATCGCCACGGACAATGTCGCGGGCAACGGCGACTCGCGCCCCGTGGATGGCACCACCTTCACCTTCGACAACAGCGGCATCTTCACCAACGGTGTGATCACCGGCAACACGGGCTGGCGCGCCGACCAGACCGGCTCTGACCCGCGCACGCCGATCAACGGCCTGCAGTCGAACAATGTTCGTCGTGACGAAAACACCACGAACATGACGACGGACTACGGCCTCAACCTCAAGTGGACGCCGAACGACAGCTGGGGCTTCCAGTTCGACGCCCAACATGTCGACTCCAAGGTCGATGCGATCAGCATGGGGCTATGGGGGTCGAGCTTCCAGAACGCCGCCATCACGCTCAATGGCAACGACTTGCCGACCGTCCAGTTCCTGGCCCCGGCCAGCGGCCAGGCCCAGTCCAACTGTCTGCCGTTCAACGGCAACTGCCCGTCCTACGCACGCGGCACGCACAACAATCTGGCCGATCCGTACAACAACTTCTGGCGCTCGGCGATGGACCACATCGAGCAGTCCGAGGGTACGGAAGACGCGGCCAAGTTCGACGTCGAATACAAGTTCAACAACGACAGCTGGTTTGACTCGGTCAAGGCCGGAGTACGTTGGGCGGAGCGCGACCAGACCACCCGCTTCTCGTCCTACAACTGGGGCGTGCTCAGCGAAGTCTGGGGTAGCGGCGGCCCGGTGTGGATGAGCGACCCGATCAACGGCTCGCCCACCACCAGCGGCGGCAGCGACAGCACCAGCAAGGTCGCGCTGTTCGGTTTCGACAACTTCCTGCGCGGCCAGACCCCGCTGCCGACCGGCACCGAGGCTCGCCTGTTCTATACCGGCAATCTCGCGTCCGAGTATAAGGCGGCTTCGGACTTCGCCCTGTCGGTCGGCGACGAGTGGCGCACGCGCCTTGCAGGGGGCTGCCCGCAGAACTGGGTGCCTCTGGCCCTGCGTTGCAACGTCACCGCCGGCACGCCGTTCCGCCCGCAGGAAATCAACCCGATCAATGAGATCACCCAGTCGGCCTATCTGATGACGCGCTTCAAGGGCGACATCGGTGAAGCCCGGGTCAGCGGCAATATCGGGCTGCGCTATACGACGACCAAGCGCGAAAGCAGCGGCTTCCTGGCGTTCCCGATCACCTCCGGTCTGGCGAGCGAGGCCGATTGCACCAAGGCCTTCACCGACTGGCAGGCCCTGCCGGAACCGAAGGCCGCCTTCAATCCGTCCTCCTTCTGCGGCCTGACGCCGACCGTTCGTGCCAATGCCAGGGCCTGGGGCAACGGGGCGACGGTGGCCAGCACGGTCAAGACCGAGTTCGACTACTGGCTGCCCAGCCTGAACGTGAAGGTCGTGATGCCGCACGGTCTGCAGTATCGCCTGGGCCTGTCCAAGACGATCACGCCGCCCGACGTCGGCCTGACCCGCAACTATTTCAATCTTGCGCTGAACACCAACGCCGACGGCATCAACAGCGGCGCGCCCAGCGGCAACGTCGTCGTCGGCAATCCCAGCCTGAAGCCGACGCAGTCGACCAATGTCGACGCTTCGGTGGAATGGTACTTTGACTCGGTGGGATCGCTGACCCTGGCTCTGTTCTACAAGGAACTGACCGATGTGGCGTTCAACAAGACCCACCGGATTCCGTTCACCAACAACGGCGCCACCTTCGACGTTCTGGTGACCCAGCCGGGCAACTCGTCGAAGAAGGCCAATGTTCAGGGCTTCGAGATCGGCTACCAGCAGTTCTACGACTTCCTGCCCAAGCCGCTGGACGGGTTCGGCATCAACGCCAACTACAGCTACATCGACAGCAAGGGCGTGCCGCAAAGCACCCTGTCGGCGACCGATCCGGACGTCGGCGCCGGCCGTGTGACCACGGTCGACACCAGCAAGCTGCCGCTGCAGGGCCTGTCCAAGCACAACGCCAACTTCGCGGCCATCTATGAGAAGGGTCCGATCTCGGCCCGTCTGGCCTACAACTGGCGCTCGGACTTCCTGCTGACCGTCCGCGACGTGATCGTGCCCTATGCGCCGATCATGAACGAGGCGACCGGCCAGCTGGACGGCTCGTTCTTCTACACCGTCAATCCGAAGATGAAGGTCGGCGTCCAGGGCGTGAACCTGCTGAACGAAACCACCATGACCAGCCAGGTGCTGAACAACGACCTGCTCAAGACCGGCCGTTCCTGGTTCATGAACGACCGTCGCTACACCTTCGTGGTGCGCGCGAGCTTCTAGGTTTCGGGAACCGCGCCGGTCCGGTCTCCCCCGGGCCGGCGCGACTTTCGAAAACGGGCTCCGCCTTTGGGGGCCCGGGCACTCCCACAGTTCCACCTTTCCGCGCATCGTCTCCGGCGGTGCGCGTTTTTTCTGAAGGCTTAGGCGATGCGTTCGTTTCCCACGGTCCTGTCCCGTCGCGCCGCCCTCGGTCTGGGCGCCGCCGCCGGCGCGATGACGGCTTTGCCGGCCCTGGCCGCGCCGTCGCCTTCGCTGGCCAGCCTCGCCCGCGACAAGGGCCTGATCTTCGGCAGCGCCGTCGGCGCCGGCCCCGTCGGGTCGCTCACCGGCTCGTTCGAGGACGCTCGCCTTCGCCAGATCCTCAAGGACGAGTGCGGCGTGCTGGTCCCCGAGAACGAGCTGAAGTGGTACGTGATCCGCGCCGCCGGCCCGCAGGCCTTCGACTTCTCGCGCGCCGACCGCATCGCCGACTTCGCCAAGGCCAACGGCCAGGCCCTGCGCGGTCACACCCTGCTGTGGCACCACCCGCAGTGGTTCCCGGCCTGGATCAAGACCCACGACTTCGGCCCCCAGCCCAAGGTCGCCGCCGAGGCCATGCTGACCGAGCATATCCAGAAGCTGTGCCAGCACTATCCGCAGATGATCTCGTGGGATGTGGTCAACGAGACCGTCGATCCGGCCGACGGCTCGGTGCGCAACACGGTCTTTTCCGACATCCTGGGCCGCGAACAGACCCTGGACCTGGCCTTCCACACCGCCCGCGCCGCCGCGCCGAAGGCTCGCCTGGTCTATAACGACTATATGAGCTGGGAGGTCGGCAACGAGAAGCACCGCTACGGCGTACTCAAGCTGCTGGAAGGCTTCCGCAAGCGCGGCACGCCGATCGACGCCCTGGGCGTCCAGGCCCATATCGGCGCCGAGAACGCCGACAGCTTCACCGGGTTTGGCAAGCCGCAGGAGCAGGAATGGCGCGCCTTCCTCGATGAGGCCACCGGCATGGGCTATGACCTGCTGATCACCGAGTTCGATGTCCACGACAAGGGTCTGATCCTGGACTTCGGCCCCCGCGACGCCGCGGTGGCGGCCTATGCCAAGGGCTATCTCGACCTGATGCTGTCCTACCGTCAGGCCAAGGAGGTTCTGGCCTGGGGCATGGTCGACAAATATTCCTGGCTGCAGAACCAGTGGCTGCGCGAGGACAAGAAGCCCAAGCGCCCGACGCTGTACGACGACAACTATCAGGCCAAGCCCCTGCGCGAGGCCGTTGCGGCTGCGCTGAAGGCGGCGCCGGTTCGGTGAACTTGCCGACGCCGCACGCCCCCTCCTGACCGCTATCGCGGTCGTCCTCCCCCGCAGGGGGAAGACGCTCTCATCTTCCCCCTCCGGGGGAGGAGCGCGCAGCGCGGAGGGGGCAAGTGACAACTAGTGGAGCTCTTCAATGATCCGCCCGACCCTGACCGCGCTCGCCCTGGCCCTGGCCGCAACCGCCGCCCACGCCGCGCCCAAACCTGGCCAGGCGGAGTTCCGCAACTTCACCTATGACGGCGCCGACCCCGTCGATACGCAGGTCGCCCTGGCCCCCGGCCAGTACCGCAACCCGATCCTCAAGGGCTTCTACCCCGACCCCAGCATCACGCGGGTGGGCGGCGACTACTACCTGGTCAATTCGACCTTCGCCTGGTTCCCCGGCCTGCCGGTCTGGCACTCGACCGACCTGGTTCACTGGGAGCAGATCGGCAACGCCATCGACCGGCCCGGCATGCTGGACTTCAAGCGCCTGGGCCTGTCGCGCGCCGTGTTCGCGCCGGCCATCGAGGAGCATGAGGGCACGTTCTACATCCTCAACACCTGCGTCGACTGCCAGGGCAATTTCCTGATCACGGCGAAGGACCCGAAGGGGCCGTGGTCGGATCCGGTGTGGCTGCCCGGCGTGGGCGGCATCGACACCTCGCTGTTCTTCGATGATGACGGCCGCGCCTGGATCGTCAACAACGACGGGCCGCCTGGACCGGTCGAATATTCCGGCCATCGCGCCATCTGGATCCAGGAATACGATCCCAAGGCCCAGGTGATGATCGGCCCGAGGACCGTGCTGCTGGACAAGGGCGTCGATCCCTCGACCAAGCCGATCTGGCCCGAGGGCCCGCACATCCTCAAGAAGGACGGCTGGTACTATCTGACCGCCGCCGAGGGCGGCACGGCCGAGGGGCACAGCCAGGTCGCCCTGCGGTCCAGGAGCGTCACCGGCCCCTATACGCCCTATGCCAACAACCCGATCCTGACCCAGCGCGGACTGCCGAAGGATCGCATGCTGCCGATCACCTCGGCCGGGCACGCCGACATCGTCGACACCCCCGACGGCCAGTGGTGGGCCACCTTCCTGGCTGTGCGGCCCTATGGCGACGACCTCTACAATACCGGCCGTGAGACCTTCCTGCTGCCGGTCGAGTGGAAGGACGGCTGGCCGGTGATCCTCGAGAACGGCAAGACCATCCCCTATGTGGCGACCGCGCCGAACCTGCCCGCGCCCAAGGTCCTGCCGCCGCCCACCGCCGGGGCGTTCAGGGCGGCCGAGACCTTTGCCGGTCCTGAGCTGCCGCTGAACTGGATGACCCTCCGCATCCCCACCGAGCGCTGGTGGAGCGTGGGCCAGGGCGCCCTGACCCTGCAGACCCGCCCCGACAAGCTGACTGACCAGCCCTCGTTCTGGGGCCGTCGCCAGCAGCACATCAACGCCACCGCCCAGGTGACGGTGGACTTCGCGCCGACCGCCGACGGCGACCGCGCGGGCCTGACGGCGCTGCAGAGCGACGAATTCTTCTACTTCCTGGGCGTGGTGCGCTCGGGCGGCAAGCCGGTCCTGCGACTGGAGCGCAGGGCCGGTGCGGGAGAACCCGTTGACGGCGTGGTGGTCGCCGAGGCGCCGCTTCCGGGCGGTCCGGTGGCGCTGAAGATCACCGCGCGGGGCGGGGAGTATGACTTCGCCTATGCCGTGAAGCCGGGAGACTGGAAGGTTCTGAAGGCTGGGGCGGACGGGACGATGCTGTCGACGAAGAAGGCCGGCGGGTTCGTGGGGGCGATGTTCGGGGTGTATGCGAACGGCAAGTGAAGAGCAGCTCCCCCTCTGGGGGAGCTGTCACGGAGTGACTGAGGGGGCTAGTGCGGCCTTAGCCGAGCTGGCCCCCTCCGGCCCTTTGGGCCACCTCCCCCAGAGGGGGAGGAGCTATTTGTACCGATAAAGCTTCACCCGCTGCGCCTGGAACCGGCCGGGCTCCAGCCGCACATGCCGGCCCTGGTGCGTCTCGTCGCCGTTGAGCCAGCGGCCTGCGACCCAGTTTCCGTCGACAAACCGGCCCTCAACCACCTTCTCCAGCCCGACGCCTTCGCCGAAGGTCAGGGTGATCCCCGAGCCGGCCACCAGAAACTCGTCATCCGACAGCCGGATCGCCAGGCCGCCATGCGCCGCAAAGGTCTGCTTGTCCTTCGGCGTCCAGGGATCGACGAACGACACCTTTATCGTCCAGTCGCCCATCGTCACCGTTTGGGGCGTCTCATTGACCACGCCGTCGAAGCTGACCGGCGGACGGAAGCCGCGCATCACGCCCTTGCCCTGATGGGCCAGGATCGTCGGGGTCAGTTCCCGCAGCAGGGCATAGGCCCCCGCGAGCGGATTGCTGGCCGGATCGGCCACGTTCTCGATGGAAAACGGCGAGAAGCCGATCGCGTCGTGCTCGCCGATCGCCCAGAAGGCGTTGGCCGGGGCCTCGACCTTGCCGGCCCGGTCTGCCTCGGGAAGGAACAGCGGATTGCCCGGCCGGTCGTACTGCGCGGCCCAATGGCTGAAGTCGGGGTAGTAGATATCCGGCGCCTGGAACACCGACGGCGCCGCCGCCTTCCAGACCTCGTAGAGGTGGGGCAGGGGGCCGGCGCTGGGATAGCCGCCGGGAGTGACGCCGGGCTTGTTCAGCGCGGCGTTGACGTACATCGGCAGCGGGTAGGCCTTTTGACCCGCGCTGGCCAGTCCCTCGACAAAGCGCCCGAATGACCAGGCCTGCCACAGCTCATCGGTCGCGGCGCTCTTGCCGAACACCTGCTCCCAGCTGCCCGAGCCGGTCTTTCCGGTCGCCTTGAGCACCGCGGCCGGCACGGGCTTGCGGAACTCCGCCTCGGCCAGCGGCGAGTGATCGCGGGCCGAGGGCAGCATGCCGATCTCGTTCTCGACCTGGATCATGATCACCGTGCGCCGGTCGCCATCCACCGCCTTCAGGTGAGTCATCAGGGCCGCGAAGGCTTTGGCGTCGGCGGCCAGGGTGGCCGGGCCGACGGGCGACAGGATTTCCTGGACCCTGCCCTCGGCCGAGCGCGCCAGCGGGAAACGCTGGCCGTCGCGCTTCACCCAGGCGGGCGTATAGGTCGACATGCTGTTCTTCCACGCCCCGAACCACAGCAGCACCAGCCGCGTGTCGTGAGCGCGCGCCTGGGCGATCACGCCGTCGATCACCGTGAAGTCGAAGCGCCCCTCGACCGGCTCGATCTGGTCCCATTGCACCGGGGCCAGCACGGTGTTGAGGCCCAGGGCCTTCAGGGTGGGCCACTGCTTTTCCAGGTAAGGCAGGCTGGAGGCGGTGGAGTTGCCCAGCTCTCCGCCCAGGATCAGGAACGGCTTGCCGTCGACCAGCAGCTGGGTCGCATCGCCCTGGGGCGCCAGGCGGGGGATCTCCTCGGCGGCGGCGGGAAAAGCGCAGAGCGCGGCGGTCAGCGCCACGGCGCTCAGGGTCTGGATCAGGGTACGCATCATTGGTCAGATGACCCCATGAGGCTTGTAAGATCAATCATGAAAGCCGCGTCGGCGCGGGCCGCCGCCGGCTGGTTGTTGTTCCCGGCGCCCGCCGCTAGGGTCGAGGCATGATCCGCCGCCTCATCGCCATCGCCCTCGCGCCCGTCCTGTTCGCTTCCTCGGCCCTGGCCCAGACGGTGGTGATCGTCCGCCACGGCGAGAAGGTCGCGCCCAATGGCGATCCCGACCTGTCAGCGGCCGGTCAGGCCCGCGCCCAGGCTTTGGCCCAGGCCCTGAGCGGCGCCCGCGTCGCCATGGTGCTGGCCACCCCGCTCAAGCGCACCCAGCAGACGGCTGAGCCCGCCGCCCAGGCCGCCGGTGTAGCGGTGGTCCCCGTGCCCTTCGCCGGCGGCGACGCGGCCCACGCCCAGCGCCTCGCCGACCAGGCCCGCACGGCGCCGGCCGACGCCACCGTCCTGATCGTCGGCCACAGTAACACCGTCGCCAACATCGCCAGGGCTCTGGGGGACACCGCCGCGCAGGCGCCGAGCGACTGCGAGTACGACCAGATGACGGTCATCCAGCTGGCCGGGGCTGCGGCGCCCAAGGTGGTGCATGCGCGGTATGGCGCGCCGACGGCGGCGTGCTGAAGTCCCTCTCTCGAAGATTGAGGGGCGCGGCGCCTCAAGCCGCCGTCTGGATCGCCACCTGACAGGCTCGCGCCAGGCGCGTCGGCGAGACGGGCTTTTCCACTACCGGATTGGTGCTGCCGGCCGAAAGCGAGCAGGCATTGCCGGTCACATAGACCACCGGGATGGGACCGAGATGGGCCAGGATCGAGCGGACCGCGTCCTCGCCGTTGCCGCCCACGATGCGATAGTCGGCGGTGATCAGGTCGGGCTTGCGGCGCAGGGCCAGATCGAGGGCCTCTTGTGCGTTGTCGGCGACATCGACCGAGGTGAAACCCTGCTCGCGAAGCAGAGCTTCGACCTCCATGGCGATCAGGATCTCGTCTTCGATAATGAGAGCGTGACGCAATACCATCTTGAGCAATCCGTTTCGAATATCCCTCAAGACCACTTGGTCAACTGATTCCAGTCAAAGGCAAGTGTAACGTGAATTAAAGGCTGCTTCGGGTTTAAACCCAAGGTCGCCGACCGGCGTTATTTCTTCTTGTCGCCGCCCCAGGGCAGGTTCTGCTTGACCTGATCCAGAGGCGTCTTGGTCACCACGACAGGCGGCGGGATATAGACGGTGGGCGCCTTGATCGGATAGGCGCGCCAGCCGGACTGGATCAGGGGGCCAAAGCCCACGCAGCGCGGCATGATCCTGACCGCGCCGGTGCGCGGCCTGGGGAAGGGCGGCGGCTGGCGCAGTTCCTGGCGCTTGGGATCGATGAACCACCAGTCGCCGGGCAGGCCATAGCCCTTCTCGCCGCCGGCCCGCACGGCCTGATAGGCGATGTTGGCCTGGAAGGGCGTGACTCCATAGCGCAGCATGGCGCGGTGGAAGATGGCGTCGGCCTCTTCGCGTTTGCCCGGCTCGCCCACGGCGTACAGCCAATCATGGACGATGGCGGCGCGGGCGGTCGGACCCTGCGGATCGACAAAGCCCTGGCCGTACCAGGGCACGCTGGCGAAGTCGGTGACGTACCAGCGCGGCACGACGATCACCTTGCCGGTCTCGACGTCGCAATAGGGGAACTCGGCGTCCAGAGTGAACAGCTTGCGGCCGGCCTTGGTCTGGTTGAACAGCACCACCGGCTGCGGCGTCAGCGAGCTGGGCGGGGTGGGCGCGACCACGGGGATATAGACCGTCTGGTGGGTTTCCGTCGCGCAGCCGGCGAGGATCGAGGCCGCCAGCAGGGCGGAGGCGGCAAGAAGGGCGGTTCTGATCGGGCGCAAGGCGGTCTTCGGCTAGTGCGGAACGAGAGCGGGGCTATAGCACCGTTTTCGTGTCGCTTTCGAGGCGGCATGAGCCCGCAGCGACCAGGTCAGGCCTTGTGATCAGGCCTTGGGCGGGCGGCGCCGGCGGGGCACGCGGACAGTGGCCTCGCCATCCATGATCAGGTCATCGCCGACATAGGCCGCGCAGCGCAGCACGACGCGTGCGCTGGCCTCGTCGATGGCCGAGACCGTGACCCGGGCCGTCACGACGTCGCCGATGCGCACCGGCCTGTGGAACGCCAGGGTCTGGCCCAGATAGATCGCGCCGGCGCCCGGCAGGATGGTGCCGACCACGGCCGAGCCGAACGAGGCCGACAGCAGGCCATGGGCGATGCGCCCGCGATAGGCGGTCCGAGACGCGAAGGCCTCGTCCATGTGCACGGGATTGAAGTCGTCCGAGGCCTCGGCAAACCGCTGGATGCGCTCTTCGGTAACGGTCACGAGCTTCTCGGCGACCATCCCGACGACAAGCTCTTCCAGGATATAGCCGCCGGAGAGGTGAGGTTGGATCATACCGGCCGGTTAGCGGTGATGTGGCCTCGTGACCAGCGAAAATGCGTGCTGACGGCCGCAAGGCGCGGCGCTGACCCCGCTTCGGCATCCCGGACGCGCCCTGCCTGTCAGCCGTGCGGACCTACGGCTGGGCGAGGACGCCGCGCGATGGGATCAGCGCCTGGACGCCGCGATCGCCTCCAGGATCCTGGTCGCGGCGAGATCCAGCGTGGCGGGGTCCAGACGGTCCAGGGCGATGCTGGCCAGGGTCGGCTGATCGGACTTTCGCCGCTCCCGCGCATAGGCCAGGTCGTAGTGGGCGGCCATCAGGGCTTCGGCCAAATCGGTGAAGGCGCCCTGGTCCACCATTTCGCGCCAGGCTGTCAGCCGCCTCAGGCTGGGATGGATCGGCAGACGTTCCAGGATCGCCAGCAGGGCCTCGCGCCGGGCGGTGATGTCGCCATAGGTCTCGACCAGATAGCGGGCGCGTTCCGGCAGGGGGGCGGTGACCTCGATGCGCGGCGCCTTGCGCATGGCCGCCCACAGCATCGGCGGCAGGACCCGGTTGCCGATCTTGCTCGACTCCGCCTCCACCACCACCGGGCGGGTCGGATCCAGCGCGTCGAACGCTGCGAGCAGCTGGCTCTCGAAGCCCTTCTGGTCGGGCTGGGGCTGTCCCGACAGGGCGCCGAACAGCGAGCCGCGGTGGCAGGCCAGGCCCTCCAGGTCGACGACCTGAACGCCGCGCTGCGCCAGGGCGGCGAGGATCGCGGTCTTGGCCGAGCCGGTGTCGCCATCCAGCAGGATCAGGTCCAGATCGCAGGGCGCGTCATACAGCCGGGCCTGAACCCAGCGGCGATAGGTCCGGTATCCGCCGTCCAGCACGGCGGTCTGCCAGCCCACCCGCTGCAGGATGGTGGCCATGGCGTTGGACCTCTGGCCGCCGCGCCAGCAATAGACCAGAGGCCTGAAGCCCTCGGGCTGGTCAGCGAGTGCGGTCTCCAGGTGATGGGCGATATTGCGGGCCACATGGGCCGCGCCGATGCGGTTGGCGCGCAGGCGCGACTCCTGGACATAGATCGTCCCCACCTCGGCGCGCTGGGCGTCATCAAGCACCGGCAGGTTTATCGCTCCGGGCAGGTGATCCTGGGCGAATTCGCCGGGGCTGCGCACATCGATGATCTGGTCGAAGGCCGCCAGGGCGGCGGGGTCGGCGGATGTCAGGACCTGAAGCGGCTTCATGTCCGCTCGGGGTTTCGCCACAGGTCGGTCGTCATGCTGCCGGATCTCGCCATCGCCGCTTTTCGTGGTCGCGACTATGCGCGAGGCGTCGGGGAATCGTAAGGTCCCCCGAGCAGACTCGCCCCGAGGATGGGGGCGATCGTCCAGGAGCCACCCGTTGCCAGAACCCGTGTCCGACCCCGTTCGACTGACCTCGCTGGCCCATGGCGGCGGTTGCGGTTGCAAGCTGTCTCCGGCGGTGCTGCGCGAGATCCTGGCCCAGTCTCCGGCCGCCGGGATATTTCCCAACCTGATGGTCGGGACCGAGACCTCGGACGACGCCGCCGTCTGGCGGCTGAACGACCAGCAGGCCCTGGTGGCCACCACCGACTTCTTCATGCCCGTGGTCGACGATCCCCATGACTTTGGCCGCATCGCCGCGACCAACGCCCTGTCGGATGTCTATGCCATGGGGGCCACGCCGATCTTCGCCCTGGCCATCGTCGGCATGCCGATCGACCGGCTTTCGACCGAAACCATCGGCGCGATCCTGGCCGGCGGCGCCTCGGTCTGCGCGGCGGCGGGCGTGCCGATCGCCGGAGGGCACTCGATCGACAGCGTCGAGCCGATCTATGGGCTGGTCGCCCTCGGCCTGGTCCATCCCGATCGCGTGCTGTCCAACCGGCGCGCGCGGGCCGGCGACGTGCTGATCCTGACCAAGGCCCTGGGCGTGGGCGTGCTGAGCGCGGCGTTCAAGCAACAGCGCCTTTCCGACGAGGGCTACCGCGCCCTGATCGCCACCACCACCCAGCTCAACACGGTCGGGGCGGGGCTGGGCGAGGTGGCAGGCGTCCATGCCGTCACCGATGTCACGGGCTTTGGCCTGCTGGGTCACCTGCTGGAAATGTGCCGGGGCGCCGGGCTGGCCGCAGAGCTGGACGCCGACGCGCCCGTTCTGCTGCCGCAGGTCGCCGCCCTGGCCCAGGCCGGGGTGCGCACCGGGGCGGCGGTGCGCAACTGGGCCAGCTATGGCGCGGCGGTTGAGATGCCCGCCGGCGCGCCAGACTGGCGCCGCGATCTGCTGGCTGACCCGCAGACCAGCGGCGGCCTGCTGATCGCCGTGGCGCCGGAGGCCGCCGACGCGGTCCTGCGCCAGGTGCTGGACGCGGGGTTCGCCGCCGGCCGGGTGGTTGGGCGGATGACCGCCGGAACGCCGCAGGTGAGGGTGCGGGGCGGCCTCAGCTGACCCCGGCGGCGGGCGCCGGGCGGCGACCCAGCTTGCGGGCCAGTCCGAACCAGCCGCCGCTGATCAGGGCGACCAGCAGGGCGCTGGCCAGCAGGCCGGGCGTCGGCGGCGCGACCTTGAAGATGGTGTCCAGGGCCGGCACGGCGAAGATCAGGGCCAGGACGCCGGACGCCGCCGAAGCGATGATCCAGTAGATTCGCCGATGCGGCGCGAACAGGCGGCCGCCGGTCGAGGAGGCGTCGGCCAGGGCCAGGATCAGGTTGCCGGCCACCAGGGTCAGGAAGGCCGCGCCCCGGGCCTGATTTTCCGGATGATGGTCCAGCGCCCACAGATAGATCCCCAGCACCCCGGCCAGCACGCCGGCCCCCTGCAGCAGGGCCAGGCCCAGCTGGCGGGGTCCAAACAGCGGCTCTTCAGGGCGTCTGGGCGGGTGCTTCATCGCTTCGGCGCCGCCCGGCTCAGCCTCGAACACCATCGCGCAGACCGGATCGATCACCAGTTCCAGAAACACCACGTGCATCGGATACAGCAGGGGCGGCAGGCCCATGACGATCGGGATCAGCGCCACCCCGGCGATCGGCACGTGGATGGCGGTGATATAGACCAGCGCCTTGCGCAGGTTGTTGAAGATCCGTCGTCCCAGCCGCACGCCGCCCACGATCGAGGCGAAGCTGTCGTCGAGAATGACCAGATCGGCGGCCTCGCGCGCAACGTCCGTGCCCTTCTGCCCCATGGCGATGCCGATATGCGCCGCCTCCAGGGCCGGGGCGTCATTGACCCCGTCGCCGGTCATGGCCACCACCTGGCCATCCGCTTTCAGGGCCTGGACGATGCGCAGCTTCTGCTCGGGGATGATGCGGGCGAAGATCCGCGTCTGGCGAAGACGTTCGGCCAGGGCAGGGTCGTCGAGCGCGGCAAGCTCGTCGCCCAGCAGGACCCCGCCGGAGGTGTCCAGACCCGCGGCCTCGGCGATGGCCAGGGCGGTCGCGGGGTGATCACCCGTGATCATGAGCACCGAAATGCCCGCCTCCCGCGCCTGTTTCAGCGCCGCCGGGACATCGGGGCGGATGGGGTCGAGGAAACCGATCAGCCCCGCGAACGCGAACGGCGCGTCCTCCGGATCGTCGGGAAAGGCCGTCTGGGTCTGGCAGGTCGCCACGCCCAGCACGCGCAGGCCCTGGACGGCGAGGTGCTCGACCACGCCCGTCAGGCGGACCACCTCATCATCGGCCAGGCCGCACAGCCGGAAGATCGCCTCCGGCGCGCCCTTGGCGGCGGCGCGCCACCGATCCCCGGGGCCGCGCCAGGCCTGGATCATCGCCATCATCTCGGCGCGCAGGGGCCAGGTCCGCTCCGGTTCGGCCGGGGTGTCGGGTGAGGGGGACTGCGAGGGCCCCAGTAGCGCCCGCACAGCCTTGTCCATCGGGTCGACCGGATGGACGGCGCAGGCCAGTCCGGCGGCCTGCAGCAGGGTCAGCGCCGCCCCGGCTGGCGGTGCGTCCCCTTCGATCAGGTGGTCTTCGCCCTGAGTCCACAGGCGGGCCACGCGCATGCGGTTCTCGGTCAGGGTGCCGGTCTTGTCGACGCACAGGAACGAGGCGCCGCCCAGGGCCTCGATCACCGCGCTGCGCCGCACCAGCACCTTGTGCCGGGCCAGGCGTCCGGCCCCCAGGGCCAGGAAGACGGCCAGCACCATGGGGAATTCTTCGGGGATCAGGGCGATGGCGACCGTGATGCCGGCCAGAACGCCGCCCACCCAGTCCTGGCGCAGCAGCCCATAGGCCACCGCCACGACGACGCAGAAGGCGATGGCGAACACGCCCAGCAGGGCCACCAGCCGTCCCGCCGTCTTCTGCAGCGGGGTGGGCTCCTGCACGATGGCCGCCAGCGAGACGCCGATCTTGCCCAGCGCCGTGCGGGGGCCGGTCCTGGCGATCCGCGCCACGGCCTGGCCGCGAACCACCAGCGTGCCAGAGAACAGATAGGGACCGGTCTCGGCGCCGGGCTGGGTCTCGGCGTCGGCGGCTTCGCCCTCCGCCAGGGGGCGCTTCGAGACCGGGGCGGATTCGCCGGTCAGCGCCGACTCATCGACGCTCAGCACGTCGCCGGCCACCAGGGCGCCGTCGGCGGGCAGGCGTTCGCCCTCGCCGACCAGCACGATGTCGCCGGGAACCAGATCGCGCGCGGCCAGCCGCACCTCGACCCCGTCGCGCATCACCCGGGCCTGGGGCTGGGACAGGTCGCGCAGGGCCGACAGCGCGTTCTCGCTTCGGGTCTCCTGCAGGACGACCAGTCCGATGGTGGCGATCGCCCCGGCCATCAGGAACAGGCCTTCGCCCAGGTCGCCCAGCACCAGATAGAGGCCCGCCGCCCCGATCAGCAGCAGGAACATCGGCTCGCGCAGGGTCTCCAGCACGATCCTGGCCAGGCCACGGCCCGAGGCCTGGGGCAGGGCGTTGGGGCCGACCTCAGCCAGCCGTTGGCCAGCCTGCGCCGTTGTCAGTCCGCTGAGGTTATCACGCGCCATGGGGCGTCCCGGTTGCTCCAGAGGTCGAACTGGACCCTGTTACAACGCGTCGAACCTGACCTTGCGCCAGATCATCTTTGCAAAGGCCAGGACCGGCCGCCCGGTCCTGGGCTGAGGCCGGCCTGTGCGCCGCCTGCCGTCGCTGCCTGGGCCCTTCAGTCTCGTCCGGTGCGCTTGGCGACGGGGAGCAGCGCTCAGCCGCCCTTGTCCTGCCGCGTGCGACAGGGGAGGCGTGCGGCGTCTGCCACACAGCGAGATATCGAGGGTTTAGGTTGAGCCGCTAGATGGGCAGCTGAGAAACGCCGCCGATCATGACCGCGCCGATCACCACCCAGCCGGCGGCCAGGGCGAACATCGGATAGCGTTGCCACCAGTGGCGTTGGGCGGCGCAGGCGCCGGTGTGTCTGGGCATGTCGTACCTCCCTCTCTTGCCGAATGGCTTTTGAAGAGGGCAACCGTGGCCTAAAAAACATCTTAATGCTTGGTTAATAGCGGTCACAATCTCGACAAGTGGCCGTGAAAGGCTGTCGGACTTGTTCAGCGAACTCGCCTGATCAATGAAAACTTTGATCAAGTTATTGATTTTTATAGACTTTGCCTTGCGTGAAAAGGTTGCGTCGCCGGGGAAAGCCCCTAGTCTGCCGTTCCAAAAAAGATTCTTGGTCAGGACCCCGAATGCTTCGTTTTGCCTGTTTGACCCTTGGTTTGACTCTGGCCGTGGGCGGAATGGCCAGCGCCCAGACGCCCGCAGCCGCGCCGCTGGCCAGCGCGACGGCCGCCCAGACGGCCGGTCAGGCCTTCCTGGCGATCAACGCCAAGGCGCCCGGCGTGGTCGTTCTGCCGTCGGGCCTGCAGTACAAGATCCTGACCTCGGGCCCCAAAACCGGCCCATCGCCCAAGACCGGCGACATCATCAAGGTACATTACGAAGGCAAGCTGCTGGACGGCACGGTGTTCGACAGCTCGTTCGAGCGCAAGCAGTCGGCGATCATGCCGCTGGACGGTCTGGTCCAGGCCTGGCTGGAAGCCCTGCCGATGATGAAGGTCGGCGACGAGTGGGTGCTCTATGTGCCGCCCGAGCTGGGCTATGGCGACCGCGACGTCGGGCCGATCCCTGCGGGCAGCGTGATGACGTTCCGGCTGCAGCTGCTGGGCATGCTGGCGGTGGATTGATCGATTGCGGAGGCGGCGACCACTTGCCCCCTCCGCGCCTTCGGCGCTCCTCCCCCGGAGGGGGAAGATGATCTCATCCGCCCCCTACGGGGGCGGACGGCCGCGCAGAGGCCAGGTGGGGGCGAGTGTCCCGGCTAAACTTTCCTCGACGTCATCAGCGGCTGGATCTTCGTCCCGAAGTTCTCCACCCCCTCGACGAAATCATCGAAGGTCAGCAGCACCCCGGCCGTGCCCGGCACCGCCGCCACCTCGTCCAGCATCCGCGCCACGCTATCATAGGACCCCACCAGGGTGCCCATGTTGAGGTTCACGGCCGACTCCGGGGCCGCCAGCTGGGCGGTGTTGGTGGTCGCGCCGGCCGCCGCATTGGGGGCCGCCTGCTGGGTCAGCCAGGCCAGGGCCTCCTGGTCGGCGCCGTCGCGATAGAGCTGCCATTTCGCCATGGCCTTCTCATCGGTCTCGTCGGCGATGATCATGAACAGGATGAAGCTGGCCACGTCGCGGCCGGTCTTGTCGGCGGCGGCCTTCAGGCGGTCATTGACCGAGCCGAAGGCGGTGGGCGTGTTGGTGCCCTTGCCCAGGGCAAAGCTGTAGTCGGCATATTGCGCCGTGAAGGCCAGGCCCTCGTTCGATGAGCCGGCGCAGATCAGCTTGGTTTCCTTGGGGTGAGGGCTGACCCGGCAGTCGTCCATCTGGAAGTACTTGCCCTTGAAGTCCGAGACGCCGGTCTCCAGCAGATCCTTCAGCACGGTCGTGTATTCGGCCAGGTAGTTGTAGCGGTCGGTATAGTGCGCCTCGCCTGGCCACAGGCCCATCTGGCTGTATTCGGCCTTCTGCCAGCCGGTCACCAGGTTCAGACCAAACCGGCCCGGAGCGATGCTGTCGATGGTCGAGGCCATCCGCGCGGCGATGGCCGGCGGGATGGTCAGGGTGGCGACGGTGGCGAAGATCTTGATCTTCGACGTCAAGGCCGCCAGGCCCGCCATCAGGGTAAAGCTCTCGAGATTGTGCTCCCAGAACTGCGTCTTGCCCCCGAACCCGCGCAGCTTGATCATCGAGAGCGCGAAGTCGAAACCATAGGTCTCGGCCTTCTGGACGATGGTCTTGTTCAGCTCGAAGCTGGGCATGTACTGCGGCGAGGTCTCCGAGATGAGCCAGCCGTTGTTGCCGATGGGAATGAAGACGCCGACCTGCATGGGGGTGTGTCCTGTTTAGGTTCTCTAAATCCGCTCTCCCCGGCGAAGGCCGGGGCCCAGATTCATCCTGAGTGTTTGGGGGGTTCGCGCTTTCCGACCGATCAGCTTCAGAAGCGCCGCGGGTTCGATCTGGGCCCCGGCCTTCGCCGGGGAGAGCGAAGAAAAGTGATCATTCGTCCCCCTCCAGAAAGCCCAGCAAGGCCGCATTGAACGTCTCCGGATCGGTCACCGTGAACCCGTGGCCGCCCCAGGGCGCGACCTCCAGCTGGCCGTTGGGCAGGCCCTCGGCCAGGCGCATGGAGCAGCCGACCGGAACCAGCATGTCATCGGCGCTGGCGCTGACCAGCACGGGGTGGAGGATCTCGCCCAGCCGGTCGTCGATGTTGAACGCCAGCAGGGCCTGGATGCGGGCCAGCACCACGTCCCGGGGCGGGAAGCTGGCGACGTGGTGCGGCTCCTCGGCCTGCAGCCGATCGTTATTCTCCGACAGCCAACTGGCCGGATAGAGGAAGATCGGCTGGGCGTGGACATAGGCCTGCACCCCGCTGTCGTTCAGCAGGTGGATGCGGGTATCGAAACAGCGCTGGATATGCGGATCGGGTCGCGACCAGCCGTTGACCACCACCAGTTTGGCGAGGCGATCAGGGTGCGACAGCGCCATCGCCAGCCCGGCATTGCCGCCGGCCGCGTGGCCCACGACATGGGCGCGGGCCAGGCCCAGGGCATCCATCACCTTGACGATGTCGTCGGCCATGGCCTGCACCGAGTGCGGCTGGGTCAGCTCCCGCACGCTGCGGCCCGTGCCCCGGTGGTCGTAGAGGACGACTGGATACTTCGCCGTCAGGGCCGCCATCTGCGGCGCCCAGAAGGCCCCGGAGCCGCCCAGGCCCGACGACAGGATCACCGCCGTGCGACCGGCCACGGGGCCGCCGTGCATTTCATAGTGCAGGCCGTCGACGGTTCCCGAGGTCATGCGGCTTAGCGCTTGCCGATGTGGGCGACGGTGGCGATCTCGACCAGGAAATCGGGCCGCACCAGGCCGCACTGGATGCAGTAGCGGGCCGGTTTCTCGCCGGGGAAGTACTCGGCATAGACCTTGTTGATGGTCTGGTAGTTGGCCCAGTCGGTCAGGAAGATGTGGTTCATGGTCACGTCCTCCATCGTGCCGCCGGCGGTTTCGATGACCGACTTGATGGTCTCCAGCACCTGCCGGGTCTGGGCCTCGGCGTCGCCGACATGGGCGACATTGTTGTCCTTGTCGAAGGCCAGGGTGCCCGAGACATAGACGACGCCGTCGGCCAGGGTTCCGGGCGAGAAGGGGGCGATGGGCGTGCCCGTGCCGGGCGGGATGATGACGGTCTTGGGCATTTTTCTTGTCCTCTAGCTCTCTAAACCCGCTCTTCCCGGCGAATGCCGGGACCCAGATTCATCCTGGGCCTTTGGGGTGTTCGCGCCTTGCGGCCTGTCCGTCGTTTCAAGCTCTCGTGGGTTCGATCTGGGCCCCGGCCTTCGCCGGGGAGAGCGGAGGTTATGCGGACGGCGCCAACTGTCCGAACGCCCCCTTGAAATCCGCCGTCGTCGAGACCCACCCGAAGAAGGTCTCGATATTGAACAGCGCCGCCTTCTGCACGAAGTCGGGGCCCGCCTGGTGGGTGGCGTCCTCCAGCACCGTGCCGAAATATTCCAGCATGAAGCCGTCCCTCAGGGTCGACTCCACGCACACATTGGTGGCGATGCCGACGAACACCAGATGCCGGATGCCGCGCGCCCGCAGCACGCTGTCCAGCTGGCTGTTGAAGAAGCCGCTATAGCGGGTCTTGTGCAGGCGGATGTCGCCGGGTTCGGGCGTCAGGGCGTCGACCAGCTCATAGTCCCACTGGCCGCGCGCCAGGAGCTTGCCCTGCAGTTCGGGCCGGGCGCGCATGGTCTTCAGGGCGTTGGATTTCCACCAGTTGGGCGAACCGGGACCGCCGGCTTCCACATACTGATCGTCCCAGCCGTTCTGGAAATAGATCACCTGCATGCCGGCCGCGCGGGCCACCGGCAGGACGCCCTGGATCTGCGTGATCACGGCCGCTGCGCCACTGATGTCGAACCCGGCCAGGTCCAGATAGCCGCCGGGCGAGGCATAGGCGTTCTGCATGTCGATGACGATCACGGCGGTGGTCCTGGGATCCACCGGGATCGGTTCGGGCCGGGCCGGCAGCATGATCGCGCCCTGCGAGAAGGCGGTGATCCGTGCGCCGGCCTTGTCGGGATCAGAAGCCATGCCATACCATTCTGAGGGCGCGAGGCGCGCGACGATCGGGCCGTCGATGACGACGACCCGCGCCCGGTTCGTCAAGCCCGTCCAGGGCCTTTAGCGGTCATGATGACCCGATCCGGTCGAAACCTGATCGAACCCCCGGCAGGGCGCTACAGCGACTGGCCGTCATCCACCGTGAACACCCCGCCGGTGATCGTCGCCGCCGCGTCCGAGCACAGGTGCAGGGCCATGGGGGCCAGGTCGCTTTCGGCCATCAGGCGCTTGCGCGGGAAGGACGCCACCAGCTTCTGGCCGCCTTCCTGGTCGAACCAGTCGCTGTTGAGCTCGGTGCGGATATAGCCCGGGCACAGGACGTTGACATTGATGCCCTTGCGGGCCCACTCGCGGGCCAGGCTCTTGCCCATCATCGCCGTGCCGGCCTTGGACGTGCAATAGGCCGTCAGGCCCGGCAACACCTTGTGCGCCCCGATCGAGGCGACCAGCAGCACCCGGCCGCGACCGCTGGCCGGAGAGCCAGCCTTGATCATCCGCCGGGCGCCCTCGCGGGCGGTCAGGAACATGCCGCGGGTATTGACCGCCAGCACCTTGTCGAAGTCGTCGATGGCGATATCGAGGGCCGAACCCTGCATGCTGATCCCGGCATTGGCGATCACGGAATCGACGACCCTCAACTCCGCCTCGACGGCGTCATAGGCGGCGATCACCGAGGCCTCGTCCTCGACATCCATGGCCACGGCCAGGGCCTGGCCGCCGGCCGCCTGGATCTGGTCGACCAGGTCCGCCAGACGGTCGGTGCGCCGAGCCGCCAGGGCCACCTTCGCGCCGGCCCGCGCAGCCGCCAGGGCCAGATGGGCGCCGATGCCCGATGAGGCGCCGGTCACCAGCACGGTGCGGCCGGCAAGGGTCTGGTCGGTCATGGTCTGGTCTCCCCAAGGTCAGCGGGGGAAGGTGGCGGCGGCAGGGCTGGATGTCGAGGGCGCCGTTGCGTCGGCCGGGCTCTAGTAAGGCAGATCCTCGGGTCCCGGCTGCGTCGGCTCGGCGGGCGGATTGGCCACCGCGTCCAGCTCCGCCGCGACCCGGCCAAACTCAGCCGCCAGGGTCTCGTAGTAGCCGTTGCGCGGGTCAGGCTCGCTCTCCGGGGCCGGATCGGGCAACAGCCACGGGAAGTCGCGCACGGCCAGGTTCTGGTGAGCGGTCATCATGAACCGCCGCCAGATGCTGGCCGGGATGTCGCCGCCGACCACCTTGTTCATCGGCTTGTCGTTGTCGTTGCCGACCCAGACGCCGGTCACATAGTCGGGGGTAAACCCCACGAACCAGGCGTCGCGCCAGTTCTGGCTGGTGCCGGTCTTGCCCGCCACCGGACGGCCGAAGGCGGCGCGCTTGGCAGTGCCTTCGCTGACGACCTTTTTCATCATCTTGACCATCATCGAGGCCCGGGCGAGGTCATAGACGGCCAGCGGCGCCGGCTGAGGCTGACGGGCGAAAACCGGAGCCCCGCCCTGGGTGACGATGCTCTCGATCACATAGGGCTCAAGCCGGTTGCCGCCCTGCTGGAACACCTGGAAAGCCGAGGTCAGCTGCAGCAGGCTGACCTCGTACGAGCCCAGCGCCACCGACAGATCGGGGCTGGGCGGCAGGGTGGTGATGCCAAAGCGCCGGACCAGTTCGCCGATCGCCGGCCCGCCGGCTTCCTGGCCCAGTTTCACGGCGATGGTGTTGGTGGAATTGACCAGGGCCTGTTCCACAGTCATCGGACCGCGATAGCCGCCGGCATAGTTTTCCGGCGCCCAGTCGCCGAACTTCACCGGGGCGTCGACGCGGATATCGGTCGGCAAAACCCCCTTGTCGAGGGCTGCGGCGTAGATGAACGGCTTGAAGGTGGAGCCCGGCTGGCGACGCGCCTGGACCGCCCGGTTGAAGGGGCTTTCGATATAGTCGGTGCCGCCCACCATGGCCCGCACGGCGCCGTCGGCGGACAGTGACAGCAGGGCCGCCTGTCCGGCCCCGGCCCGCTCGCCGTCAAAGGCGATGGCCTGGCGCACGGTCTCCGAACCCAGCTTCTGCAGCAGGGGGTCGATGGTCAGGCGAACCACCAGATCGGGCGCGTTCTGGCCGGCGATCCGCACGGCCTCGCTGGTGGCATAGTCCAGCACCCAGCCGTAATTGCCCTCGTCCTGCACGGCCAGGGGCGACAGGCGCGGAGTGTCATCAAGCGCCCGGCTTTCCTGCTCGGCGGTGATCCAGCCCTCCTTGCGCATATTGGCCAGCACCAGCCGCGAGCGGGCCAGGGCCCCGCTCATGTCGCGGGTCAGGGCCAGGCGCGACGGCGCCTTGGGCAGGGAGGCGAGCAGGGCGGCTTCGGACAGGGTCAGCTGGCTGGCGGGCTTGCCGAAATAGGTGCGGCTGGCCCCGTCGACGCCAAAGGTGTTGGCCCCGAAGAACACCCGGTTGAGGTACAGTTCCAGCACCTCGTCCTTGGTCAGCACCTTCTCCAGCTCGCGGGCCATGACCATTTCCTGCAGCTTGCGCTTGACCGTGCGGTCAGGCGTCAGGAACAGGCCCTTGGCCAGCTGCTGGCTGAGGGTGGAGGCGCCCTGGACGGTGCGGCCGGCCTTCCAGTTGACGAGCGCCGCCCGGCCGATGCCGCGCAGGTCGATCGGGCCGTGCTGGTAGAACCGGCGGTCCTCGGCGGCCATGAAGGCCAGGGGCACATAGTTGGGCACGGTGGCCAGGGTGATGCGCTGGCCATAGCGCGGACCGCGCGTGGCGATCACCTGGCCGTTCTTGTCCTCAAAGCGGATGCCCGGGGCGCGGTTGACGGCGAACAGCGCCTCGCGGGTCGGCAGCTTTGGCGTGTCGCGCAGATATTTCCACCACACATAGCCCGCCCCGCCGCCCACGGTCAGAACGCCCAGCAGCACCCCGACCAGCAGGGTCTTCCAGACCCAGCCAAAGCGCTTGGCTTTCTTGCTGGCTTTCCGATGGGCCAGATCGGCGCGGAAAGGTTCTTCGGGTGCGGGTTCAGGCGGCGGCTTGGGCGCGAACGGGTCTTCCGGCGGGGGAGGCGGAGGCGCGCCAAACGACACCTCCGGCTTCTGCGGCGGCTTGGAGCCTTCTTCGAAACGGTACGGGGGAAGCGTCCAGTCGTTCACGGTTTCGATACGGCCCTGTTTGGTCTCAGCCTAAATCCGGTTTAGGACGCGCGCATGATGGTGCGCAAACCTTTCTGGGAGACGAAGTCCCTCCAGCAGATGACCGTCCCCGAGTGGGAGAGTCTATGCGACGGCTGCGGTCTTTGCTGCCTGGTTCGCTTCGAAGACGAAGATTCCGGCGAGGTCATTCCCACCCGCGTGCACTGCCAGCTGTTCGACGAGCACAAATGCAGCTGCAAGGACTACGCAAACCGCCGCAAGACGGTGCCCGACTGCATCAAGCTGACCCCCTACAATATCGAGGAGCTGGAGTGGATGCCCCCCTCCTGCGCCTATCGCCGCCTGCACGAGGGCAAGACCCTGCCCGACTGGCATCCGCTGGTCACCGGTGACCCCGACAGCACCCACAAGCAGGGCATCTCGGTCCGCGACCAGACCGTCAGCGAGCTGTCGTTCGAGCACCCCGAGGACGCCATGGACTTCGTGGCCACCGACCTGATGGTCGATCGGGGGGATGAGTTCTACGAGCCGGACGAGGGGTAGGGTGCGGCTGATACTGGCCCCCTCCTGACCTGCTTCGCAGGTCGTCCTCCCCCGTAGGGGGAAGATGAGGTCGGCGCGTTTCATCTTCCCCCTCCGGGGGAAGACGGCTGCGAAGCAGCCCGTCGGGGGCAAGTCGGCCGCACTCGAAAGTTATCCACAGGCTCTCTTGCCTTTTAGATACCCCAGCTCATGGGCCGCATCTGGTGTGGGGCGAGTCCAATATACCTGTCCGTCATTCCCGCCCTTGTGGCGGGAACCCCTCTGTCCGCCGCAGGTGCGGGAGAGGCGAAGTGCGCGCGCACTTCGCTGGCGCTTCACGGTTCAGCTGAACCAGGGGTTCCCGCCACAAGGGCGGGAATGACGATCAGTTTGGCCCGACCACGGGGATAAGCTGCCCTCCATCCTCTGCGTTCAGCGAATCGAATCCAGCGAAATCAATGCTTTGAAACTTTCTCGCACCTCTGGATCAGAGGCGCCCGCTGGTCCCGTATCTTTGTGTCATGGCCCAAAGAAGCGAGAGAGTTCGGGAATGGGGCGAGATGCACCAGGACCGGCTCATGAAGGAAATGGACAGCGAGTGGGAGATCACCAGGGCTGCGACCGAGGTCCCAGTCGCCGTGCTGTCCAAGCGCAAGGCGGAGACCTACGGCGTGCACGCCCGCACGACGCGGTCGATCATGGTGATGATCCCTGAAGACAAGCCCGTCGCCCGAAAACCCCCAAAGCCGGAGCCTAAACCCGCGCCTGAAGAAGAGGCCCCGATGCATGACGATATTCCCGATGACCCGGCCGAACTTCAGGCCGCTCTTGTCGCCAAGATCAGCGGCGTTGCTGACCTTATCGAGCTCAAGCGCCGCGAGGGATGCGACCATCATCGAGGCTATCGCGACCCTGGACCACGAGGACAGGAAGGCGGTCCTCAGCGCCTGTCTGGCTAGGGCGTCGCCGCATCAGCAGCAGCCCGAACACACCGACTGGTCCGCGTGGCTGATGCTGGGCGGACGCGGCGCGGGCAAGACCTTCGCCGGCGCCCGCTGGATGGTCTGGCAGGCCCTGGCCTATCCCAGTCTGGCCCTGGTCGGCGCCACCCTGCACGATGTGCGCGAGGTGATGGTCGACGGACCCTCGGGTCTGCGGGCCATGAGCGGTCCGGCTTTTGCGCCCCGGTGGGAAACCTCCCGCAAGCGACTGATCTGGCCCAACGGCGCTGTCGCCTACGCCTTCTCGGCCGAAGACCCCGACAGCCTGCGCGGCCCGCAGTTCCACGCCGCCTGGGCCGACGAGTTCTGCGCCTGGCCCAAGCCGGCCCAGACCCTGGCCATGCTGCGGTTTGGCCTGCGGCTGGGCGAGGATCCCCGGCTGGTGGTCACCACCACGCCCCGGCCGATCCGGGCGCTGAAGACCCTGATGGCCGAGCCCGGCGTCGCGGTCACCCGGGCCGGCACGGCGGCCAATGCCGACAACCTGGCGCCGGCGTTCCTGTCCACCCTGGAGGCGCTCTATGGCGGCACCCGCCTGGCGGCCCAGGAGCTGGACGGCGTCATCGTCGAGGACGAGGGCGGCCTGTTTCGCGCCGAGGACCTGGCCCGCTGCCGGGGCGCCGCGCCGCCGGCCTTCGATCGGGTGGTGGTGGCGGTCGATCCGCCCGCCACGGCCACGGGTGACGCCTGTGGCATCGTGGTGGTGGGCAAGCGGGATGGCCGGGCCTTCGTGCTGGCCGACCGCTCGGCCAAGGGCCTGTCGCCCAATGGCTGGGCCCGACGGGCAGTGGCGGCGGCCCGCGAGTTCGGCGCTCACGCCCTGGTGGCCGAGGCCAATCAGGGCGGCGACATGGTCCGCGCGGTGCTGGTGCAGGCCGATCCGCCCTGCGCGGTGAAACTGGTCCGCGCCTCGCTGGGCAAACGCGCCCGCGCCGAACCGGTGGCGGCGCTCTACGAGCAGGGCCGCGTGCTTCACTGCGGCGCCTTTCCGGCGCTGGAGGAGGAGCTGATGGCGCTGGGGACGGGCGATCTGGGGCACAGTCCCGACCGGGCGGATGCGCTGGTCTGGGCGGTGAGTGAGTTGATGCTGGGCTACGCACAAAGGCCCCGGCTTCGCAGTCTTTAAGTCCTCCCCCTGAAGGGGGAGGCGGCCCGAATGGGCCGGAGGGGGAAGTGATCCCACGCCGGCCAACGCCCCCCTCCGTCGCCCCGGATCAGGTCCGGGGCGACCCCTCCGCTTCAGAGGGAGAACCTGGGCGCCAGGGCCAGATCGCCTCGCGGATGGTTCCAAGGACGTCGTCCACGGATCGGAGAACTTCGCTGGCCGGAATGCGCAGGGTGGTGACGCCGCGTTCGGCCAGCCGCTGATCGCGGATCTGGTCCCGTTCGGCATGATCTTCGGTTTCATGGACCCTGCCATCGACCTCTACGGCCAGTCGTTTTTCCGCGCAGTAGAAGTCCAGCACATAGGGACCGAAGGGATGCTGGCGGCGAAATTTCAGGCCGCCCAGCCGACCGCCGCGAAGCTCTGACCACAAAAGGATTTCGGGAAGCGCCATCTCGCGGCGGAGCGATCTGGCGCGGGCTATACGTGATTTCTCCGGTCTCTCCATAACCCCCTCCGTTTTTCGCAAGTCCTCCCCCTGAAGGGGGAGGTGTCGGCGCAGTCGACGGAGGGGGACGTGACTGCTGACTCAATGCGGTCTTCCCCCACCGGCCTCCGGCCGCCTCCCCCTTCAGGGGGAGGACTTGGAAGCGCGCAACCCTAACATGTTCACTATTCGTTCTTAACCGCGAGCACCCCCATGCCCCTGTTCCGAAAACCCCGCCCGCCCCAGTCCGAGCGAGAAGTCAAAGACTCCCGCGCCGCCCGCCTGATCGCCCTGACCACCGGCGGTCGCCCGCAGTGGACGCCGCGCGACTATGCGGCCCTGGCCAGCGAAGGCTTCGCCAAGAACCCCGTCGTCTATCGCTGTGTGCGGATGATCGCCGAGGCCGCCGCCGCCACGCCGCTGATCGTGTTCCACGGCGGCCAGCGCGCCCCCGACCACCCGCTGCAAAAGCTGCTGAAGACGCCCAATCCCGAACAAGGCGGCCCCGATCTGATGGAGGCGTTCTTCGGCAACCTGCAGACGGCCGGCAACGCCTATCTGGAAGCGGCCGGGGAGGGCGAGGCGCCGGGCGAGCTCTATGCCCTGCGTCCCGATCGCATGACCCTGGCGCCCGGCCCGCGCGGCTGGCCGCTGGCCTATGACTACCAGGCCGGCGGCCGCACGGTGCGCATCGGGCGCGACGCCGACGGCTGGCTGCCGTTGCTGCACCTGAAGCTGTTCAACCCCACCAGCGACCACTACGGCCTGTCGCCGCTGGAGGCGGCGGCCTTCGCCATCGATGTGCACAACGCCTCCAGCGCCTGGAACAAGGCGCTGCTGGATAACTCGGCTAGGCCGTCCGGCGCCCTGGTCTATTCCAACCGCGAGGCCGGCGACCGCCTCTCCGACGAGCAGTTCGACCGGCTGAAGGCCGAGCTGTCCTCGGTGCATTCGGGCGCCGCCAACGCCGGACGGCCGCTGCTGCTGGAAGGGGGCCTCGACTGGCGGGCCATGTCGCTGAGCCCGGCCGAGATGGACTTCACCGACGGCAAGCACGCCGCCGCCCGCGAGATCGCCCTGGCCTTTGGCGTGCCGCCCCAGCTGCTGGGCATTCCCGGCGACGCCACCTATGCCAACTATCGCGAGGCCAACGCCGCCCTCTGGCGCCACACGGTGGTGCCGCTGGTCGAGCGGGCGGCGCGGGCGATGACGGCCTGGCTGGCGGTCAAGTTCCCCGATGCCCGGATCGCGCCGGACCTCGACGCCGTGCCCGCCCTGTCCGCCGAACGTGACGCCCTGTGGGCCCGGCTCGACGCCGCCAGCTTCCTGACGCCGGAGGAGCGGAGAAGGCTGGCGGGGTTGGACGGCTGACTCAGCAGGGCCCCCTCCTGACCTGCTGCGCAGGTCGTCCTCCCCCTTTCAGGGGGAAGATGAGGTGGGCCCGTTTCATCTTCCCCCTCCGGGGGAAGACGGTCGCGAAGCGACCCGTAGGGGGCAAGTCCCCAAAAGGACCCAGAAAATGACCACCCCCAACCGCTGGCGGCTGGACCGCCAGATTTCGGTCGCCCTGATCGTGGCCGTGGCCCTGCAGGCCGCCGCCGCCCTGATGTGGGCCGGACGCGCCTCGGCCCGGATCGACGAGATGCACAAGCGCCTCGACACCCAGGCCCCCGTCGCCGAGCGCCTGGCCCGGCTGGAGGAACAGGCGACCGCCGCCCGCGCCGCGCTGGCCCGCATCGAATCCCGGCTGGAGCGCGACCGATGAGCGATGCGCTGAAGATCGAGGGTTACGCCTCGCTGTTCTGGACCCGCGACCTCAATGACGACGTCACCGCCGCCGGGGCCTTCGCCGAGAGCCTGGCCGCGAGCGGCGCGGCGGGCGTCAAGATGCTGCACCAGCATGACGACGCCGAGCCCGTCGGCGTCTGGGACGAGATCGTCGAGGACGCCAAGGGCCTGTTCGTCCGTGGGCGGATCCTGCGCGCGACGCCGCGCGGCAGGCTGGTCGCGGCCCTGGTCGAGGCCGGGGCGCTGGACGGCCTCTCCATCGGCTTTCGCCAGGTCAAGGCGCGGCAGGACGGCAGCCTGCGGGTGCTGAAGCGGGTGGAGCTGTGGGAGGTGTCGGTGGTGACGTTCCCGATGCTGCCGGGGGCTAGACTTCGACTGTCTGGAAGTCGCTCTCGGTCGGAGGCGTGAACTCCGCCGTCAACAGATCCAGATCGCCGTAGCCGTCTTCGAAGCTGTAAGCCTCGATCATCTCGGCGTACCCGCCACGGACGTAGAGCATGAACTCCAGCGGATACTGTTCAGGCCCGACCAGAGACCGGATGTGACCTACTGGGCCGGCGACATCTTTAGCCGGCGGGCCATCTCTGGGCACGTCAAACTCAGTGAAAAAACCTACGCCAGTGAAGTCTCGCTTGGCGACGACAGCGCTTTGAAGCTGCTCCAGCAGGGCTTTAGTGGCGTCGGGATATTGCCGGGCAATGGCTTCGGCGACGGCCAGCTCAAGAGCGGTGAGTTTCGACATGGTGGCTCACCCTAAGGCGGATCAATGCTCTGACCAAGGTTGCCCGGCGCCCGCCTAGTCTGGGTTCTGGATCAGTCTTAGCAGCGAGCCGTCCGGGTCGATCAGGGCGCCGATGCGCAGGCCGCTGGCTTCCAGCTTGGGCCGATGCAGGCGGGGCCGGCCCTTCGTGGTCTCGGGGAGGCCGGCGGCCACGCACGCCGCGTAGAAGCCGTCGACGTCATCGAGCCGCAGGCACGACCCGAACGAACTGCTGTCCGGATCGAGGTCCGGATACGGGAAGAATTCCAGCGTCAGCGATCCGCGCTCCAGGATCATCCAGCCATTGTCGCGCCAGCCCTGCTCGAACCCCAGCGCCGCATAGAAGCGGGCGGTGGTCTCGAAGTCGCGGGACGGCAGGTTGGGCGTGGCGTGGTCGGTCATGCGGCGAACGCTAGCAGAACTCCCTTCCCCCTTCGATGGGGGAAGGGCGGGGATGGGGGTGACAGCGCGTCAGGACGAGCCCGTCCGGCGCCGCCCCTCCGTCCCACCCCCGGAGTGACCGGCCACCGCCGCAGTCACCCCCATCCCAAACCCTTCCCCCATCAAGGGGGAAGGGCTTCTTCGGAGAACTCCATGAAAGAGACCAAACACGCCCCGGCCTCGCCGGGGGCGATGATGCATGAGGTGCTGGCCGCGTTCGAGGCCTTCAAGGCCGCCAACGATCAGCGCCTCTCGGCCATCGAGACCAAGCGGGCCGACGTGCTGCTGGAGGAGAAGGTCAGCCGCATCGACGAGGCCGTCTCCCGCGCCCAGGACCGCCTGGACCGCGTGCTGGCCGACAGCCGCAGACCCTCTCTTGGCGTTGATGCGCCGCTGGCGCATGTCGACGAGCGCAAGGCCGCCTTCGACCGCTATATCAAGACCGGCGAGACGCCCGCCCTGTTGCTGGAAGCCAAGGGCCTGTCGGCGGGCGTGGCCACGGCCGGCGGCTATGTGGCCCCGCCGGAGCTGGAGCGGTCGATCCTGCGTCGCCTGGCGGCGACCAGCCCGATGCGCGAAATCTGTCAGGTGCGCACCATCAGCGCCGGCACCTTCCGCAAGCCGGTGTCGCCCGCCGGCCTCGCCGCCGCCTGGGTGGCCGAAACCGCCGCCCGTCCCGAGACCACGGCGCCGACGCTCGACATCATCGATTTCCCGGCCGGCGAGCTCTATGCCAGCCCGGCCGCGACCCAGGCCCTGCTGGACGACGCCTATGTCAGCATTGACGAGTGGCTGGCCGAGGAGGTGCAGGACGCCTTCGCGGCGCAGGAGACCACGGCCTTCATCAGCGGTGACGGCGTCAACAAGCCCAAGGGCCTGCTGGCCTACACCGCCGCGCCGGACGCCTCCTACACCTGGGGCCAGATGGGCTATCTGGCCACCGGCGTCGCCGGCGCCTTCGCGGCCGCCAACCCCACCGACAAGCTGATCGACCTGATCTACGCGACCAGGACCCAGTACCGCCAGAACGGCCGCTTCGTGATGAACCGCCGCACGGTCAGCGTGGTGCGCAAGTTCAAGGACGCCCAGGGCAACTACATCTGGAACGCGGCCCTGCAGCCGGGCCAGTCGGCCAGCTTGCTCGGCTATCCGGTGACCGAGATCGAGGCCATGCCGGATGTCGCGGCGGGCAGCCTGTCGCTGGCCTTTGGCGACTTCGAGAAGGGCTATCTGATCACCGACCGCGCCGGCGTGCGCGTGCTGCGCGACCCCTATTCGGCCAAGCCGCACGTGCTGTTCTACACCACCAAGCGCGTCGGCGGCGGGGTGCAGAACTTTGACGCGGTCAAGCTGCTGAAGTTCGCGGTTTCTTAGACCCGATCACTTGCCCCCACCGGGCTGCTGCGCAGCCGTCCGCCCCCGGAGGGGGCGGATGATCTCATCTTCCCCCTCCGGGGGAAGACGATCGCGAAGCGATCCGTAGGGGGCAAGTCCCCCAATCCGAAAGCCCCAACATGCCCCAATCCCTAACCCTGGCCGAGGCCCGGGCGTTTCTGCGCGCGTCCGACGCCTCGGAGGACGCCACGATCAGCCTGCTGATCGACGCCGCCGAGGCCCGCGTGGCGGCGGCCACCGGCCTGACCCTGGCGCCCGCCAGTCCCGCGCCCCTGCGCCTGGCGATCCTGACCCTGGTCTCCCACGCCTATGTCCACCGCGAAACCGGCGAGCCCTCGCTGGCCATGGTCGAGCCGTGGCTGGCCCCTTATCGAAAGGCTCGCCTGTGAGCGATCAAGCCCTGGCCGACGGCCTCGTCGCCGCCCTCAAGGCCGCGCCGGCCATCACCGCCATCCTGGGCCAGCGGATCTATGCCCGCGCGCCCCGCGTGCCGACCTATCCCTGCCTGGCCGTCAGTCGCACCGAGAGCCGCATCGTCGAGGGCGAGGTGGTCGAGCACCTGCTGACCCTGACCTGCGTCTCGAAATTCGGTGGGCCGGAAGAGGCCCGGGCGGTGGTCGCCGCCGTCCGCGCCGTGATCCACGACGCCCGCCCGACCATCGCCGGCCGCCGGCTGGTCAATCTGCGCGTCGCCTATGCCGACGTCTTCCCCGCCGCCGAGCGCGAGCTGACCCTGGGCATCGTGCGCGTGCGGGCGGTGACTGAACCCCTCTAGCGAACCGACCACTCGCCCCCTCCTGACCGCTGCGCGGTCGTCCTCCCCTGGAGGGGGAAGACGAAGCGCGGCCCCCTCATCTTCCCCCTCAGGGGGAGGAGCGCGTCAGCGCGGAGGGGGCAAGTCCGAAACACCAACAACGGAGCCCACCCATGGCCGCTCAAGCCGGCAAGGATATCCTGCTGAAGATCAGCGACGGGGCGCCCACCCCGACCTTCGTCACCGTCGCGGGCCTGCGGGCCCGGACCATTAGTCTCAACGCCCGCAGCATCGACACCACCGACAGCGACAGCACCGGCCGCTGGCGTGAATTGCTGGCCGGGGCGGGCGTGCGATCCTGCGCTGTTTCGGGCGCGGGGGTGTTTCGCGACGCCGCGTCGGACGCCCAGGTGCGCCAGAGCTTCTTCGACCAGTCGGCCCGGACGTGGCGGCTGGTGATCCCCGACTTTGGCCAACTGGAAGGTCCGTTCCTGGTCGCGGCCCTGGACTATGCCGGCGACCACGACGGCGAGGCAGCGTTCGCGCTGTCGCTGGCGTCGGCGGGAGCGGTGACGTTCACGGCGATTTAGAGCGGCCGTTGAAGCCCAAAAAAGCTTGTCATCCCGGCCGGACCCCGGCGAAGGCCGGGGGGAGCGCCGGGACCCAGGGGCAACCGCGATGCGCCGGCCCCTGGGTCCCGGATAGCCTCTGCGAGGCTTCCGGGATGACAAGAATTTTGAACATTTGAAGGAGCGTGGAATGCCACCCCCAAACCCCGCCCGAGGCGAGGTCGCCATCACCCTGGCCGGAACCCCGCGCCGCCTGTGCCTGACCCTGGGCGCCCTGGCCCGCATCGAAGGCGCGCTGAACCTCACCGACTGGCGCGAGCTGCCGGGCCGGATGGAGACCCTGTCGGCCCGCGAACTCCTCGCCGTGCTGGCCGCCCTGATCGAGGGCGAGCCGGCTGACCTCTCCGCCGTGACGATTCCCGAGGCCGTCGCCGCCGTGGCCGCCACCCTGGCGGCGTCGGCATGACCAGCTGGCCCGAGGCCCTGCGGCTGGCCGTGCGGCTGAACATCGCGCCACAGGCCTTCTGGCGGCTGTCCCTGCGCGAATGGCGGATGCTGACCGCTGCGCCCGTCGCGCCGGTGCTGACCCGTCCGTGCCTGGACGCCCTGATCGCCCGCTTTCCCGACAAGGAGACCCCGCCATGAGCGGTTTCGACACCGACGGCCTCTCGTCCGTCCCCGCCCGCGCCGCCGAGGCGGCCGCCGCGCTGGAGGCCCTGAAGGCGCCGGCCCAGCGCGCCGCCTCGTCGATCGAGGAGGCCTTCGCGCGGGCGGGTTCCAGCCTGGCCAGGTCCCTGGCCAGCGCCGCCGCCGACGGCGAGATCTCGCTGGCCGAACTGGCGCGGGCGGTGATCGGCGCGGCGGGGGCGGCGATGAAGGGCGGTGGCTTGGCGCAGGCCGTGTCGGGCGCCTTCGCCGGAGCGCGAGCCGATGGCGGACCGGTTACGGCCGGCGGCGCCTATCTGGTCGGCGAGCGCGGGCCGGAGGTGTTTCGGCCCTCCGGCGCCGGCAGCGTCGAGCCGCTGGGCGGCGGCGGGGTCTCGGTGACGGTCAATGTGCAGGGCGGCGACGCATCGGGTCTGGCGCGGTCGGATGCCCAGCTGGCGCAGGCCTTGGCAAGAGCGGTGAGTCTGGGGGCGAGGGGGCTTTAGCTCCCGACAGATGCGGAGGCAGCGGTATCAAGCGTGGTCAAGCTTCGTCGCGAGCCGACATAGATGATGAAGGCCCAACTGGTGATCCCGATCAGCGCCATCCGAAGAGTCGGAGAAACCATTTCACCGTCAGCTACGCCGACAATGGCGTTGGCGATCGCCGAAAGAAGCCCGATCACGAATCCAGCTCCTATGTTGAACAGGCACCACCAGCCTGACATGCCGAAATCTCTGAGGCGACGCGACGCGATGATGAACCATGGCAATGCGCTGATGAGGCTGACCAGCCCTTGATCCTTCATCACCCGGCTAAGAGCGACGGTACCCAGCGTGATACCGATCATCCAGATCCAATACTCGCTCCGACCTGCACGTCCGGCTAGATAAAGCTTGAGATTTTCGAAGGTCATCAACACTCGCCCCGTGATTGCGCGGCTATTGCTGCACGTGTCACAGGGCGAGGCAAGTCTATCGATGCCCCCTAAATCGCCACCGCCGTCGTCGGCGCCAGGCCGTACTTGTTCTCGCCGGCTTGGCCGGTGCTGAAGCCGACCCACAGGGTGAAGGCCAGCCACACCGCGAAGGCGACGAACAGCGAGATGAAGAAGCCGCCCAGGGCGGCGATCGCCGCCAGGTCGGGCTCGCCGTTGCCGATGGCCGCCAGGGCCGCCGAGACGCCGATCGAGATGGCCGAACCGAACACCAGGACCGGACCGAACACCCAGGGCAGAACCTGCCACCAGCCGGTCTGACCCATGTCGTGCAGGCGCTTGGTGTGGATGCAGATCGAGCACCAGATCGAGGCCAGCGACAGCGCCCAACCGAAGAACGGCACCCAGCCGGCCACGACGTTCGCGCCCAGCAGGCAGAGCCAGCCGATCCAGAACGCCTGACGGCCGATACGGCCTTCAGCCGAGAAAAACAGGTTCTTCCAGTCCATGACGGTCTCCAGTTCTTGACCTCATACGTAGGGGTTGGGGGGCCGCGCAAGAAGTGAAAAGCGGGTCATGACGCAGACTTAATCGCCATTTGCCCGACCGCGCCTTCGGCGCTCCTCCCGCGCAGACCAGGGAAAACGCCTGCACAAAGGCTGTCATCCCGGACAAGTCCGGCGATAGCCGGGCGCAGATCCGGGACCGCCGGAAGCGCAGAGCTCAGGCGTCGGTCCCGGATCTTCGCGCTGCGCGCTCGTCCGGGATGACAACCGTCTTTGGCCTTGAGCCCCGTCCGCGGCGCTGGCCCCACCCATCCACATCCCAAACCACAGGAGCCGCCATGAGCGCCTTCCACGATATCCGCCTGCCCGCGCGGCTGGCGTTCGGCTGCACGGGCGGCGTCGAGCGGCGCACCGAGGTGGTGACCCTTGCCTCGGGCCACGAGCGCCGCTCCAGCCCGTGGGCCCAGGGGCGCCGCCGCTATCTGATCGCCACCGCCGTCCGGCCGCTGGACGAGGCGGCCCAGCTGGTCGCCTTCTTCGAGGCGCGGCGCGGACGGCTGCATGGGTTCCGCTTCCGTGACCCGACTGACTTCAAGTCATGCGTCCCCTCGGCCCAGCCGGCGGCGACCGACCAGGCCATCGGGACCGGCGACGGGACGCGCAAGACCTTCCAGCTGGTCAAGGCCTATGGCAGCGCGCCCGAGGTCGCGACGCGCACGATCGCCAAACCGGTGGCCGGCACGGTGAAGGTCGCGGTCGCCGGCGTCGCCCTGGCCCCGGCCGCCTTCGCAGTCGACCTGGCCACAGGCCTTGTGACCCTGGTTGCCGCCCCCGCCGCCGGCGCGGCCGTGCGGGCGGGTTTCGAGTTCGACACCCCGGTGCGTTTCGACATCGACCGGCTGGACCTGCAGATGGAAGGCTTCGCCGCCGCGCGGATCACCGCCTGTCCGCTGGTCGAGGTGCGGGCCTGATGCGCGCGGTTCCCGCCGAACTGGCCGCGCGCCTGGAAGAGGGCGCGGCCAGCCTGTGCCACGCCTGGATCCTGACCCGCGGCGACGGCGTGGTGCTGGGCTTCACCGATCATGACCGCGATCTGCTGGTCGAGGGCGTGACCTGTCGCGCCGCCACCGGCTGGACCGCCGGCGCCCACGAGACCGCCGCCGGTTTCGCGCCGGGCCTCTCGGCCGCGCTGGGCGCGCTGGATGACGGGGCGGTCACGGCGCCGGATATCGAGGCGGGGCTCTATGACGGCGCGTCGGTGGCCTGCCTGCGCGTGGACTGGAGCCGCCCCGACCTGCTGGTGCGCCTGTGGACCGCGCGCATCGCCAGGATCCGCCGCGAGGGCGAGGCCTTCACCGCCGAACTGGAAGGTCCGCTGGCCGCCCTCGACCGGGTGGCGGGGCGCACCTTCGGCCGGCTGTGCGACGCGGTGTTGGGCGACGGACGCTGCGGGGTGTCGGCGACGCCGGGCGTCAGCTGCGACAAGCGCTGGCGGACCTGCGTCGACAGCTTCGCCAATGGCGTCAATTTCCGGGGCTTTCCGGCCATGCCGGGCGAGGACTTCCTGACGCTGTATCCGTCCGAGGGCGAGCGGCATGACGGGGGGAAGAGGTGAGGGGCGCTGTTCCAAGTCCTCCCCCTAGCGGGGGAGGTGTCGGCCCGTTCGGGCCGACGGAGGGGGAAGTGCTGCTGACTCATTGCGGTCTTCCCCCGCCGGCCCCCGATCAAGTCGGGGACCGCCTCCCCCTTCAGGGGGAGGACTTTATCCTCACCATCGCCCGCCAGTGGCTGGGCACGCCCTACCGCCATCAGGCCAGCCTGCGCGGCGTCGGCTGCGACTGCCTGGGCCTGGTCCGGGGTGTCTGGCGCGCCCTGCATGGCGCTGAGCCTGAAAGCCCGCCGCCCTACCGGCCTGACTGGGCCGAGCTGGGCAGCTGCGAGATCCTGCTGGAGGCGCTGAGCCGCTGGCTGGTCCCGCTGCGTCCCGCCGACGCCCGCCCCGGCGACGTGCTGGTCTTCCGCATGGAGCCCGGCGCGATGGCCAAGCACTGCGCGATCCTGTCCGCTGAAGACCGCATGATCCACGCCTACTGGGGCCGCGCCTGCGTCGAGAGCTGGCTCGGGCGGTGGTGGCGCGAGCGGCTGGTGGCGGTGTTTCGGTTTCCGCAGCCACCGCCAAAAATCCCGCTCTCCCCGGCGAAGGCCGGGGCCCAGATCGAACCCAGAGCGATTGAGATTTTGGCTCCGTTCGAAGGCGCTTCATCCCCAGCCGCTCTGGATGAATCTGGGTCCCGGCGTTGGCTTCGCCGCCCTTCGGGTCGCCGGGAAGAGCGGATCGAAATATCAATTCCAAAGAACTCGGAGCCCCCTAGATGGCCCAGGTGATCCTCTCCTCCGTCGGCGCGGCCCTGGGCGGTCCCGTCGGCGGTTTCGTCGGCGCGATGCTGGGCCGGGCGGTCGACAATGCGGTGCTCGGCGCCCTGTCGCCGGCTCGCCAGTTGGGGCCGCGCATCCCCGAACTGCGCGTTACCGGCGCCGCCGAGGGCGCGGCGATCCCGTGCGTGTTCGGACGCGGCCGGGTAGGCGGCCATGTGATCTGGGCCGCCCGTTTCCGCGAGCGCCGGATCGAGGGCCGCGTCGGTGGGAGCAAGGGCCAGAAGACGGCCGCCTATGCCTACAGCCTGTCATTCGCCGTGGCGGTGGGCGAGGGACCCATCGACGGGATCGGCCGGGTCTGGGCGGACGGTAAGGTGATGGACATGGCCGGCGTGACGATGCGCCTGCATCGCGGAACCGAGGACCAGGCGCCCGATCCGCTGATCGAGGCCGTCGAAGGCGCCGCGCCGCCCTATCGGGGGCTGGCCTATGTGGTGTTTGAGGACCTGCCGCTGGAGGCGTTCGGCAATCGCCCGCCGCAGCTGTCGTTCGAGGTGTTCCGCCGGCCAGGGTCGGCCACGGGGCTGGAGGCGCGGCTGAAGGGGGTGTGCCTGATCCCCGGGGCGGGCGAGTTCGTCTACGCCACCGACGCCGTGCTGCGCCGCGACGGCATCACCCGCACCACGGCCGAGAACGTCAACAACGCCGAAGGACGCCCGGATCTGGCCGTGTCGCTGGACCAGCTGCAGGCCCAGCTGCCGCAGGTGGATCACGTGACCCTGGTGGTCTCGTGGTTCGGGACCGACCTGCGCTGCGGGTCGTGCCAAATCAAGCCGGGCGTCGATCAGGCGTTCAAGGCGACCATCCCTTACGACTGGCGCGCGGGCGGCGTGGATCGCGGCGACGCCCACGTCATCTCGATTCACGACGGCGGCCCGGCCTATGGCGGCACGCCGTCGGACCGCTCGGTGCTGCAGGCCATCGCCGAGCTGAAGCGGCGCGGGCTGAAGGTGACGCTCTATCCATTCGTGCTGATGGATGTGCCGGAGGGATCAAGCCTGCCGGATCCCTATGGCGGCGCGGGGCAGGGCGCCTATCCGTGGCGCGGGCGGATCACCTGCCATCCCGCGCCGGGGCAGGCGGGCTCACCCGATGGCGGGGCGACGGCGGCGTCGCAGGTCGCGGCCTTCTTTGGCGGGGCGACGCCGGCACAGGTGGGCGAGAGCGACGGCCTGCCCAGCTTCTCGGGCAGCGGCTGGGGCTTCCGGCGGATGATCCTGCACTATGCGCGGCTGGCTCAGCTGGCCGGCGGCGTGGACGGCTTCCTGATCGGCTCGGAGCTGCGCGGTCTGACCACGGTGCGCGGGGCGGGCGGGAGCTATCCGGCGGTGAGTGCCCTCGGGACGCTCGCGGCCGATGTGCGCGGCATGGTCGGGGCAGGGACCAAGATCGGCTACGCCGCCGACTGGAGCGAGTATTTCGGCCATCAGCCGGGCGGCGGCCACGCGGTGTTCCATCTCGATCCGCTGTGGGCCGACCCGGCCATCGATTTCGTGGGCGTCGACTTCTATCCGCCGGTCACCGACTGGCGGAACGGCGAGGATCATCTGGATGCGGCGGCCGGCTTCGAGGGACCGCACGACCCCGCCTATCTGCGCGCCCGCCTGACCGGCGGCGAGGGCTTTGACTGGTACTATGCCAGCCAGACCGACCGCGACGCCCAGATCCGCACCGCCATCACCGACGGCGCCCATGGCGAAGCGTGGATGTTCCGGCCCAAGGATCTGAAGAGCTGGTGGTCACAACCTCATCATGATCGGCCCGCCGGGGTGCGCTCGGCCACGCCCACGGCCTGGGTTCCGCGCTCCAAGCCGATCCGCCTGACCGAGTTCGGCTGTCCCGCCGTCGACAAGGGCGCCAATTCGCCCAACCTGTTCGTCGATCCCAAGAGCGCCGAGAGTCATCTGCCGCCCTATTCGACCGGCGCGCGCGACGAATTTGGCCAGCGCCGAATGCTGGAGGCGGTGCTGGACTGGATCGCCGACCCGGCCGCCAATCCGCTCTCGCCCAGCTATGGCGGGCCGATGATCGAGGCGGCCAGCGCCTGGTGCTGGGACGCCCGGCCATTCCCCGATTTTCCGGCCCGCGCCAAGGTCTGGAGCGATGGCCCCAACTGGCCGCTGGGCCACTGGCTGAACGGCCGCGCCGGCGTGGCGCCGCTGGCCGAGCTGGTCGCTGCCCTGGGCGCGCGGGCCGATGTCACGCTCGATCCGGGCGAGGCCAGTGGGGCGGTGGTCGGCTATGTGGTCGATCGGCCCATGCGGCTGCGCGACGCCCTGGCGCCCCTCACCGCCGCCTTCGGCCTCGACGCCGTCGAGCGGGGCGGGGAGGCGCGGCTGATCGCGCACAGCGGCCTGGCCAATGCCGCGCTCGACGAGGCCGATCTGGCCTGGCCCGAGGATCGCCCCGCCGCCTCAACCGCCACCCGCGCGCTGGTCGATCCCGCCCAGGCCCTGCGCCTGCGCTTCATCGACGCCGGCCGAGACTATCAGACCGGCGCCCTGATCGTCCGCCGCGAGGACGGGCAGGGGACGGCCGACGCCGACGCGCCGATCGTCATGGCGCCCGCCGAGGCGGAACTGGCCGGGCGGCGGATGCTGAACGGCTCGGCGTCGGCGCGACGCGAGACCGTCGTCCACCTCTCGCCCCTGACCGCCCTGCGGCTGGAAGCCGGCGACCGTGTGACCTTCGCCGGCGAGATCTGGCGCGTGGCGCGGGTGGATCTGGACGAGCACCCGCGCGCGACGCTGGCGCCGGTTCCCGTCGGGTCCGAGCTCGACGGCCGCATCGACTGGATCCCAGCCCCGCCGCGCGAGCCCGTGGGTCCGCCGGCGCTGTGGGTGCTCGACCTGCCGGCCAGCAGCGACGACGCCCGGCCGATGGTCGCCGCCGCCGCCGAGCCCTGGCGGCCGTTCGACATCCATGCCGGCGGTGATCTCGACACCCTGAAGGTCCGCGCCCGCATCTCTGCGCCCGCCACCCTGGGCGAGACCATGACCGACCTGCCGCCCGCCTCGCCGCATCGGCTGGACCGCGCCAGCCGCCTGACCGTGCGCCTAGAGGGCGCGACCCCGGCCAGCCGCACGCTGGCCGCCGTGCTGGCGGGCGACAACGCCTTGGCGGTGCTGGCCCCCTCGGGCGCGTGGGAGGTGATCGGTTTCACCACGGCGCAGATCGTCGCCGAAGATGTCTGGACCCTGTCGGGCCTGCTGCGCGGCCAGCGCGACGGCGCCGCGAGTGAAGTGACGATCCCGGCCGGCGCGCCGGTGGTTCTGCTGGACGAGGCGGTGGTCCGGCTGGAGGTCGCGCCGTTCGAACGTGGGGCGCCGCTGATGGTGCGCGCCGCGCCGGCCGGCGGTCCGCCCTCGGGGCCGGCGATGAGCCATGTCAGCCTGACCTGGCGCGGCCGGGCCCTGCGTCCGCTGGCCCCGGCGCATCTGCGTGTGCGCGTCTCGGGCGGCGACCGCCTGGTCAGCTGGATCCGTCGCGACCGGCTGGGCGGCGATGTCTGGGAGGGCGAGGTCCCGCTCAGCGAAGCCGTCGAGGCCTGGCGCCTGCGGGTGCTGAACGGCGCGATCGTGGTCCGCGAGGCGGAATTGACCGCGCCGGCCTTCATCCACACGGCCGCCATGAGGGTCGCCGATCTGGCCGCAGGATCGGCCGGCGGGCTGACCGTCGAGGTGGTTCAGGGCTCGGCCAGCCTCGGCTGGGGCGCGCCGACGACAAGGTTGCTGTGATAATAATGCAACATTGCGCTTGTGCGCCGCCGCGAAAGGCCTAAGTGAGGGCAGACTGATCCAATCACTCTCGAGGACCTTCCTTGGCGCGCGACCCCTATCAGGAACTTGGCGTTTCCCGCACCGCGACGACGGACGAGATCCGCAAGGCGTTCCGCAAGCTCGCCAAGCAGTTTCACCCCGACGCCAATCCCGGCAACAAGGCTGCCGAGGACCGCTTCAAGCAGATCAGCGCCGCCTTCGATATTGTAGGCGACGCGGTCAAGAAGAAGAAGTTCGACGCCGGCGAGATCGATGCCGACGGTCGCGAGATCGCGCGCGGCTTCGGCGGCGCGGGCGGCAGTCCGTTTGGAGCCGGCGGCTTCAATCGTGGCGGCTTCCAGTCGCGCGGCGGTGGCGGCGGTGAGGGTCCCGAGATCGACCTCGGCGATCTGTTCGGCGACATCCTGGGGCGTGGCGCGCGCAGCGGCTCGGCCGGCGGGTTCGGCGGCGCCGGCGGCGGCGGTTTCGCGCCGCGTGGCGCCGATGTTCGGGCCCGGCTGGACATCGACCTGGAAGAAGCCATTCGCGGCGGCAAGAAGCGCGTCGCCTTCTCGGACGGCCGCACCATCGACGTCACCATCCCGCCCGGGGCCCAGGAAGGCCAGACCCTGCGCCTGAAGGGCCAGGGCAGTCCGGGTCGCGCCGGTCCCGGCGACGCCCTGATCGAACTGGCGATCAAGCCCCACGCCATCTATCGCCGCGAGGGCGAGACCCTGGTCATGGACCTGCCGATCTCGGTGCCCGACGCGGTGCTGGGCGGCAAGATCGAGGCGCCCACCCCCGACGGCGCCGTCATGCTGGCCGTGCCCAAAGGCTCCAACAGCGGCGCGACCCTGCGCCTGAAGGGCCGTGGCCTGGTCGACGCCAAGGGCAAGCGCGGCGACCTGCTGGCGCGCCTGGTGGTGACCCTGCCCGACGAGCCCGACAGCGACCTGGAAAAGTTCGCCCAGGCCTGGCGGGAGCAGAAGCCGTATTCGCCCAAGCGGAAATAGGCCAACGCCCACGGCGGGAAGCGCTTGAACAGCAGATCATGGCGCTGAACGAAGCCGTCCGGGGCAAGGCCGGGCTCGATTTGCCCTACGGCCTGGTCCATCCGTGACAGAACGCCACACGCCCTGCATAAGCTGTCTGTTCAGTCTCCATTCAGCCACCGTCCCTTACATCTGAGCGCATGAAACCGATCCGCGCCCTTCTCGTCGTCGCCGCGCTCGCCGCCACCCTTCCGGGTTCGGCGTCGGCGCAGCGCCGCCCGGACTCGCTGGGAGCCGACTGGCGCGCCCAGTCGGACCAGGCGCGCGGCGGCGTGCAGTCGGGCCGGCTGGTGCCGCTGTCGCGGGTGATCGAGCAGATCAGCCGCCGCACGCCGGGCCGGGTGCTGGACGCCGGGCTTGAGGGGCGCAACTATCGGGTCCGGTGGGCCACCACTGACGGCCGCCGCATCGACTTCATCGTCGACGCCGAGACCGGCCAGATCCTCAGCGCCAACTAAAGGTTCTGCTTCCATGCGTATCCTGCTCGTCGAGGACGATCCCGACCTGTCGCGCCAGCTGAAGCTGGCCCTCGGCGACGCCGGCTATGCCGTCGACCACGCCGGCGACGGCGAGGAAGCCCAGTTCCTGGGCGAGACCGAGCCCTATGACGCAGTGATCCTCGACCTTGGCCTGCCCAAGGTGGACGGGGTGTCGGTGCTGGAGCGCTGGCGGCGGGGCAATGTCGCCACGCCGGTGCTGATCCTGACCGCCCGCGCCGCCTGGAGCGACAAGGTCGCCGGCTTCGACGCCGGGGCCGACGACTATCTGGCCAAGCCGTTCCATACCGAAGAGCTGCTGGCCCGCCTGCGCGCCCTGCTGCGCCGCTCGGCCGGCCATGCCGCGCCCAGCCTGTCGTGCGGGGCCCTGCGTCTGGATCCGCGCGCCGCCCGGGCCAGCGTCAATGGCGAGCCCCTGCGCCTGACCTCGCTGGAATACCGCCTGCTGCACTACATGATCATGCACCAGGGCCGGGTGATCGGCCGCACCGAGCTGGTCGAGCACCTGTACGACCAGGACTTCGACCGCGACTCCAACACCATCGAGGTGTTCATCGGTCGACTGCGCAAGAAGCTGGGCAGCGACCGCATCGAGACGGTGCGCGGCCTGGGCTATCGCCTGACCGCCCTGGAGGGCGAGGCGACCGAGTGACGGTCCGGGCGGAGGCCTGGGCGTGATCGATCTGCGCCGGCCTTCGCTGGTTCGTCGGCTGGTGCTGCTGGCTGTCGTCTGGAACGCGGTGGTGCTGATCGTGGCGGGCGTGTTCCTGACCGCCCAGTTCCGTGACGCCGCCATCCGTCGCTTCGACCAGTCCCTGGCCGTGCTGACCGACGATCTCTATGCGTTGTCGAAGGTGGAGGACGGATTGGTCAAGGCTCCCGTCCTGACCGACATTCGCGCCACGCGGGCCTATTCGGGCCGCTATTGGACGATCTTCGCCAAGACCAGGGCCGGCTCGCTGAAAGTCATCGAACGCTCGCGCTCCCTTTGGGACAGCGATCTGATGGTGGCTTCGCAGCAGATCGACCTGCTGGACGCCGCTCCGGGCAGGACGCTGTATTTCGACATGCGCGGCCCCCAGGACAAGCCGCTGCGGGCCGCGGCCATCCAGGCCCGCCTGCCGAGCTATCCCGATCCGGTGGTGTTCATCGCCGCCGAGGACCGCTCGCCGATCGACGCCGACGCCGACCATTTTGGCCGCATCACCGCCCTGGCCCTGCTGCTGCTGGGCGGGGGTCTGATCCTGGCGGTGGTGGTGCAGGTGAGGGTGGGTCTGGCCCCGCTGTTCCAGCTGCGCCGCGAGGTCGCCTCGGTGCGCCGCGGCCGGGCCGAGCGCCTGACCCGCACCTATCCCGAAGAGCTGGAGCCGCTGGCCGTCGAACTGAACGCCCTGCTGGCCCACAACCAGGAAGTGGTCGAGCGCCAGCGCACCCATGTCGGCAACCTGGCCCACGCCCTGAAGACCCCGCTGTCGGTGATGATCACCGAGGCCAGCCAGCAGCCTGGCAGCCTGGCCGAGGTGGTCAGCCGTCAGGCTGACGTGATGCGCGATCAGGTCGACCACCATCTGCGCCGGGCCCGCGCCGCCGCCCGCTCCCAGACCAGCGGCGAGCGCACGCCGGTCGAACCGATCCTGGACGAGCTGGCGGTGACCCTTGAGCGGATCTTCCAGGACAAGTCAGAGGGGCAGGGCGTCGAGATCGACTGGCGCTGTCCGGAAGACCTGTGCTTCCAGGGCGAGAAGCAGGACCTGATGGAGCTGGCCGGCAATGTCATGGAAAACGCCGGCAAGTGGTGCAAGGCCCGAATCCGCGTGGTCGCCGCGCCCACCAGCCCCGACCGCTGGACCCTGGTGGTCGAGGACGACGGCCCCGGCCTGCCGCCGGAACGCTGGGTCGATGCGCTCAAGCGCGGGCAACGCATGGACGAGCAAACGCCGGGCTCGGGCCTGGGTCTTTCCATCGTCGACGAACTGGCCAGAGCCTATGGCGGCTCTGTCACGCTCGGGGAATCGTCGATGGGCGGTTTGCGCGTCAGCCTGGATCTTCCCAGGTCGGAAGCCTAGCGACAAGCTGTCGCAGCGGTTGTGTTTAACGGCCCTCTATCGGCATTGCTAAACCTCTGGCGCCTTTGACCTTTCCCCGATCTGGGGATGTGTGGAAAACGCTGACTTTTTTGAGGGGTTTGGGAAAGTCTTAACCTCGTTGCCAACATGGTTGACGCTGTCGGTCTTTTCGATCCGGCGGGGGATCATGGCCGCAATCGCTGCGCATAAATTGCAGATCGTTCGGATGTTGGTGGAAACCGCGCCGGACTCTGCCCTGCGCAGCCTGGAACTGGCCTTGGCCAGCGTCGGCGCCGTGGGTGGGCTGGCCCAGGTGCGCGGGCTGGTCGAGGACGAGACCACCGACCGATTCGTTCGCAACAACATCCTGGCTCCCATCGTGCCGATGTGCGCGACGCGCGGCCCCGGCCAGATCAGCTTTCCGCCGCGCGTCCTGCCCTTCCTCTGGAAGGCGCTGAAGACCATCGCGCCGCGGCGCGTCGAAGAGGCTGCGGCCAAGTGCAATCCGTGGGATCTGGAACAGGGCGCGCCAGAAGTCTTTGATGAGTTGTGCGCCCTTGCCGCGCGCGGCCTGCGCGACGCCGAACAGGATGCGTTCGACGCTACCCGCAGTCTTGGCGTGACCGACGAACTGATCAACTGCCTGGAAATCGGCCACATCGTTCGGACCGCCCTGCCCAAGCTGTCTGAATGGGTCAGCCGGATGAGCGACGAGCGCGCCGCCGCCGCGCGTCTGGCCTATCGCGACGCCTGCGTCGTCCGCGAGGATTCCGGGGCCCGGATGTTTGACATGCTGGCCGCCCATCTGCCCGACGACTGGCGGATCCTGCGGGTGATCTCGGCGGTCATGGACCGGCCCAATGACCGCTATCTGGCCGCGTCGGAAGTCAGCTCGTTTGGCGAGCGCGTGCTGGCCGAAATCGACACATCGATCAACCTGATCCGCGACTTCGATCTTGCCAAGGGCGAGAAGCTGGCCCGCGAGGCCGCCATGGCCGCCCAGCAGGTCGCACTGCAGATCACCGAGTTCGAGCAGTCGGTGAACATCGCCAAGGACGGTCCGTGGGGCCGCAGGCTGAGCAAGTACAAGCAGCAGATCGCCCAGGCCGTCGAGCTGCGGATGAGCACGGCCGACAAGGAACTGAGCGAGGCCCTGCCCACCAAGCCGATCTCGATCCTGGGCAAGAAGGGCGGCAAGGGCGTGGCCAAGCTGACCTCGCCGCCGGACGAGGCGCTGGTGGGTCGCGCCACGGCCATCCTGGTCTTCATCGAACACCTGCGGCCCTGCGCGGCCCAGAGCGGCTATGGCGCGACGCGCACCCAGGCCCTGGAAAAGCTCAACAAGCGTCTCGATCAGTATATCGAGGACGTGCTCTACGCGGCGCGCACCGGCGAGGGCGGCGATCCTGTCGTGGCCCAGCAATATCTTGATGTCGCCGCCGCCTTCATCGCCCACACCCGCGACGACAAGACCGCCGAAATCGTCCGTCGCCGGGCCGCCGCCGCGATCGCGGCCTGATCGGTCCCTTAAGCGCTTTTTTCGCTAACGGCGGCGCGCATTCCCGGCTAACAGGCGACGTATGATCGCTTTCTGGATCTCGGCGGCCGCGCTGTCGGCTGCGGCCGGCGCCTTGATGCTGCGCAGCGCTGCGCGCGCGGGCGACGCCGATGGCGTCTCGGCCGACCTGGACGCCCACAAACGCCAGCTTGGCGAGATTGATCGGCTGGCCGAAGGCGGCCTGCTGGACGCCGCCGAGCGCAAGGCCGCACGGGCTGAGGCCGGCCGTCGCCTGCTGGCCGCCGCCGACACCGCCGAGACCTGGACCCCCGATGGGCGAGGATCGCGCCGCCTGGCCGTGACCGCCGCCGCTGTCGCGCCGCTGCTGGCCGTGGCGGTCTATGTGTTCATCGGTTCGCCCGGCTTTTCCGATCAGCCCTACGCCAAGCGGGTTGAGCAGTGGCGCGCCACCGATCCGGCCCAGCTGGATCCGCCGCGCATCGCCGCCGTGCTGGAGACCATCGCCGCCCAGCGCCCCAACGACGCCGAACCGCTCAAGCACCTGGCCCTGGCCCGCAGCGCCTCGGGCGATCTGGCCGGCGCCGAGCAGGCCCTGCGCCGCGCCGTGCGCCTGGCCCCCGGCCGCGCCGACCTGTGGACCGGGCTGGGCGAGACCTTCGTGGCCGAGGCGAACGGGGACGTCGGCCCCGACGCTAGACTGGCTTTCCGCGAAGCCCTCAAGATCGACCCCAACAGCCTGTCGGCCCGCTACCACCTGGGCCGGGGCCGGATTGGCGACGGTGACGTGGCCGGCGGCCTGGCCGACTGGCGCGCCCTGGCCGCCAGCCTGCCCGCCAATGATCCGCGTCGCGGGGCGATGAACCGCGAGATCGCCCAGGTCGAGGCGGCCGGCGGCATTCCCGCCCCTGAGGCCGCGCCCGAAGACAGCGCCCAGGTCCAGGGCATGATCGCCGGCATGGTCGAGGGCCTGGCCACGCGCCTGAAGACCTCGCCCGACGATCCCGATGGCTGGGTGCGGCTGGTGCGGGCCTATGCGGTGCTGGGTGAGGCTGCCAAGCGCGATGCGGCCCTGGCCTCGGCCAGTCAGCGTTACGCCGACCAGCCCAAGGTCCTGGCCGCCCTGCGTCAGGCGGCTCAGACCCCGCAGCAACCGAAGACCGCTCCATGAGTTTCTGGCCGAAATCCCGCAAGGCGCGCCGTCGCCTGACCATCCTTCTGGCGATCGCGCCGGTGCTGGCCCTGGCCGTGGGCCTGGCGCTGTACGGCATGCGCGACGCCATCTCGCTGTTCTATACGCCTGCCCAGGCCCAGGAGGCCAAGGTGCCGGCCGGCCGCAAGGTGCAGCTGGGCGGCCTGGTTCAGGCCGGCAGCGTGGTCAAGCATCCCGGCGGCGACGTTGAGTTCGTGGTGGCGGACCACAAGGCCACCGCCCTGGTGAAGTTCCACGGCGACCTGCCCGACCTGTTCCGCGAAGGCCAGGGGATCGTGGCGCAGGGGACGTTCGACGAGAGCGGCGTCTTCATCGCCAAGCAGGTCCTGGCCAAGCACGACGAGCGTTACATGCCGCGCGAAGTGTCCAAGGCCCTGAAAGAACAGGGCGAATGGCGCGGCGAGGGCTCCGGCCCGCCGGCCTATGACGGCAAGACCGCCCCATGACCGTTGAACTGGGCGCCTTCGCCCTCATCCTGGCCCTGATCCTGTCGGTCGCGCAGACCGGCCTGTCGGCGGTCGCCGGCGTTCGGCGCGCGCCGATGCTGGCCGGGGCCGGTCGCGGCGCGGCTGTGGCGGCGTTCGGGGCGACCGCCATCACCTTTGCGTGCCTGGTCTGGGCCTTTGTGACCTCGGACTTCTCGGTCGCCAATGTGGCGGCCAACTCGCACACGGCCAAGCCGCTGCTGTTCAAGGTGGCCGGCGCCTGGGGCAGCCATGAGGGCTCGATGCTGCTGTGGTGCCTGGTCCTGACGGGCTATGGCGCGGCCATGGCCCTGTTCGGCGCCAGCCTGCCGCCCCGCCTGCGGGCCTATGCGGTGGCGGTGCAGGGCGCGCTGGGCGTGATGTTCCTGGCCTATACCGTCTTCGCCTCCAACCCGATGGCCCGGCTGGGCGATGTGCCGATCGAGGGGCGCTCGCTCAATCCGCTGCTGCAGGACTGGGCCCTGGCGGTGCATCCGCCGTTCCTCTACGCGGGCTATGTCGGCTTCTCGGTGGTCTATAGCCTGGCCATGGCGGCCCTGATCGACGGCCGTGTCGATGCGGCCTGGGCCCGCTGGGTGCGGCCCTGGACCCTGGCGGCCTGGAGCTTGCTGACCATCGGCATCACCCTGGGCGCCTTCTGGGCCTATTACGAACTGGGCTGGGGCGGCTGGTGGTTCTGGGATCCGGTCGAGAACGCCAGCTTCATGCCCTGGCTGATCGGCGCGGCCCTGCTGCACTCGGCCATCGTCATGGAAAAGCGCGGCGCCCTGCCGGGCTGGACCGTGTTCCTGGCCCTGTCGGCCTTCACCTTCTCGATGCTGGGCGCCTTCCTGGTGCGCTCGGGCGTGCTGACCAGCGTCCACGCCTTCGCGGTCGACCCGACCCGCGGCGTCCTGCTGCTGATCATGATGGGTGTCGCTGCGGGCGCCGGCTTCATGCTGTTCGCCCTGCGCGCGCCCGCCCTGAACTCCGGCGGCCTGTTCGCCCCGGTCAGCCGCGAGAGCGCCATTGTGCTCAACAATATCGTGCTGTCGACCGCCACAGCCACCGTGCTGCTGGGCACCCTGTATCCGCTGATCCGCGAGGCCATCGACGGCGAGGCGGTGTCGGTGGGCCCGCCGTTCTTCAACCTGACCTTCACGCCGCTGATGCTGCTGGCCCTGGCCATCCTGCCCGCCGGACCGCTGCTGGCCTGGAAGCGCGGCGACGCCTCGGCGGTGATGCGCCGCCTGTGGGTGGCCCTGGCCGCCGCCGCCCTGCTGGGCCTGGTCACCTACGCCGTCGTCACCCCGCGCAAGGCCCTGGCCAGCGCCGGCGTCGCCATGGGCTTCTGGCTGATCGGCGGGGCGCTGGTCGAGCTGGCCGAGCGGCTGAAAGTCCTGCGCGCCCCGATCGCCGAGGTCTGGCGGCGCGCCATCGGCCTGCCGCGCGGGGCCTGGGGCACGACCCTGGCCCATGCCGGCATGGGCGTCTTTGTGCTGGGCGCCTCATTCGAGACCGCCTGGCGAGTCGAGCAGGCCCAGGCCCTGAGCCTGAACCAGTCGTTCAAGCTGGGCGCCTATACCCTGACCCTGACGGAGGTCGGTACGGTCGAGGGCCCCAACTATCTGGCCGAGCGCGGCCTGGTGCGGATCACCGACGCCGCAGGCCGGGTGGTCTGCAAGGCGCAGCCCGAGCGCCGCTTCTATCCCACCGGCGGTCAGACCACCTCCGAGGTCCATATCTGCCCCAAGGGGCTGGACGATCTCTATATCGTGCTGGGCGAGCGCCGGGCCGGGGAGGGCGGCAAGCCCGCCTGGCTGGTGCGCGCCTACGTCAATCCGTGGGTGCGGCTGATCTTCCTGGGGCCGCTTCTGATGGCCATCGGCGGCGCGGTGTCGCTGTCGGACCGCCGGCTGCGGCTGGGCGTCGGGCGCAAGGCGTCGGAGGCTCGGGCATGAAGCGGCTGCGGGCCGTGATTGTCGCCCTGGCCGCGATCGCCTGCATGGCCGCCGCATCCGAACCCAATGAGCGCCTGCCCGATCCGGCGCAGGAGGCTCGCGCCCGGGTGCTGTTCCGCGAGGTGCGCTGCCTGGTCTGCCAGAACGAGTCGATCGACGATTCGCAGGCCGACCTCGCCGCCGACTTGCGGGGCGTCGTCCGGCAGGAGATCGCCAAAGGCCGCAGCGATCGCGAGGTCCGCGCGTTTCTGGTGGCGCGCTATGGCGAGTTTGTTCTGCTCAAGCCGCCGTTTTCGCCGGGCAACCTCGCGCTGTGGCTGGCTCCCCTGGGGATTCTGGTTGTCGGCGGCGGGCTGATGGCGACGCTTCTGCGTCGGCGGCGCGAAGACGGCGCGGTCGAGCCGGACGAGGCCGAGGGCCTGTCTTCCGAAGAGGAAGCGCGGCTTGCGGCCCTGCTTGAAGACAAAGGCCACGATTGCGCCGAAAAGACCCCGCAAGAAGCACCTCCGGCGTGACGCAAAGATAATTCGAGAACCATTGCGCGTTACGCCATCACGACTAGGTTCTTCTGCGAAGCACGTTTTCGGCGCCGGGCGTCGAGAGCGAACAGGTCCCGGCGCTCTGCGCCGTGGGTGAGGAAAGACAAGAGATGACCGCTAGGAAGTCGGGTTTCATTGTGGGCGCCGTTGCCGGCGCGGGCGTCGCCGCCGCCGCTCTGGCGGGCATGGGCATGCGGATGGGTACGGCCGGTGCGGCCGAGGCTCCCGCCGCGATCCGTGTCTCGACGGTCGCCGCCCCGTCCTTCGCGCCCCCGCCCGGGGCCCCGATGTCTTTCGCCGACATCTTCGAGCGGGTTTCCCCGGCCGTCGTCCAGATTGACGTGACCTCCAAGGCCAGCCCCTCGCGCGGTCTGCGCATCCCGGGCCTGGAAGGCTTCGACATCGTGCCGCGCGGTCAGAAGCCGGGCGCCGAAGGCGAAGACGACACCCCCGCCGCGCCCAAGCAGCAGTCCTCGGGCTCGGGCTTCTTCATCTCGGCCGACGGCTATATCGTCACCAACAACCACGTCGTCGCCGACGCGGACGAGATCAATGTCGTCATGAAGGACGGCCGCCAGCTGAAGGCCACCGTGGTCGGCCGCGACGAAGGCACCGACCTGGCAGTGATCCGGGTCACCGACCCCAAGGCCAAGGGCGCGGCCTTCCCCTATGTCGATTTCGAGAACCAGGCCAAGCCGCGCGTCGGCGACTGGGTCATCACCATCGGCAACCCGTTCGGCCTGGGCGGCACCGCCACGGCCGGCATCATCTCGGCCTATAACCGCGATCTGGGCGACAGCTCCTCGCGCTTCGTCGACTACATCCAGATTGACGCGCCGATCAACCGGGGCAATTCGGGCGGTCCCAGCTTCGACATCTTCGGCCGCGTGATCGGCGTCAACACGGCGATCTTCTCGCCGACGGGCGGCTCGGTCGGCATCGGCTTTGCGATCCCGGCCGACGTGGCTGAGGCGACCGCCAAGCAACTGATCGCCAACGGCAAGGTCGTGCGCGGCTATATCGGCGCCAACATCCAGGACTTCTCCACAGAGATGGCCGAGGCCCAGGGCATGCCCGACGTGAAGGGCGCCATCATCGCCGAGCTGGTTGCAGGCGCGCCTGCCGCCAAGGCCGGCCTGATGCCGGAAGACATCGTCACCGCCGTCAATGGCGTCAACGTCAAGAGCGGCTCGGAACTGACCCGCGAAGTGGCCAAGGCCAAGCCGGGCGATTCCATCCGCCTGTCGATCCTGCGCGGCGGCAAGCCCCGCACAGTCGAGGTCAAGTCCGGCGTTCGCCCGGCCGAGGACGCCCTGGGCGCCAATGACAACGACAAGGAGGACGGCGGCGCGCCAGCCTCGCCCGACAAGCCCCAGAGCCAGAAGTTCGAGGCCCTGGGCCTGACCCTGGCCCCGCTGGATACGACGGCGCGCACGACCTACAAGATCGCGCCCGAAGTGCGCGGTGTGCTGATCGCCGGCGTCAAGGCCGACTCCGACGCGGGCGAGAAGGGCCTTGTGAAGGGCGACGTCCTGTCCAGCGTCAATGGCGTGGCGGTCAACTCCACCGGCGAAGTGGCTGAGGCGATCTCGGCGGCCCAGAAGGGCGGCCGCACCAGCGTGCTGGCCAAGGTGGTCCGCCAGGGCCGCCCGGTCTTCGTGCCGCTGAAGATCGCACCCTAGACGGGCCCCGCTCTTCTCCCCTTGTGGGATGGAGCTTGAGGTTCAAACCCATTGTCGTCCCGGGAACAGGTCCCGGGACGACAATGAAGGGGGCTTGGGAACGACCAAGCGCCGCAGCAGCATCTATCCATCATCTGCCTTTGCGGCCGGCTCCCTGAAGGGTGAGCATCTGACGGCCTCTGGCGCGCTCTGACATTTCAGCCTACCTATCAGGGCTCAACCCTGACGGAGCCTCACCGGTGTCTTCTCTTCCTGCCAAGGACGCCCGGTCGCGGTTGCTGGTGCTTGACGTCTGTTCTTCGTCGGGACTGGAGGACTGGTCGCCCGATCTGCAGAAGGCCAAGGTCTATGAGCGGATCCTGCTGGACCTGATCCTGGGCGAACTGGCTCCAGGCGCGCGGCTGGACGAGCAGTCGCTGGCGGCGCGTTACGAGGCCGGCCTGGCCGGCGTGCGCGACGCCCTTGGCCGGCTCGCCCTGGAAGGTCTGGTTATTCGGCGCGCCCGCTCCGGCACGCTTGTGGCGCCCCTGGATCTGGTCGAGCTGCGCCAGGGCTATGAGGCCCGGGCCCTGATCGAGCCGCACTGCGCGGGCCTGGCCGCTCGCCATGCCTCCAAGGCCGAAGCCCAGGCGATCTTCGACGCCTTCGAGGGCGGGGAAGAGGCTGCCGCCAATCGTGACCTGCCCCTGCTGGTGGCCATGGACCAGCGCTTCCATGCCGCCGTGGCCCGGGCCAGCCAGAACCTGTCCCTGGCCCGTATCCTGATCCCCCTGCAGCACAAGGCCGCCCGGTTCTGGGTGTTCTCGTTCAACGGCGCGACCGAGGCCGAACTGCTGGCCGACATCGAACAGCACCGCGACGTGGCCCGGGTGATCGCCAGCGGCGATGTCGAGGGCGCGCGGGTGGCGATGATGCGCGTGTTGAACGTCACGCCCGAGGCGGTGCAACGCCCGTCGGTCGAGGCCTGATCGGTCGCATTGACCCAGAACAAGCTCGGGTTCGAATTGTGAGGCTATAGCGCCACACTGGCCTCATAATCTTAACTGAAATGTCAGAAGGCATTTTGACCAACCCTGGGTCATCCACCAGATGGTGGACGTCGTCGCCTGGTTGCTCCTCCCGCCGGGCGAGGTTGGGGTTTCCTGTCATGTCGCTTCGACGCCTGCTGCTCTCGGTCACCGCCTTCACGATGCTGGTCGCCACCGGGGCCTATGCGGAAACCCAGGTCGCCGACCAGGTCGACACCGTCCTGGTCCTGGCGCGCGACAAGGCGGGCCTGCTGGAAAAGCAGCCGTCCGATACGGTGTTCGGCATCGACAAGCCGCTGATCGAGACGCCGCGTTCGGCCAGCCTGGTCAGCGACCTGACCCTCGAGCGCTTCGGTATCGAGACCCTGGACGGCGTCAGCGCCGTTTCACCCGGGACCCATACCGCAAGTTTCTACGGCGTGCCCGGCGCGCTCAACATCCGCGGCACCCTGGCCGAGAACTATTTCCGCGGCTTCAAGCGGGTCGAGAACCGCGGCACCTATTCCACGCCGATCGGCGGCGCGGCGCGGATCGAGGTGCTGCGCGGTCCGCCCACGCCGGTCTATGGCGCCGGCAAGGTCGGCGGGCTGGTCAACTTCATCCCCAAGTCGGCGCGCGACGAGGGGCGTTTCCTGGCCGGGCCCGAGGGTGAGGTCACCGCCACCTTCGGCAGCTACAACAAGAAGCTCGTCACCGGCCAGTTCGGCGCGCCGGTCAGCCTGGGCGCGGCGCAGGGCGGGGTCTATGTCTATGGCGAGGTCGAGGACAGCCACAGCTACTACCGGGGCATCTATCCACGTCGGCAACTGATCGAACTGTCGGCCGATTTTGACCTGGGCAACGGCTGGAGCACGGCCTTTGGCGGCATGGGCTTCCACTCGGACGGCGACGTCCAGACGCCCGGCTGGAACCGCCTGACTCAGGACCTGATCGACAACCGCACCTATATCACTGGCCGCGACACCAACCTGGTCGACGCCGATGGCAATGGCCGTCTCACGCCCAACGAGGTCGGCTTCTATCCCTATGCCAGCGCGCTCTACATTCCGTATTACGGCTTCGCGAGCAGCGACCCGGCCCACACCCTGGACACAGGCGTCGGCACGACCAAGCTGAACCGCCGCACGGTCTATATCAGCCCGGCCGACTTCTCGAAGACCACCACCGGCACGCTCTATTTCGACCTGGCCAAGGACCTGGGCGGCGACAGGACGCTGAAGCTGCAGCTGTTCCACGACCGCCAGGACAATGAGCGCTTCGTCTCCTACGGCTATCCGTCGGCCATCGACGCCAGGGTCTCGGAGGCCCGCTTCACCCTGGCGCTTCCCACGACGGTCGGCGCAGTCAGCGCCAGGACCCTGGTCGGCGCCTCGCACCGCCGGTTCGAAGGGCGGCGCCGGGAGAGCTTCAATAGCGGCCTGATCGCCCTGGATCGCCGCGACATCGCCTTCGGGTTCACGCCGACCGACACCATCGACAGCCCGTTCACCGACGAGCCCGGCGGTATCGGCCTGCGCTGGGAGAACGACAATCGGTCGGACTGGACCCAGTCGAGCCTGTTCTTCACCTCCGATATCGAGGCCGGGCGCTGGAACCTGATCGTCGGCGGTCGCCATGATCACTACGAGGTCGAGAGCCAGGACACCGGCTTCCTCAGCTACACGATCGCCGGCCGGCAAGCGGATGACCGCAACAAGACGACCTGGAACGCCAGCCTGACCTACAAGGCCCCTTTCGGCCTGATGCCCTATATCAGCTACGCCAAGGCCTCGGCCCTGGAGATGAGCCAGGCGGGCGATATCGCGCCGTCGCTGGTGGCCGATGGGTCATGGCTGTCGAGCTCGGATCTCGCCGAGACGGGCGTGAAGTTCCAGCTGCTGGACGGCACGCTGGTGGGCTCGCTGGCCGCCTATCGCCAGAACCGCACCCAGCTGACCAACAGCTCGCCGCCGATCGTGCTGGGCACGCGCGCCAGGGGTGTCGAGCTTGAGGTTCGCTGGTTGGCCAGCGAGCAGCTCAGCTTCACCTTCACGGGCAACAGTCAGCGGACCACGATCAAGGGACCGGACGCCTCGTTCCAGTATATCCCGGCCTATACGGCGGGGGTGGCGGGACCGAGAGCCTATGGCGGGTCCTATGTGGTCTGGAGCTTCGCGAGTCTTCCAGGGCGGGGCGGCGACTATGCCTATACCCTGATCCCCAAGTCGGTGGTCAGCCTGTACGGCGCCTATACCAGCAAGGGCTATGACTGGGGCCAGGCCGGCGCGACCCTGGGGGTCAGCCACGTGAGCCGAACCGCAGGGACGGTGCAGAACGCTGTCCGCTATCCCGCCTATTCGGTGGTCAACGGCTCGGCCTATGTGACCCGCGGGCCTTATACGGCTCAGCTCAACATCGATAATCTGTTCGACACGTTCTATTTCACCCCTGACGCCGATACCTATGCCAATCTGGGCGCGCTGCCCGGCAAGGGTCGCGAATGGCGTGTGACCCTCAAGCGGACGTTTTGATCTTGGCTCCAACGAACATTCGCCGCCTCTCGCTGCTGGCGGGGTTCAGTCTGCTGCTCTTCCTGATCACCGCCTCGACCTATGGGTCGCTGGGTGTGGTTCTGCCGGCGATGATCGGTGAGCTGGGCTGGAGTTTCGAGAAGGCGTTCCTGGGCTTTTCGGTGCTGGGCGTCTTCACCGGCGCCTCGTCCTGGCTGCCGGCCATCCTGATCCGCAGGATCGGTGTGCGAGGGACCCTGCTGCTGGGTTCGGCGGTGCTGAGCGCCGGCCTGCTGGGCTTCGCGGGGTCGGAGAGCATCGCCCGCTACTATGTCGGTGCAGCCCTGTGCGGGATCGGCTTCCAGATGGCGGCGCTGATCCCCGGCACCCACGTGTTGTCGGCGCTGTATCGCAAGCGCGCCCTGCCGTTCGGGATCTATTTCACCTTCGGCTCGCTGGGCGGCGTCGCCGGCCCGTGGATGGCCCTGGCGATCATGGGCGGCAGCGACAATGACTGGCGACTGTACTGGCTGGTTCAGGCGGTTCTGGCCTGCGTCGTGGGCGCGGTCTGCGCCGCGATGGTCGGCGGTTCGAAGTGGCTGGCGCAGGCCGCTCATGACGTCGATGTCGAGGTGGAGCAGGAAGCCCGAGAAGCCCCCGCCGACGCCAGGATCCATCGCACCTCGCACGAGTGGACCGTCCAGGCGGCGCTGCGCACACCGCAATTCTATGTGCTGGTCGCGGCCTATTTCACCCATCTGCTGACCGGCGTGACGGTGGCCAGCGTGTCGGTCAGCCATATCGGCGAGATCGGCGTCGCCGCCGGCATGGCCGCCGCAGCGGCGGCCGCCATCGGGGCCAAGATGCTGAGCCTGGAATCACTGATGCAGACCGTGGCCCGGCTGGGTGGCGGCCTCATTGGCGACAGCATCGATCCCAAATGGCTGCTGGTCGGGGCGCAGGCGATGCTGGTGGCGGGCCTGCTGGCCCTGGCCTCGGCGACCACCGTGCCGCTGATGCTGCTCTATGCCGTCGGCACGGGGGTCGGCTTTGGCCTGACCGTCCTGGCGGTGACGGTGCTGCTGCTCAACTATTATGGCCGGCGCAGCAACCTGGAGCTCTTTTCCCTGACCTGCCTGGTCGGGGCCGTCTCGGCGGCGGGTCCGTTCATCGCCGGCGCGATGCGTGACCGGCTGGGCGGTTTCGCGCCGACCTTCCAGCTTTTTGCGGCCGTGATCGCCGTGGTCTTCGTGGCCGCGCTGTTCATGCGCCCCCCCGTTCCGCCCGCCGACATGGTCGACGTCCCCGACTGAACCGGGGCGGAATGAAGATCGGCAGTTTTCGCCCGCCGACCGCGTGCTACGAAAAGGCATGAGCGCGTCTTCTCCCCATCACAAGGATTTCGGCGTCTTCCTGCCGGTGGCCAATGGCGGCTGGATCGTCTCCGGGACGACGCCGCGCATCGACGGCCTGTATCCACAGAACCGCGCCGCTGCCGTGCTGGCCGACGAGATCGGTCTCGACTTCATCATGTCGATGGCCAAGTTCCGGGGCTTCGGCGGCGCAACCGATCACTGGGGCACGGTGCTGGAATCTGTGACCCTGATGGCGGGCCTAGCCGAGGCCACCAAACGGGTAAAGATCTGGGCGACCCTGCATCCGCTGCTGCAGAACCCGGCCGTGGCGGCCAAGATGATCGCCACCCTGGACCACATCAGCGGCGGCCGCGCGGGGCTCAACATCGTCGCCGGCGCCTATCGCGAGGAATTCGCCCAGATGAGCGCCTGGGATGAGGCGCTGGATCACGACGACCGCTACGCCCTGGCCGAGGAATGGACCCATGTGGTCAAGCGGCTGTGGAGCGAGGAGCGGGTCACGCATCATGGCCGCTTCTTCAATCTCGATGATTGCCAGTCTGAGCCCAAGCCCCTGTCGCGGCCTCGCCCGGACCTGATCTGCGCGGGCAGTTCGGCGCGCGGCTTTGCCTTTGCCGTGGCCGAGGCGGACGCCTGCTTCATCGGCGGGGCCACCACCGATGATCGCCGCGACGCCAGCCGGCGCGCCAAGGCGATGGCGCAGGCGCTGGGCAAGTCGATCCGAACCTACGCCATGTGCACGGTCGTCCACGCCGACACCGACGAGGCCGCGCAGGCCTTGGCTCAATCCTATGCCGACGGGGTTGATCTGGGCGCCGTGCGAACCATGTTGCGAAGCTGGGGCGCGCCCGCCGAAAAGCTGGATGCTGCGGCCCTCAGGCAAGGAGCGTTCATGACCGAGACCGTGATCGGGTCTCCGGCGACCTGCGGCGAGAAGATCGAGGCCTTTGTCGCCGATTGCGAACTGGACGGCCTGATGCTGATCTTCCCCGACTATGTCGCAGGCCTGACCATGTTCGGCGCCGAGATCCTGCCGGGTCTGCGGCGGCGCTTCGCATGACCCCGGTCCAGCTCGAGCCAGACTGGATCGCGCCGGGCCGGACGGCCCTGCTGATCGTCGACATGCAGGTCGATTTCGCGGCGCCGGAAGGCGTGATCGGCTGCATGGGCGTCGATCTTTCGACCGTGGGGCCGGCCCTGGCCTGCGCTGAACGCCTGGCCGAAGCGGCGAGAGCGGCGGCCGTTCCGTTGATCTTCGTGGGCCTGTCGACCACGCCTGGAACCGACTCGCCGATGTGGCGCGAGCGGATGGCGCGGCGGGGCGGTGATCCCGATGTTGAAAGCGACCTGTGCCGGGCAGGGCGGGTCGGCTCTGACTTCTATGGCCCCAAGCCCGTCGCGGGCGAACTGGTGCTCGAGAAGATCCGCTACAGCGCCTTCGCCGGCACGGGCCTCGGCGACAGGCTGCGGGCGCGGGGCATAGACACCCTGATCCTGTGCGGGCTGACCACCGAGTGCTGCATCGACTGCACGGCCCGGGACGCCTTTCATCAGGACTTCCACGTCTTCGTGCCGGCCGACGCCTGCGCCGCTTACGAGGCCGACGTGCATGAGGCGGCGCTGAAGGTCATGGGTCTGAACTTCGCTATCCTGACCGACGTCGATGCGGTGGTGGACGTCTGGGGCCGGGGGCTCCAGCCGTAAGGCGCGGACGGTCAGCCCAAAGCAAAGAAAAAGCCGCCCCGGGTGACCGGGGCGGCTCCGTTCTGCGTCAATGACGCGAGACGTTATTCTTAGAACGCGGCCTTGAGGCTCACGGCGACGCGCGAGTCGTAGATGGCGCCGTAGCCGTGCTCGTCGGTGTCGTGATAGCGCAGGTCGAGGCCGAGGTTGCTGGTGATGGCGTAGGTCGCGCCGATGTTCCAGGTGTTGTAGTCGCCAGCGAGCTTGATTTCCTGGTGACCGAGGGCGGCGCTGACCGAGATCTTTTCAGAAACCGGAAGCGAACCGTTCACTTCGTAGTAGAACGCGCGGCCGGTGTCGGCCGGGAATTCCGGCGAGTAAAACGCCACGACGCCGAGGGTTGCGGGGCCAAAGCTGCGCGAGGCGGCGGCCTTCAGTTCAAGGTAGCTGAACGAACCGGGGATGCCCTTGTCCTTGGAATAGCCGTAGTAGACGAGGCCCAGGTCCAGGTTGGTGTCGCCCACGACAGGCTTCACGCCGGCATAGATATCGATTTCTGCCGAAGGGTCTTCGACGCCGAAGTCGACGTTCGAGGCCCAGACGCCCGCATAGCCAATGCCGTAGGTGGCGTCGACGCCGCCGAAGATTTGCGGATCTTCCTGGGTGTTGCTCACGCCGCGGAAGACGTAGTCGCTGGCGACGCCAACATTGTAGGACAGCTTCAGCGAGTCTTGCGCCATGGCGGCGCCGCTGAGAGCAACGGTAGCTGCGGCCGAAGCCAGCGCGATCTTCATGATGTTCATGGTGGTCTATCCCCTTCTTTGTGTCGCCTCCCGGAGGCTGGCTCCGAGTTCGACGGCGCCTGCAAGCGCACTGTGTCGACGACTCATTAGTCGCCGACCGTCATGTAGTTGCAATCGCAGTGGGCAAAGCGCCAGCACGAACGGCGGTATTCGACTAAAGTTTGAACTTAGTGTGACGAATTTGCTTCAGAATGAACGACCTAGGCCACGATGCAGCGTTAAGGCTTGATTGACCTTTACCCGTGTCTTTCGCGCATCGCTGGTCTCTATCGCATTGAAAGACTCGCGCCGCCCAGATGCAGGCCGGCGTCCACCAGCAGGGTCTCGCCGGTCACGTGACGCGAAGCGGGAGAGGCGAGGAAGACCGCCGCTCCGGCCACATCCTCGGCCGTTGAGGCGACCTTGAGCGGGGTCGCGGCCGCCGCGCCGGCCCGCAGGCGATCCACCCTGTCGGCGTCCATCGCCTTGCCAAACCAGGGCGTATCGATGAAGCCGGGGCAGATGGCGTTGACGCGGATGCTGGGCGCCAGGGCCCTGGCCAGCGACAGGGTCATGGTGGTCATCGCGCCCTTCGAGGCGGCGTAGGGCACCGAAGAGCCGTTGCCGACCACGCCCGCGATGGACGAGGTATTGACCACGGCGCCGGGCTGCGGCGCAGCCTCGAGCAGTGACCGGGCGGCGCGAACCATCTGGAAGGCGCCGACCACATTGACGCTGTAGAGCCGCAGGAAGTCTTCGGCGTCGACCGCGTCGAGATCGGCGTGGTTGGGCGCGAACTTGGTCATGCCGGCGTTGTTGAACAGGGCATCGATCCGGCCGCTCGCGGCGGCGGCCTCCACAATCCTGCGGCAGTCGGCGTCCTGCGAAACGTCGCCCTGAGCCAGCACTGCCTTGGCGCCTTCGGCCTCAATGAGCCGGGCGGTTTCCTCGGCGTCCTGCGCATTGCTGGCGAAGTTGACGACGATCAGGCCGGCGCCGCGCCGGGCGGTTTCCACCGCAATGGCCCGGCCAAGGCCCGTCGAGGCGCCGGTGACCACAACCGTGAAGCCTTCGAAATCCCGTCCCATCATGATGGTCCTCCCACGCTCGAACATGTGTTTGGACTTTTGTAGCGACCGGACACCCGCTTGTCTCGGGCGCTGGACGAGCCTAAATCCCGGCGATGACAGACCTCAACGTCACCCAGCTCGGCCAGATGGTCGACGCGCCCGCCAGTCCCGAGGCAGCGGTTCTAGAGCGCGTGCCCAATCCGCAGTCCGACGTGCTCTATCTGGCGCGCTTCGTGGCCCCGGAGTTTACCTCGCTGTGCCCGGTCACCGCCCAGCCCGATTTCGCGCACCTGGTCATCGACTATGCGCCGGGCGACTGGCTGATCGAGAGCAAGTCGCTGAAACTGTATCTGACCAGCTTCCGCAATCACGGCTCGTTCCACGAGGACTGCACGGTCAAGGTGGCCCGCAAGATCGTCGAGATCGCCCAGCCGCGCTGGCTGCGCATCGGTGGCTACTGGTATCCGCGCGGCGGCATTCCGATCGACGTGTTCTGGCAGACCGGCCCGGCGCCGGAAGGCCTGTGGGTTCCCGATCAGGGTGTCGCGCCCTATCGCGGCCGGGGCTAATCTAGACTTTCGAGGGTCAACCACGGTTTGCGCGAACCGTCCTGCGAAGGGGGCTGAGCGCGCGCGGCCACCGCCGGGCCTGTCGTCCCCAACTGTCTGTTCATGGTCGGCATCGGCCGCGTCAAACGCGCGGGACGAGGCTTTGGCGCTAGCCAGGCGTCCATTCGCTGGTAATCGCAGCCACATCTGGCCGGACCCGTTCCTGGGGCTGCTCGCTTGACGTGCCCAGATAGAGGAAGCCGGCGACCTTTTCGCCCTCGGCGACGCCCAGGATCTGGAGCGCGCGCGGGTCGTAGGAATACCAGTCGGTGATCCAGTTGGCGCCCCAGCCCATGGCGGCCGCGGCCAGCAGCGTCTGCATGCACACCGCCGAGGCGCTCTGGCGCTGCTCCCATTCGGGGATTTCACCCGGAATGTAGCGCGAGATCACCGCCACGCAGACGGGTGGGCGGGTCAATTTGCGCAGCGCGGCGTTGGCCTTAACCGGATTGGCCTGGTCGCCGGCCAGCGCTGTGATCTTCTCGGCGAAGACCTCCTTGGCTGGGCCGCGCAGGATCACGAACCGCCAGGGCGACAGCTTGCCATGGTCGGGCACGCGGGCCGCCAGCCGCAAAAGGTCGGCCAACTGGGCGTCGTCAGGGCCCGGCGCAGTCAGGGTCATGGCCGAGGCCGAGCGACGGCGCGCCAGGAAAGCCAGCACCTCGGTTGAGGTCTCGATGGGAAGTGTCTCGCCAAACGCCGGCGCGGGGGGAACTGAACCGGTCAAGACGATCTCCACGAAGCATTGTAGGAGCAGACACCTATGGCCGCGAACCGGCCGCCACAAGTCACGAGCCATCGATGTCCGACAAACCTTCGTGGTTGAAGCCGCACGGAAAGCCCTGGGGCGTCAGCAGCAGCAAGCTGGTCTATGACAATCCCTGGATCACCCTGACCGAATACCAGGCCATCGCCCCCACGGGCCGGCCCGCGCTCTATGGCAAGATCGGCTTCAAGAACCAGGCGATCGGCGTGGTGCCCCTGCACGAGGACGGCACCGTGACCCTGGTCGGCCAGAACCGCTTCTCGCTGGCCAACTACAGCTGGGAGCTGCCAGAGGGCGGCGCGCCGCTGGACGAGGATCCGCTGGACGGCGCCAAGCGCGAACTGGCTGAGGAGGTTGGGCTGGAGGCCGCCGACTGGCGCCCGATCCTGCGGATGGAGCTTTCCAACTCGGTCACCGACGAGATCTGCCACGGCTTTCTGGCCATGGACCTGACGCCTACGCCGACCGCGCCGGACGAGACCGAAGACCTGGCCGTGGCGCGCGTGCCCTTCGCCGAGGCGCTGGACGCGGCGGTGGCCGGGCACCTGCCGGACTCGCTGACGGTGGCGCTGCTGCTCAGGGTGCACCATATGGCGGTCAGGGGAGAGCTTCCGAGCGATCTCGCCCGTCTCGTGCTACAGTAGGCGAGAGAGGGCGAAGGCAGGGCCTTTCCCAACAGGACTGGTGCGTCTTCAAAAAGGATGCTCTAGTCCCAGCAGGCAGAGGGAGAGCCCGGTGGCCAAGCATCTGGAAGTCGTAACCGACCAGTCGTCCGTCCCCGTGTGGGCGGCGCTGCGCAATCAGGCCGAACACGCCGCCAAGGCCGAGCCGGCCCTGGCCTCGCTGCTCAATGCCGTGATCCTCAGCCACGACAATCTGGCCGACGCCCTGACCTTCCAGTTGGCCCGCAAGCTGGGCGACCAGGAAATGCGGGCCATGACGGCGCGCGAGTTCGCCGCCGAAGCCTTCAATTCCGACCCGGCCCTGGTCACCGCCGCCGAGGCCGACCTGATGGCCGTGTTCGAACGCGATCCGGCCTGCAAGGGCTATGTCCAGCCGTTCCTGTTCTTCAAGGGCTTCCTGGCCCTGCAGACTCACCGCGTGTCGCACTGGCTGTGGAGCGAGGGCCGCGAGACCCTGGCCTTCTATCTGCAGAGCCGGTCCAGCGAGGTCTTCCAGGTCGATATCAATCCCGCCGCCCGTATCGGCCAGGGCGTGTTCATCGACCACGGCACCGGCATCGTCATCGGCGAGACGGCGGTGGTCGGCGACGATGTCTCGATGCTGCATGGGGTCACTCTTGGCGGCACGGGCGCTGATCGCGGCGACCGCCACCCCAAGATCGGTCGGGGCGTGCTGCTGGGCGCCGGCGCCAAGGTGCTGGGAAACATCACGGTCGGCGACTATGCCAAGGTTGCCTCGGGTTCGGTGGTGCTCAAGCCCGTGCCGCCGCACTGCACGGCCGCCGGCGTTCCGGCCCGCATCGTCAACTGCCCGACCTGCGAAGAGCCCGCCAAGTCGATGGACCAGACCCTGTCCGAGGCCGTCTACGACTACGTGATCTGAGTGCGGTCCGACCCGCTCAAAAATCTGGTTCTCGCGGCTCTGCTGGCCGTCTGTACCGCTGGGCCAGCCTGGGCTGGCGCACCGCTTCGATACGGCTATGAGGTCGTAAAAGCCTATCCGCATGATCCCGGAGCCTTCACCCAGGGTCTGCTGTGGCGTGATGGCTTTCTGTACGAAAGCACCGGCCTGCATGGCCGGTCCTCGGTCCGCAAGGTGACGCTGGAAACCGGCGTGCCCGAACAGGAGCGCCTGATCGACAGCCGCTATTTTGGCGAGGGGATCGTTGACTGGAAGGACCGGCTGATTTCGCTGACCTGGCAGGGGGAGATGGGCTTCATCTTCGACCTGGGCAGTTTCGAGCGGATTGGCGAGTTCTCCTATCCCGGTGAGGGCTGGGCCCTGACCCGTGACGAAACGCGGATCATCATGAGCGACGGCACCGCGTTCCTGCGATTCCTCGATCCCGATACGCTTAAGGAGACCGGCCGTATCCAGGTCATGGACGACGGCAGGCCTGTGGATAACTTGAACGAGCTGGAATGGGTGAAGGGCGAGGTGCTGGCCAATATCTGGCAGACCGACCGCATCGCCCGCATCGATCCCGCGACCGGCCGCGTGACAGGGTGGATTGATCTGGCGGGCCTGCTGGGCGAGGCCGATCGGGCCGGCCGGCAGGTCGATGTGCTGAACGGCATCGCCTATGACCCGGCGGCCGACCGGCTGTTCGTCACCGGCAAGCTGTGGCCCAGGCTGTTCGAGATCAAGCTGACGCCGAAGCTTTAGCGGCAGGCTGTCAACTGAACGGCTTCGGCGCGCGCCATCTGGCGGGAGTCGTCATGGACCGTCAGTCCGTAGGCGACCGCGCCCCAGATGATGATCAAGGCCAGGACCTGGGCGGGGGTGATGCGAGGCGAGGGCTGAGGCGGCATGCGCGTCTTATCCTGCAGTTGAATCCGTCGCGATAACGACTTATCCGTCGGGCTTCTGTGAGGTTTCGTCACATGGCCCGCCGCGCCCTGCCGTCGCTCAACGCCCTGCGCGCCTTCGAGGCCTTTGCGCGGCACGGCCGCATGACCCTGGCCGCCGACGAACTGTGCGTCACCCACGGGGCGATCAGCCGGCAGATCCGCCAGCTGGAGGGGCAGCTCGGCGTCGCCCTGACCGAGGGGCCGCGTTCGCGCTTGCGCATGACGCCGCAGGGCCTGGCCCTGGCCCTGGCCCTGTCGCCGGCCTTTGACCAGATCGAGGCGGCTGTGCCGCGTCCGCCGCAGATCGGCCCCCGGCCTCTGGTGGTGTCGTGCATGCCGACCTTCGCGATGAAGTGGCTGATCCCGCGCCTGCCGCGCTTCCAGGCCGCCCATCCCGAGATCCCGGTGCGGGTGATGGAGTCCAATGGCCCCTTTGACTATCAGGCCGACGGCGTCGATCTGGCGATCCGCATGCGTGTTCCGGGCAGGGCCTATCCCGAGGACTCGGTCGAAACGCCGTTCATGGGGCACTTCCATGGGCCGGTGATGTCGCCCGACCTGGCGGCCAGCATCGCGCCGACCCTGGAGGGCATCAGTGCCTTGCCGCGCCTGCACACCCGCACCTTTCCCGAAAGCTGGTCAGAGTGGGAGGAAAAGATGCCGGGCAAGCTGCCCGAGCCGGTCAGCGAGCAGGAGTTCGACCATTATTTTTACCTGATCGAGGCCGCCGCCGCCGGCATGGGCGTCGCGGTCGGGCCCTGGGCCTTTGTCCAGCGCGATCTGGCCAGCGGACGACTGGTGGCGCCGCTGGGCTTCGTGGCCGGAGAGGCCCAGGTGGTCGCTTTGACGCCGCAAGGCCCGCCCCCGGCGGCCACGATCGCCTTCCGCGACTGGCTGGTCGAGGAGGGACGATCCACGCCCTTGCCGCCGACTTCGCCGGAAGCGGCTTGCGACTCCGGCGCGGAACGCTAGGTTCGGCCCAACATGCGCCACGGCGCTCAACGAGAAAACAGGAGCTCCCCGTGGACGCTGAATCCATCGCCAAGATCGAAAAGCACCTGAAGCGCACCTTCGGTAACCCGCATATCGCGTTGAAGGCCCGTCCCAAGCAGAAGGATTCCGCCGAGGTCGAAGTGGCCGGCGAATTCATCGGCGTCGTCTTCCAGGACGAGGACGAGGACGGCTCGTTCATGTTCGAAATGGCGATCCTGGCCGAAGACCTCGACTAGAACCACGACAGGCCAGGCCGGCAGGGCGATATGAGTTCGCACGTCCTCGACCGGCCGGTCTGGTCGGCCTTCACCGGCCGGCAGGCGGATCGCGCGATCCGCCGGGGCCTGGCCCTCCGGGTCGCGCCGGCGTTTGGCCTGTTCACCGCCGCGGCCGACACCTCGATAGAGGCCCTTTCCGATCTGGGCGCCCTGGTCGTCGAGCATGGCGTCGGCGGCCTTGTCGAGCTTGCCGCGCCGCCGCCCATTCCAGGGACTCTGGTCGTCTCCAGCGCAATGTGCCTGCAGATGGTCGCCGAGACCGTCGCGCCGGCCTGGGACGTCGCCTTCGAGATGCTGCCGCTGGGCGACGCCGATGCGGCCGAGATGCTGGCCCTGGCCACCCTGACCAAACCCGGCCCCTTCTTCGCTCGCACCCATCAACTGGGCAGCTTCATCGGCGTGCGCGTCGACGGCCAACTGGTCGCCATGGCCGGCGAGCGCATGCGCCCTGAGGGCTATACCGAAGCCAGCGGGGTGTGCGTGCATCCCGATCACCGGGGCAAGGGCTATGCCGCGCGGCTTCTGCGCGAAGTGACGGCCAGGATCCTGGCGCGCGGCGAGCAGGCGTTTCTGCACAGCTATGCCGACAACGCCGCCGCCATCGGCCTCTACGAGTCGCTGGGCTATCGCGGCCGGCGGGAGGTGGTGTTCACGATCCTGGCGGCGGCCTAGGCGGGATCGAGGTTCAGAGATTCCGGATGCTCAAGCCCAAACCATAAATCTCCGTCATTCCCGCCCTTGTGGCGGGAACCCCTCTGTCCGCCGCAGGTGCGGGAGAGGCGAAGTGCGCGCGCACTTCGCTGGCGCTTCACGTGCGAGCTGAACCAGGGGTTCCGGGCACAAGGCCCGGAATGACGGGAAAAATGGGAGGGATGGACTGAATGTCGATCAGCCCTAGGCCTCAGCCGTCTTCGCCGCCGCCTTTCGCGCCCAGCTGTAGAGCGTGAAGACCACGACCGCCGCAGCGACCAGGGCCAGGATCATGCCGACATGCTCGGACGGCGCGAACGGCACGGCCAGGGGCGAGGGTTTGTTGGTTCCGACGATCAGACCCGCCAGGGCGACGTTGAACAGGCTCTCGCCGACGATGAAGCCCGAAGCCACCAGCACGCCCATGCGCTTGGCCGGCGCGGCGGTGCGGTCCTTGCTGACCACGCGTTCATAGATCCAGCCAATCACGGCCCCGACCACCACGGGGGCGGTCACCGCGCTGGGCAGATAGATGGCTAGGCCCACGCCCAGGGGCGGCAGGCTGAGGCGCTGGGCGCTGAACCGGCGTACCAGAATGTCGACCAGCACCAGACCCAGCCCGATCGCCGCGCCGATGCCCAGCAGGTTCCAGGGCAGCACGCCGCCCATCACGCCCTTGGCCAGGGTGGAGATCAGGGTGGCCTGGGGCGCGCCGAGGTTTTCGGCGCCGGCGACGGTGCTGAGGTTGGGGGCTCCGGTGAAGCCGTTGGAGCGATTGAGCAGTTCCAGCATCACCGGAATGACCATCGAACCGGCCAGCACGCCGATCACCAGGGCCACCTGCTGCTTCCACGGGGTGGCGTCGACCAGCTGGCCGGTCTTGAGGTCCTGCAGGTTGTCATTGGCGACCACGGCCACGGCCAGGACGATGGCGGTGACAAACAGGGCGAAGGCGACCAGGGCGGTGGTGACATCCGGCCCGATGGTCGTGCGGCCGATCGCGCCGACCATCAGCGAGGCGCCCAGCACGGTCAGGATGGCGATGCCCGAAACCGGGCTGTTGGACGAGCCGATCAGGCCGGCCATGTAGCCGCAGACAGCGGCCGCCAGCAGGCCGGCAAAGACCAGGAACGCGACGGCCGAGATGATCAGCGGCGTTGCGATGGCCAACAGCGGCCCGCCGCTGAGGAAGTGGGCCATAATCCAGCCGGCCGGGGCCAGCAGGGCGGTGGCGACGATGCCGACGATCAGGATCGGAATGTCCTGCTCGACCCGGGGGATCACGGCGCCATCGACGCGGCGGGCCTTGCCGGCCTCGAAGGCCGAAACCAGGCCCTGCCAGATCGGGACGATCAGCTTGCCCAGGGTCCAGATCGCGGCGGCGCCGATCACGCCGGCGCCCAGGAAGCGGACCTTGGTGCTCCAGACCGTCAGGGCGTGGTCGGCGGCGCTGGCGCCCGGCATCGGGAAGATGTGGGTCATGATCGGCACCAGCACGGCCCAGGCGATGGCCAGGCCGGCGAACATGGCGATGCCGACGGTGATGCCCATCAGATGCCCCGCGCCCATCAGGGCCAGCGAGCTGGACGCCCCCAGGCCGGTTGCGCCGGCCCCGGCCTTGAAGTAGCCGGCCACCTCGCCGGCGAAGATCTTGGCGGCCGCCAGGGCGGCGAACAGCGCCGAAGCCAGGGTGCCTGCGGCGACAGCGACCAGACCGGCCTTGCCCTCGGCGGCGCCTTCGCGCGAGCCGGTGCCGACCTTCAGCACCTCGGCGGCGGCGACGCCCTCGGGATAGGGAAGGTTGGAGTTGGTCACCAGGGCCCGGCGCAGGGGGATGGTGTACATTACGCCCAGAATGCCGCCGACCGCGCAGGCCATGAAGGTGGTGAAGAAGGGCACATGCGCCCACCAGCCGATCATCAGCAGGCCGGGCAGGACGAAGATCACCGAGGCCAGGGTGCCCGCCGCCGAGGCGATGGTCTGGACGATGTTGTTTTCCTGAATGGTCGAGGTCTTGAAGGCCCGCAGCAGCGCCATCGAGATCACCGCCGCCGGGATCGAGGTCGCGAAGGTCAGGCCGACCTTGAGGCCCAGATAGACCTGTGCCGCCGTGAACACCAGGGTGATGGCGATCCCGAGCAGCACGCCGCGAATGGTGAATTCCGAGCGTGGAACGGCGGCGGCGTCGGCCATGAGGCGGTCCTGAAACAGTTAAGGCGGCCGGACCTTGCACGTCCGACCGCCCCAAACTCAAGCCTTCGATTGAGCCGCTGTTATGAAATCACAGAACGCTCAACATCTCCGCGACCAGCGGGTGACGGACGATGTCGCGGTCAGCCAGGCGGACCACGCCGATGTTCTCCAGCGCTTCGAACTTGGCGGCCACGTCGGCCAGGCCCGAAATACCGGGCAGCAGGTCGGACTGGTTGGGGTCGCCGGTGACGACCATGGTCGAGTTCCAACCCAGGCGGGTCAGCAGCATTTTCAGCTGCATGTAGGTGCAGTTCTGGGCCTCGTCGATGACCACGAAGGCATTGTTCAGGGTGCGACCCCGCATGAAGCCCACGGGTGCGATCTCGATGGCGCCCTCTGCCATCAGCGCGCGCATGCGCCGGGTCGAGAGGCGGTCGGTGAGGGCGTCATAGAGCGGGCGCAGATAGGGGGCCAGCTTGTCTTCCATGTCACCGGGCAGATAGCCTAGGGACTCGCCGGCCTCGACAGCAGGGCGCGACAGGACGATGCGGGCCACGCTGCCGGCTTCCAGGGCTTCCACAGCCTTGGCGATGGCGATGTAGGTCTTGCCGGTGCCTGCGGGGCCCAGCGCCATGACCAGGTTCTTCTTGTCGATGGCCTCCATCAACTCGGACTGGCCTGGAGATTTGGGTTTTATGGTCTTGAGGTAGCTTTGATCCCGCTCCGGCCCTTTTGCGGCTCCGTCAGGCCCGAGGGGCGACCAGCCATTGCCTCGCTCCCGAATATCGACCGGCAAGCGACGCACCTTGGCGTCGTCGCCATAGTGGCCGGTCTCGGTCGCGCCTTCGCGCGCCATACGCTTCAGGGCTCGCTTGGTCATGAAAGCCTCCATTCAGGCATAAAAAAAAGGACGAAGCCGTGTGGCGTCGTCCTTGGCGGTGGGGAGGAGATGAACGAAGACGCGTGCGCAACGGGCGGCTCGGTGCTGGACCGAGAGGGCGGTGGTTCCGAGGAACGCCTGTACGCCAAAAGCGACACCCTGATCTCCGTCGTCGGGAGCCGGGACCGAACATCGACCCCGGTGGGAATCGATGGGATTTCTCCCCTCGAATCGCCCGACTAGGATGATGCTAACGTGGTTTCTCAGATGTTAATCAAGCGACGATTTCAAGAAAATGGGGTGTACGGATGACTGTCTATTCCTTGGGCGCCGCTAGCCCGATCCTTCCCGAGGCGGGCGAATACTGGATCGCCCCGACCGCATCGGTCATGGGCAATGTCATTTTGAAGAGAAATGCCAGTATATGGTGGGGCGCAATTGCTCGGGGTGACAACGATCCGATCGAGATCGGTGAGAACAGCAATGTTCAAGACGGTTCAGTACTTCACACCGACCATGGTGCGCCGCTGACCATCGGGGCCAACGTGACCATCGGTCACATGGTTATGTTGCATGGCTGCACCATCGGCGACGGCTCGCTGATCGGGATCGGGGCGATCGTGCTCAATGGCGCGAAGATTGGCCGCAACTGTCTGATCGGCGCCGGGGCCCTGATCACCGAGGGCAAGGAAATTCCCGACAATTCGATGGTGATGGGCGCGCCCGGCAAGGTGGTGCGCGAGATTGGCGAGCAGCATGCTCTGATCCTTCAAGGCTCGGCCCTGCACTATGTCGAGAACTGGAAGCGCTACAGCCGCGACCTGTTGCCCGTCTGACCTGCGGCTTCGGGAGCGCCGCTTCCTGTCGGGGGGGGAATCAGAAGCGGCGCTCTCGATCCCGCTCGGAATCATCACGTGCGGGGCAGGCGTTCGACGCCGGCGCTAAGATCGCCTGCAGCCGAAGCCGGAAGGCGAACCCGGTGGGGCAACCAGATCCGCACTCAACCTAAAGCGTCAGCGTCGACTTGGTTGCATCGCGCAGTGAACTCGCCTGTGGCGAAAAGCCCTCGGTGATCAGTCCTGGCGATGGATCGAGACGCGCTTGACCCTGTTCGTTCCGTGGTCAGCCAAACTTGACCGTGCAATGTCCCGGCGGAAGATCGGCAGGCGCGGCCGCTTGCATCCCTCAGGCAAGCTGTTGCAAAGCTCTCCGCACCCGTTTCCGAACGCGCCTTCCGGGAGGGTCGCTTGAAATCCAAGAAGCCGACCATTGACGATGTCGCCCGCGTCTCTGGCGTGGCGCGCGTCACGGTTTCCCGCGTGCTGAACGGCGGGCCCAATGTCCGCGACGAGGTGCGCGACAGGGTGATGCGGGCGGTCGAAAGCCTGGACTACAAGGTCAATCCCCAGGCGCGCAGCCTGGCGGGCGGCGCCAGCCGGCTGCTGGCCTTTGTGTTCGCGTCCGACCCCGACAAGGAGCCCAATTCCTACTACGAGTCCGCTCTGGAACTTGGCGCCCTGCGCGCCTGTCTGGCCCTGGGCTACCAGGTGCTGATCCAGAACGTGCCGCAGAATACGCCTGATCGTCAGAAGCGGGTGATGGACCTGATCACGACCCAGCGCTGTGAGGGTCTGATCCTCTCGCCGCCCTACAGCGATGACGTCGAACTGATTGACGCGGCGCTGGCCCTGGGCTGTCGCGTGGTGGCGGTGTCGCCGGGCGGGATGGGGCGGGGCAGGGCAGACAGCGTCGGCATCGATGACGAGGCCGGCGGCTACGACATGGCCCGTGAGCTTCTGCGCCTGGGTCATCGCCGGTTCGGCTTCATTGCCGGCCTGGAGGGGCACCTCTCGGCGGACCGACGCCTGGAAGGCTTCAAGCGCGCCCTGGCCGAGCAGGGGCTTGGCGACGAGGCCTATGTCATGGTTCGCGGCGACTTCACGTTCCGGTCAGGCACCCGCCTGGCGCCGGAACTGCTGGATCACGCCCTGAAGCCGACGGTCCTGGTCTGCGCCAATGACGACATGGCCGCCGGAGGGCTGTCGGCCGCTCACGCTCGGGGGCTGAGCATTCCCGGCGATCTGTCGATCACCGGCTTCGACGATGCGCCGGTCGCCGGGATCGTCTGGCCGCCACTGACGACGGTGAATCAACCGGTGAAGGACCTCGGCCAGCGGGCCGTCGAGCTTCTTGTCGCCCGTCTGACCGGCGCCAATCTGGCGTCCGAGCCCGTCTTCCATCTTCTCGACCATATGGTCGTTTCGCGACAAACAACCGCGCCGCTGCCGGGTCGTTGAACGCCGTTTCTGTTTCAAACTTGACAACGTTGTCGACGGATCGCTAATTGGAAGCGCTTCCAATTAGCTCAAGACGGGCGGTTGGTGTGAAAACGACAAGAAGCGCCGCCACAACGGGCGCAGTTCAGGGGAGAGCTATGCGAAACCGCATCACGCGCCGGGCGCGTCCGTCGATCAGTCGATTCTATGCCACAGCCTCCGTCGCTGCGATCACCGTGGCGCTGGCAGGCTCGATCGCCAATGCCCAGGAGGTCCCGGACAGGCCCGACGCCGACACCGTCGAAGCGGTGGTCGTTACCGGGATCAAGGCCGGCATCCAGAACTCGATCAACATCAAGAAGAACGAGACCTCAATCGTCGAGGCGATCTCGGCCGAAGACATCGGCAAGCTGCCCGACGTGTCGATCGGCGAGTCCATCGCCCGCCTGCCGGGTCTGGCGGCCCAGCGCGTCAATGGTCGCGCCCAGGTGATCTCGATCCGGGGCCTCGCGCCCGACTTCACCACCACCCTGCTGAACGGCCGCCAGCAGGCCAGCTCCGGCGACAACCGCGCCGTCGAGTTCGACCAGTATCCGTCGGAACTGCTGTCCAGCGTCGTGATCTACAAGACGCCCGACGCCCAGGTCTCGGGCATGGGCCTCTCGGGCACCGCCGATCTGCGCACCGTGCGTCCGCTGGCCTATGGGCGCCGCGCCCTGGTCCTGAACCTGCGCGGCGAACAGACGGCCGGCAAGAAGCTCAATGACGACGTCGCCAATCGCGGCGGCCGTTTCAGCGCCAGCTATATCAACCAGTTCGCCGACGACACAATCGGCGTGGCCCTGGGCTATGCGCACCTCGACTCGCCTTCGCAGGTCAAGCACTACAAGGCCTACGGCTATGAGGCTTTCGGCTTCGCCGTCACGCCCGACAGCGCCGACAACGCCCTGATGCTGAACGGCCAGGAGATCTTCGTCACCTCGCGCCTGAACAAGCGCGACGCCGCCATCGGCATCTTCGAATATCAGCCGAACGATCGCATCCACTCGACCCTCGACCTCTATTATTCGACCTTCAAGCAGAACGAGACCACGCGCGGCGCGCAGTGGTTCTCGAACGGCTGGGCCGACAACGCCACCTTCACCAACGTCAAGACCAAGCAGCTGGGCGGCTCGACCTTCGCCGAAAGCGGTACCCTCAACCGGGGCGTTCTGCAGCTGCGCAACGACTTCAACAAGCGCCAGGACCAGCTGTTCTCGGCCGGGTTGAACAACGAGTTTAAGCTGAGCGAACGCACTACGCTGCTGGCGGATCTGTCCTATTCTTCCAACAAGCGCAAAGAACAGATCATGGAAACCTACGCCGGCTATGGCCAGGGCGTGGGCGGGGTAAAGCCCGGTACTCCGGATGTCGGGCGCACCTTTGACACCATCGGCTTCCAGGTCGCCGACAAGGGCTTCTCGCAATATGACGAAGGCCTGAACTATGCCGACGCCACCAAGGTCACCCTCGGGGACCGCGCCCCCTGGGGCGGCTGGGGCCACGATGGGGCGATCCGATATCCACACGTGAAGGAAGACGTGTCGGCTCTGGACCTGCGCCTTGAGCACGAGATGGACGGCTTCATCACCGGCGTCGATGTCGGCCTGAACTACACCAAGCGCGAAAAGACCAAGTCCGTCCTGGACAACGACCTGTTCCTCAAGAACGGCCGCCAGCAGGTCTATGTGGACGCCGGCGATCTGGTCGACCCGACCCAGCTTGGCTTCGCCGGATTTGGCGGCGTGCTCAGCGTCAAGATCGGCGACGTCTGGAAGAAGTACTACAACGCTGCGCCGATCCTCGACGCCAACTACTTCGACAAGAACTGGGCGATTACCGAGGAGGTCACGACCGCTTTCGCTAAGGCCAACTTCCAGGTCGGCGATCTACGCGGCAATCTGGGCGTCCAGGTGGTCAAGCAGTCGCAGGACTCGAGCGGCGTCGTGATCAATGGCCTGGAGCCGGGCAAGCCTATCGTCCCGACCAAGATCAAGGACGGGGCCGACTACACCGACGTCCTGCCCAGCCTGAACATGATCTACGACCTGGGTGGCGGTCATCGTCTGCGCTTCGCCCTGTCCAAGACCATGGCCCGTCCGCGCATGGACGACCTGCGCGCCAATGTGACGCCGGGCTTCAATTCGCTGGTCTGCAGCGGCCAGCCCTGCGCGCCGGGCACGACTGTCAATCCGTGGTCGGCCAGCGGTGGCAATCCGAACCTCAAGCCCTGGATGGCCAAGGCCGCTGACCTTGCCTACGAGTGGTACGTCAGTCCGGCGACCTACCTGTCGGTGGCGGCGTTCTACAAGAAGCTCGACACCTACATCTATCAGCAGACCGGCACGTTCGACTTCACGGGTATCCCGCTGCCGTCAACCGCGACGGCGATCCCGCCGGGCATCGTCATCAGCAATATCGGCCAGATCACCCTGCCGGCCAACGGCAAGGGCGGCGAGGTCAAGGGGCTGGAGTTCAGCGGCGCGGTTGACCTGGGCGAGATCGTCGATCCGCTGAAGGGCTTCGGCATGCAGGGCAGCCTGTCGCTGACGGAGTCGAACCTCAATCCGACCACCAGCACCGATCCGAAACAGAAGGTGCGCATCCCGGGTCTGTCGGGAACGGTCTATAACGTCACCGGCTACTATGAACGCGGCGGCTTCCAGGCGCGGATCAGCCAGCGCTATCGCTCCGCCTTCAAGGGCGAGGTGGTGCAGCTGTTCGCCACGCGAGGCTTCACCGAGATCCTGGCCGACAAGCAGGTCGACGCACAGATCGGCTACACCTTCCAGGAGGGCCGGCTGGAGAACCTGGGCTTCCTGCTACAGGTCAACAACCTGACGGACTCGCCCTACCGCACGCGTCTGGGCCTCGACGGCGGCGGCACGACCACCAGCGGCGGCGCCACCCTGCCCGAAACCTACGAAAAGTACGGCCGTCAGATCCTGTTCGGCGTCAACTATCGGTTCTAACCCTGACATCGCGCGGACGGCTTCCAGGAGCGGTCCGCGCACAGGCAAGAACCGGTGAAGGTCGGAGCCGACTCCCCGCGGCCCCGACCTTCAACCTCATGGGAGGCGGGCTATGCAACCGCTGAAGAAGATCCTGATCGCCGGCGGCGGCTCGGCCGGCTGGATGACAGCCGCCCTCTGCGCGCGCCTGTTCCAGGGGCTGTATGAAATCGTCCTGATCGAATCCGAAGAGATCGGAACGGTCGGTGTGGGCGAGGCGACGATCCCCGCCATCAAGAAGTTCAACGAGCTTCTGGGCCTGGACGAGGATGCGTTCCTGCGCGGCACGCAGGGCAGCTTCAAGCTGGGCATCCAGTTCAAGGACTGGGGGCGCAAGGGCGAAAGCTACATCCATGGCTTTGGCGTCATCGGCCAGGATCTGGGATGGCTGCGTTGCCACCAGTACTGGCTGCGCATGCGGGAACTGGGCCGCGAAGGCGATTTCTCGAACCTGTCGATCAATACGGCCGCCGCGCTGCAGGATCGGTTCATGCGCGCCCGCCCCGACATGGGCGACTCGCCGATGGGCCATATCGCCCATGCCTTCCATTTCGATGCTGGCCTCTATGCCCGCTACCTCAGCGGTTTCGCCCAGGCGCGCGGCGTGCAGCGGCGCGAGGGCCGGATCGTCGATGTGACGCTGAGACCCGAGGACGGCTTCGTCCAATCGGTGACCATGAACGACGGCGAGGTCATTGCCGCCGACTTCTTCGTCGACTGCTCGGGATTCCGGGGCCTGATCATCGAGCAGGCCATGAAGACCGGCTATGAGGCGTGGAAGCACTGGCTGCCGTGCGACCGCGCCATCGCCGTGCCGTGCGACCGCTCCGAGGATTTCACGCCCTATACCCGCTCGACCGCCCGCTCGGCCGGCTGGCAATGGCGGATCCCGCTGCAGCATCGCACCGGCAACGGCCACGTCTATTCCAGCCAGCACATCGACGATGACGAGGCCGAGCGCGTTCTGCTGGACAATCTCGACGGGGCCCAGCGGGCCGACCCGCTGCGTATCCGGTTCGTCACCGGCAAGCGCCGCAAGATCTGGAACAAGAACTGCGTCGCCATTGGCCTGGCCAGTGGCTTTCTGGAGCCGCTGGAATCGACCAGCCTGCACCTGATCCAGTCTGCGGCCATCCGGATGGTCCGGCTGCTGCCGGACGCCGGTTTTGATCAGGCCGGGATCGACGAGTTCAATCGCCAGAGCGACTTCGAATACGAGCGCATCCGCGACTTCATCATCCTGCACTACAAGGCCACCCAGCGCGACGACACGCCGTTCTGGCGCTACTGCCGCGACATGGACATTCCCGCCACCCTGCGGCGGAAGATGGATCTGTTCTCGGCCAACGGCCGGGTCTTTCGCGAGGACGACGAGCTCTTCACCGAGGAGAGCTGGATCCAGGTGTTCTTGGGCCAGGGCGTCATCCCGCGCGGCCATGATCCGCTGGTCGGCGTCCAGTCCGACGACGAGATCGCCCGCTATCTGGCCAATATCGAGACCGTCATCGGCAAGTGCGTGAACCTCATGCCCGGCCACGCCGAGTTCGTCGCCCGGACCTGTCCCGCGCCGCCGCTGGTCCAGTCCAAAGCCCTCGCCCTCTAGATTGTAGCCCACGGAGTATCGCCATGACGACCGCAGCCCAGCCCTTGTCCGCCCTGCGGATCCTGTGCCGGACCACAGCCGCTGTGGCTCTGCTGGCCCTGACGCCGGCTGCCGCGACCATGGCCCAGGTCATGCCAACCCAGGACAGCGCCCCGCTGGCGCCCCGCGCCGGTGACCCGGCCTGGGCCCGGGCCGACGCCCTGGTCCGGCAGATGACCCTGGACGAGAAGATCAGCTACCTGCACGGCCTGTTCCCGCCGATGACCAAGACGGTCGCGGCCGACATGATCCCGTCTGCCGGCTATGTGCCCGGCGTGCCGCGCCTGAAGATTCCGACCTTGCGCCAGAGCGACGCCAGCCTGGGCGTCGCCAACCAGGTCGAGCAGCGCAAGGGCGATGTGGCCACGGCCCTGCCGTCGGGCCTGGCGCTTGCCTCCACCTTCGAGCCGGACCTGGCCTATCGGGGCGGCGCCATGATCGGCGCCGAGGCCCGCGCCAAGACCTTCAACGTGCTGCTGGCCGGTGGCGTGAACCTGACCCGCGACCCGTGGGCGGGCCGCAACTTCGAGTATCTGGGCGAAGATCCGCTGCTGGCCGGCGAGATGGCCGGCGCGCAGATCAGGGGTGTCCAGAGCAACAACATCGTCTCGACGATCAAGCACCTTGCCCTCAACGCCCAGGAGACCGGCCGCCACGTGATGGATGCCCAGATCGACGAGGCCGACCTGCGCGAGAGCGACCTGCTGGCCTTCCAGATCGCCATCGAGAAGAGCCATCCCGCCTCGGTGATGTGCGCCTACAACAAGGTCAATGGCGACTGGGCCTGCCAGAACGACCACCTGCTGAACAGGGTGCTCAAGCGCGACTGGAACTATCCCGGCTGGGTGATGTCGGACTGGGGCGCGGTGCACAGCACCACCAAGGCGGCGCTGGCGGGGCTCGACCAGCAGTCGGGCCAGGAACTGGATACCCAGATCTTCTTCGGCGACGACCTGAAGGCCGCCGTGGCCAAGGGCGAGGTCAGTCAGGCCCGCGTCGACGACATGGTCCGCCGCATCCTGCACGGGGTGATCACCTCGGGCCTGATGGACAACCCGATCTCGACGATCGCCCAGCCCATCGACTATGCCGCCCATGCCCAGGTCGCCCAGGCGGTCGCCGAGCGGGGCTCGGTGCTGCTGAAGAACGACGGCAATCTGCTGCCGCTGGCCAGGACAGCCCGGAAGATCGTGCTGATCGGCGCCCATGCCGATGTCGGCGTGATCTCGGGCGGCGGCTCGTCGCAGGTGCGGTCGGTCGGCGGCGCGCCGGTCGAGATCCCGCTGAACGGCGGGGAGGCGGCGTCGTTCGTCCGGGTCACCTGGCATGCCTCGTCGCCGCTGGAGGCGATCAGGGCCGCCGCGCCCAACGCCCAGGTGATCTATGTCGACGGCAAGGACCCCGTCGCCGCAGCGGCGGCGGCCAGGGACGCCGATGTCGCGATCGTCTTTGCCTGGCACTGGCAGACCGAGGCCCAGGACGCGCCCTCGATCGCCCTGCCTGAGAACCAGGACGCCCTGATCGAGGCCGTCTCGGCCGCCAACAAGAACGCCATCGTCGTGCTGGAGACCGGCGGCCCGGTGCTGATGCCGTGGCTCGACCGCGTCGGCGCGGTGCTGCAGGCCTGGTATCCGGGCCAGCGCGGCGGCCAGGCCATCGCCCGCCTGCTGTTTGGCGAGGTCAATCCGTCGGGGCGTCTGTCGATGACCTTCCCCAAAACCGCCGAGCAGGCGCCCCGCGCCAGCGCGCCAGGCTTCGCCGAACAGGCCGCCATCGACGACGCGCGCCGCGCCGGTCAGAAGGCCGGACCGATCAAGGGCTTCCCGGTGACCTATGTCGAAGGCGCCGCCGTCGGCTATCGCTGGTACGCCCAGCAGAAACTGCAGCCGCTTTATCCGTTCGGCTATGGCCTGTCCTACACCCGCTTTGACTACGCCAATCTCAAGGTCGAGGACGGCGACGGGCTGAAGGTCAGTTTCGATGTGACCAATACCGGCAAGGTCGCCGGCGCCGATACGCCCCAACTGTACGTCACGGCCGGCGCCCGCCGTCCGATGCTGCGCCTGGCCGGCTTCCAGAAGGTGGACCTTGCGCCGGGCGAGACCCGGCGGGTCACGCTGGAGGTCGAACCGCGTCTTCTCGCTGACTATAACGTCGCCAAGCCCGGCTGGACAATCGCCGCCGGAACCTATCCTCTCTATGTCGGCCGCCATGCGGGCGACACCGCCTTGACCGGCAAGGCCCAGTTGAGGTCCTGGTCAAGGAAGCCCTGATGCGCCGGTCCGGCCTCGCCACGACCCTGGCGGCCATCGCCCTGACCTTCGGCGGCTGCGCCGCGCTTCCCAAGGCCGGTCCGTCGACGGCGCGGGCCTGGATCACCACGGGCGATCGCTCGCAGTTGCTCGCCGAGCAAGGGCCGTCGACCTTCATGGAGGTCGACGACAGCGCGAGCGCTCCCTTGCTCGTCGTCGACGCCGCCGAGCGCCACCAGACCATGGTCGGCTTTGGCGCGGCGATCACCGACGCCTCGGCCTGGCTGATTCAGACCAAGCTTTCGCCTCAGCAACGCGACCAGTTGATGGGCGAGTTGTTCGGGCGGGGCGAGGGCGGTCTGGGCTTCAGTTGCACGCGGGTGACGATCGGCGCGTCCGACTTTTCGCTCGATCATTACAGTCTGGACGACGCGCCCGGCGGCGCGCCTGATCCGGAGCTGAAGTCCTTTTCGATCGAGCGGCCCGCCCAGTACGTCTTCCCGACCGTGCGACAGGCCCTGGCCATCAATCGCGACCTGAAGGTCATGGCCTCGCCCTGGAGCGCCCCGGCCTGGATGAAGACCACCAACTCCCTGGTGAAGGGGCAGCTGAAGTCCGAGGCCTATCCCGTCTATGCCGAGTTCTTCGCCCGCTATGTGAAGGCCGCCAGCAAGGTCGGCGTGCCCACCGACTATCTCAGCATCCAGAACGAGCCAGATTTCGAGCCGGAGAACTATCCGGGCATGCGCTGGTCGGCGCTCGATCGCGCCCGTTTCTTCGGCGAGAACCTGGGACCGGTCTTCCAGCGCGAGCGGATCAAGACCCGCATCCTCGACTGGGACCACAACTGGGATCATCCCGAGCAGCCCCTGGCCGTGCTGGCGGACGCTCGGGCCCGGGCCGTCGTCTCGGGCGTCGCCTGGCACTGCTACGGCGGTGACGTCTCGGCCCAGGCCCAGGTGGCGGCGGCCCATCCCGACAAGGATGTGTTCTTCACCGAATGCTCCGGAGGCCAGTGGTCGCCGAAGTTCGATGAAAGCTTCAGCTGGATGATGAGCAAGCTGATCATCGGCTCGACGCGCGGCGGCGCGCGCGGCGTGCTGATGTGGAACCTGGCGCTGGATGAGGCCTATGGCCCGCACGCCGGCGGCTGCGGAGACTGTCGCGGCGTGGTGACCATCGACAGCCGTACCGGCGCCGTCGAACGGAACCAGGAGTACTACGCGTTTGGTCACGCCAGCCGCTTTGTGAAGCCCGGCGCCGTTCGCATCGGATCGCCCGCCAAGGTCGGCGATCTGGAGACCGTGGCGTTCCTGAACCGCGACGGCGGGCGCGTCCTGATCGTGCTCAACGGCGGTCAAACCCCATCCGCCTTCGCCGTCGCCGACGGTGGTCGCCGGTTCAGGGCGACGATCCCGGCGCGGTCCGCAGCGACGCTGGTCTGGTAGCCTTGCGGTCCTGAGCCGGTCTGTTCCGGGGCCTTTGCCGTCGCGGCCGCGTCCGGCGCATCCGAAGATCATCGAGACCGAGCCGGGCGCTGGCTATCGCTTCATCGCCGATTGAGCCGCTAGACATCGACAGGTTCCGCCCGACCGGTCAGGCGGGCTCAGGCCAGGCCTCCAATGCTGAGCCTGCCAGCGACGAGACGCGCGCAGGCCTTTCGCGCTGGTGACGAGCGCCCGCCAAAGTCCGGCGGATCGCTGACACGGAGGCCTTGACCCTTGCCGCGAGACTCTTACGACTTGCCGAGCGCGGGGAAAGCACAAGCCATGACGTCCTTCTATGATCGCCACATTCTGCCTCGTGTCATCGGCTGCGCCTGTGGGGCGGGGGCCATCGCCAAGCAGCGCGCCCGGGTGGTGCCACAGGCGGAAGGACGGGTTCTGGAGCTGGGGATCGGCGGCGGGCTGAACCTGGCGTTCTATGATCCGTCGCGGGTGACCAGCGTCACCGGCATTGATCCATCGGAGGGCTTGCGCGATCGGGCGCTGGCCGCGCCGCGCCCGGAAGGTCTCAAGGTTGAGATCCTGGCGGGGGAGGCCGAGCAGATGGGCTTTGACAGCCACAGTTTCGATACCGTCGTCTGCACCTTCACCCTCTGCTCGGTGCACACACCCACCGCAGTTTTGGCCGAGGCGCGCCGGGTTCTGAAACCGGGCGGCCGGTTCCTCTTTTGCGAGCATGGGCTATCGCCCGACGCCCCGGTCGCGCGCTGGCAGAAACGCATCGAACCCTTCTGGACGCCGCTGGCGGGCGGATGCCGTCTTACCCGGCCCGTGGGCGCGGCGATCACCGCCGCGGGGTTCGTGATCAAGGAGACCAAGGCATTCTATATGCCCAAGGCGCCCCGGCCTTTGGGCTGGTGCGAGCTTGGCGTCGCGCTCTCCGCCTGAGGCTGATCCCATTCCATCAAGGCGACCGTCTTGTGTTTTCCGTCGCGCAGGGCGCGCGCCAGCGCCCTGCGGATTGCCGCGCCCCCGGAAATTTACTCATTTTGGGTAGATTTTCCGGAGCCGTTCAGAGGCGGAGGGGTGTCAGTTAAGATGGCGTTAGCAATTTTCGAAAAACTCTCTGCTAGGTTGTTCTTGGAGTGAATCGGACCGCCATGTTGTTCTCAAGCACGGCCAAGACCAGGCAAGCCGCAGTTGTTTTGGAACTGCGCGAGTTAAGGGCCCTGGTTGCGGCCATGGATCGTTCCCAGGCGGTGATCGAGTTCAAGCTGGACGGAACCATCCTGAAGGCCAATGCCAATTTCCTGAGCGCTCTGGGCTATCGAGCCGAAGAGGTCGTAGGGCAGCACCACCGGATTTTCGTCCCGCCAGCCGAAGCGGCGAGCGCCGAGTACCGCGCCTTCTGGGATGAGCTTAACAGTGGCCAGTTCGTGGCCCGCAAGTTCTTGCGGGTGACCAAACAGGGCGCGGAGTGCTGGATTCAAGCCTCGTACAACCCCGTGCTGGACGAGAACGGCAAGCCTTACAAGATCATCAAGTTTGCGACCGACGTCACGGCTGTTGAGGTCGAGCGCATCCGGTTGGAGGCCGAGCGACACCGCGCTGCCGAGGAGCAGGAGGAGGTTATCGTCCACCTTGCCGCAAGCCTCAAGCGGATGGCGCAAGGCGACCTTACCGCCCGGATCACCGCCCATTTCCAGGGCCGCTACGGTCAGATCAAGGATGACTTCAACGCCGCGATTGATTCATTGCGGACGACGATGAGCAGCATTTCGGCGACGACGGGCGGCCTGCGCGCGGGTGCGGATGAAATCTCGTCGGCCTCCGACGATCTGTCGCGTCGCACCGAGCAGCAGGCCGCCAGCCTCGAACAGACGGCGGCGGCGCTCGACGAGATCACCGCGACCGTCAAGCGCAGCGCCGCAGGCGCCAAGCAGGCCTCGACCACGGCCTCGGGCGCGCGAAGCGATGCGGCCCGCTCGGGCGACGTCATGCGAGACGCCGTGACGGCCATGGGCGAAATTGAACAAAGCTCAGGTCAGATTACCCAGATCATCGGCGTCATTGACGAGATCGCCTTCCAGACCAACCTCTTGGCTTTGAATGCCGGCGTGGAAGCGGCTCGCGCCGGCGAAGCGGGACGGGGTTTCGCGGTCGTCGCCCAGGAAGTCCGAGCCTTGGCGCAACGCTCCGCCGAAGCGGCCAAGGAGATCAAGACCCTGATCGCCAGCAGCACGGCCCAGGTCGAGCGCGGGGTCAGGCTGGTGGGCGACACCGGACAGGCCCTGACGGGCATCGTCGGCAAGATCGCCGAAATCGACGTGTTGATCTCCGAGATCGCCACATCGTCTCAGGAACAGGCCACGGGTCTCAATGAGGTTAATACCGCCGTCAACCAGATGGACCAGGTGACCCAGCAGAACGCGGCTATGGTGGAAGAGGCCACTGCGGCGGCCTCAAACCTCAGTACCGAGGCTGCCGAGCTGGCCTCGCTGGTCGCGCGCTTCCAGACTGGCGAGCCTGTCGCCCGGCTCGAACCCGCCCAGGCCGGTCGCCATGCCCCGGCGGCCAATCCCGTCGCGCGGTCCCAGGCCAAGATCGCGGCCTTCGCGCGTCCCGGCGGCGGCGGACAGGCGGCGACCCAGTCCTGGGAAGAGTTCTGATCCACGCGCGGCACGGACAAGACGAATGGTGAGCGACGGCGGCCTGTCCAGAGAGGGTAGATTGGAGCTGATCTCCTTTGAGATCGGTGGCCAGGAGTTCTGTATCGATATCCGCAGTGTTCGCGAGATCCGGGGCTGGACCCCGGCCACGCCGATGCCTCACACGCCCGGTTACGTGCTGGGCGTGATCAATCTTCGGGGCGCGGTGATGCCCGTCATCGATCTGCGCTATCGGTTGGGTCTGGGCGTGACCGAGGTGTCATCACGGCACGTGATCGTGGTGATCCAGCACGGCGCGCAGCTGGCCGGTGTACTGGTCGACGGCGTTCAGGAAACCTTTCAGGTGGATGCGAGCGTGCTGCAAGAGCCGCCTCAGATCGAAGCCACCACACCAGACCTCTTCGTCGACGCCATCATTCCGATCGAAGACCGCCTGCTCAGTCGACTGGTCGTGAGGGCTCTGCTCCCTGCGCAGAGTCAGGCAGCGTAAGAAAGGCTGCCCGCTCGCCGGGATGTGCTGATCAACCTGCGCCTCGCAGCGCCACGTACACGGTCGGCGCAGGTTTGAGCTGTCCCTCCACTCCCGCAACTGAGGTAGGCCAGGTGGCCAGAGGAACGACACAGCTGAATCGCGGCCGGCTCATCGACCACTTCCAACTGGTCGTCCGCGATCAGTCCGCCGGCGGGCGCTCCTCGACGCCCGACCTGAAGAAGAACCTCAGGGTCAGCTGCTATCATTTGGGGCACATGGCCTATGGCGACCTCGCGGCGCTGAAGAAGATGAAAGCCGATCTGGACTCCTTCTACGCCGCCGCTCAGAAGGCATCGCCAGTAGCCCGCAACGACGCTCGCCCATGAGGGCGATGGAGACCGCAATGAAACTCGCGCGACGATCGGTTCTGCTCCTGGCCCTGCTCGTCGCCTCGACGGCTCTTGGAGCGGCGGGGGGGCGGCAGGCCGTTGCGGGCGAGCGCGCGGTCATCGGTTACAAGATTCACATTCATGACCTGGCCGGCCAGACGGTGGATGTCGAGGCGAGCCTGCCGGTCAGCCAGCCGGTGGAAACCCTCTACATCCCGGTCTGGACGCCCGGCTACTACGTCAAGGAGGACTACAAGAAGAACGTCCTTCGCCTCCAGGCGTACGACGAAGGCGGGCGCGAGCTGGCCGTGGCAGACGGCGGCTCCAATCGCTGGACGGTGAACACCAGCGGCGCCAAGCGGCTGGTCGTTCGCTACGTGCTTTCTGCAAAGGAACGGTCCGTGTCGAAGGACGAGGTGACGTCCACCTACGCCGTGCTCAACGGCTCGGCGACCTACATCACCGTCAAGGGCGGCGAGCATCTTGGCCAAGAGGTCGCTCTCGACCTGCCCAAAGGCTGGGTCAGCGCGACCGGTCTCAAGAGGGTCGGGCCAGCCTCAGCTTCGCATTTTGCGGCCGCTAGCTATGAGGAGCTGGTCGATTCCCCGATCATGGCCGGCGACCTTGAGGTCCTCGACTTCACCTCGAAGGGCACGCGCCACCAGATCGCCTACAACCGCGGCGCGGTGGCCGTCGACAAGGCGCGGATGGCTTCCGATCTCAAGAAGGTGGTGGACGAGACGCGCGGTTTCTGGGGCGCGAAGCCCTGGCGGCAGTACGCGTTCCTGATCGCCTTCCGCACCAACACTGGCGGTGGCCTGGAGCATAGCCATTCGACCTTCGTGAACGTCAATCCCGAGCGGTTCGCCACCGCGTCGGGCTATGACGCCTTCGTGGCTCTGCTCGCCCACGAGTACCAGCACGCGTTCAACGTGAAGCGACTGCGCCCAGCGGAGCTGGGTCCCTTCGACTACGAAACAGTCCCGACCGTCTCTACCCTTTGGATCTCGGAGGGCCTGACCTCCTACTACAGCAACCTCATGCTGAGGCGGAGCGGGCTGATCGACGACGATCGCTATCTGGGCATGATGTCAAAGCAGATCACCGCCCTCCAGAACGCCCCGGGCCGGCTGAAGCAGTCGCTGGAGCAATCGTCGATGGGTGTGTGGTCGAACAGCCTGTCCGGTGTCGGCGCCTCGGACGCGACGGTCAGCTACTACGTCAAGGGCGAGGTCGCGGGCTTCCTGCTGGACGCGCATATCCGCAAGCTGACCGGCGGCAAGGCCAGCCTCGACGACGTCATGCGCAAGGCCTACGTCCAGTACTCCGGCAAGACCGGATTTCGGCCGGAGGAGTTCACGGCGGTGGCGGAAGGCGTCGCGGGTCAGCCGCTGAAGGACTGGTTCGCCAGCGTCATCGGCGCTCCGGGCGAAGTCGACTACGCCGAGGCGCTCGACCTGTACGGGCTGGACCTGACACGGAGCGAAGGCAAGGACGGCGCCAAATTTGTTCTATCGAGCGCGGCGAACGCGAACCAGAGTCAGACGGCCCGGCGGCGGTCCTGGCTTGGACCCCAATGATCGAGCCGCAGGTCGCCGTCAGGACGCATTGATGAACGCGCCAGAAAACGGCGCCTGAAAGGCGGCGTCTTCCGGCTCGGTCTCCGCGAACAGTCTCGCCCGCGCGATGATGCCAAGACCGGCTGGCGCTGGACTGGCGGCAGCTCAAAGTCCGTTGCTGGCGCAGAGAGGTGCGGCGGGCCCATCCCCGGACGCTTGGACGGCTTTTGCAGAATGTAGCCCCGTTCTTGAACGAACCGGGCTAGGTGGATGCCCCACCTGCGAGAGTGTCCCATGCCCGCCTTCACCATCGTCACCACCAGCGCGACCCACGGCAGCGATGCGGTGGAGGTGAGCACACTGAGCGACGATTTCACAAACGACAGCGAAGCCCTGGGCTATTCGCGCCGCATGGCCGAAGAAATGGTGGGCATGGCTCACCAGCTGGCCCTGGATTTCGATTTTAGCACCGTGGGCCTTTATGACGGCGACCTGATCGACGAGGACATCGATCAGTCCCACCCCGCTTTCCTTGGGGCCTGGGTCATGGACGAAGAGGGTGTGTCCTTCGTCGGAGCCGATGAGCTGCGCGATGGGGAAACCGCCCCCGCAGGCGCCTGACGTCGGGCAGCTGGGGTAGCGGCTAGACCGAAAGCCGGCGTCAGCGTCTGTCGATGGGTTGAGCTTCGGCGGCGTTTAGCTGCGGCCCGCTGGTGGCGCCAGTTGCGGCCACCGGCTAGGCTTCACGGATGGTTCAGGTCAGCGGCCCTACGTGGTGGCTCAGAGTTGAGCGCGCTGCGCGCTCGCTGAAGGCGACAAGCCGGGGCGCCGCCAGGGCCCGGCACTCAGTCTATGTGATCTTGCTCCACGATGGGCGTAAGGCCGACCCATGGGGAGTCTATGTCGGCCAGACTTCGCGCGACCCCGACCTGCGCTTTGATCAGCACAAGAACGGCTACAAGGCCAGCAGCGCGGCCAAACGGTTTGGTGTGCGACTGGTCCCCGACCTGACCGAGCACCTCAATCCCATGCGACAGTGGGAGTCTTTGGAGCTCGAGGCAGCCCTCGCCGACGCGTTTAGAGCCGCCGGCGTGCCTTGGGTGGAAGGTGGTCACTGAACCCTTGAGGGGGGCGTGAATGTCCACTTTCTGGAGCCACCTCAACCTCAGCTTCTGGCGCGTCCCCGACCCCAGGGGCGCGCCCCTGGGACGCCCTGCGCCGAGGGACAATGCCAACTTGCTTTTGGGCCACTTCTAAGTTGCGCCGACATACACAGCCCGTCTTGCATCGGGCGAAAAGCCGCGCCACTCTCTGCCTTAACAATGATAACATTCAGGGAGGGCGTCAGGGTCATGGCCAGCGAACGCTTCGATTACATCGTCATCGGCGCCGGTTCGGCGGGCTGCGTCCTGGCCGCGCGACTGACGGAAGATCCCAACATCAAGGTGCTGCTGCTGGAAGCCGGCGGCAAGAACACCTCGATCCTGGTCAAGATGCCCGCCGGCGTCGGCGAACTGATCAAGGCCAAGGGCGAGCAGAACTGGGGCTTCTGGACCGAGGAAGAGCCGCACCTGAATAACCGCAAGCTGTGGTGGCCGCGCGGCAAGGGCCTGGGCGGCTCCTCGGCGATCAACGGCATGATCTATATTCGCGGCCATGCGCGCGACTATGACCAGTGGCGGCAGATGGGCCTGTCGGGCTGGTCGTATTCGGAGGTGCTGCCCTATTTCAAGCGCTCGGAAACCCACCATGCGGGTGGCGACGCCTATCATGGCGGCGAGGGCCCGCTGCACGTTTCCGGGGGCGAGTCGCCCAGCCCGTTCTATCCTGCCCTGATCGAGGCGGGACGCCAGGCGGGCTACAAGACCACCAAGGATTTCAATGGCTACCAGCAAGAGGGCTTCGGGCCCTACGACCTGACCATCCGCGACGGCAAGCGCTGGAGTGCGGCAGCGGCCTATCTGACGGCGGCCCTGTCGCGGCCGAACCTGACGTGCGTGACCGAAGCCCGCACCACGAAGATCCTGATCGAGAAAGGCCGCGCCATCGGCGTCGACTACGTCGTCGGCAAGGGTGGCGAAAAGCGCACGGCCCACGCCGACGCCGAGGTGCTGCTGAGCGCCGGCGCGGTGCAGTCGCCGCAAATCCTGCAACTGTCGGGCATTGGCGCGCCGGATCTGCTGAAGTCACACGGCGTGGCGGTGGTCCAGGAGTCCAAGGGCGTCGGCGCCAACCTGCAGGATCACCTGGACGTCTGCCTGTCGTGGGCGACCAAGAACCTGACGACCGCCTATTCGGCCAACAAGGGCCTCAGGAAGCTGGGCACCGGCCTGTCCTACATGCTGATGGGCAAGGGGATGGGGCGGCAGCAGTTCCTCGAGAGCGGCGCCTTCCTGAAGTCGCGGCCCGACCTGGACCGTCCCGACCTGCAGATCCATGGCGTGCTGGCCATCATGCAGGATCACGGCAAGACCCTGATCGAGAAGGACGGCTTCACCCTGCACGTCTGCCAGCTGCGTCCGGAAAGCCGCGGCGCGGTGGGTCTGCGCTCGGCCGATCCGTTCGACGATCCGACCATCCTGGGCAACTACCTTGCCGCCGACGAGGATCGCCGCGCTCTGCGCGAGGGCGTCCGCATGGCGCGTGAAGTCGCGGCCCAAGCGGCCCTGGACCCCTATCGTGACGCCGAGTATGCGCCGGGCGCCGATGTGCGGGCCGACGCCGATCTCGACGCCTGGATCCGGGCCAAGTCCGAGACGATCTATCACCCGGTCGGCACCTGCCGCATGGGCGCGGCGGGCGACGCCATGGCGGTGGTCGACGATCAGCTGCGCGTGCAGGGGATCGCAGGCCTGCGGGTCGTGGATGCGTCGGTCATGCCCACCCTGGTGGGCGGCAACACCAATGCTCCGACCATCATGGTGGCCGAGCGGGCGGCGGACATGATCATGGGCAAGGCGGCCCTGGCGCCGATGGACGCGCCGGTGTTCGAGGACGGACGAGCTGTGGCGGCGTGATCATCTAGCCATGCAAGGTCGCCCCCTCGGCCGTTCCGGCCTCTCGATCGCCCCGCTGGTGTTTGGCGGGAATGTCTTTGGCTGGACGGCGGACGAGGCGACCTCGCATCGCCTGCTCGACGCCCTTGTCGGCGGCGGCTTCAACGCCGTCGATACGGCCGACGTCTATTCGGCCTGGGTTCCCGGGCACGACGGGGGCGAGTCCGAGAGCGTCATCGGTCGCTGGCTGAAGGCGCGGGGCAGGCGCGACGACGTGCTGATCCTGACCAAGGTGGCCATGTGGCCCAAACAGCCGGGCCTGTCGGCCGCCAATATCGAGGCGGCGGTCGAGGGTTCGCTGCGGCGGCTGCAGACCGACTATATCGACCTCTACCAGTCGCATCAGGACGATGCGGCGACCCCGGTCGAGGAGACACTGGAGGCCTATGGCCGCCTGGTGAAGGCGGGCAAGGTGCGGGCCATCGGGGCGTCCAATTTCTCACCGGCCCGGCTGGCCGAAAGCCTGGCGGCTTCGGCGGCCAACGGTCTGCCGCGCTACGAGACAATCCAGCCGAAGTTCAATCTCTATGACCGTGACGAGGTCGAGGGTGAGCTGGCCGCTCTGACGGCGGCGGAAGGCCTGGGCGTCATTCCGTTCTACGGTCTGGCCGCGGGCTTCCTGACGGGCAAGTATCGCGCTGAGGCCGACCTTGAAGGGCGCGCGCGGCGACACACGATCAAGCGCGACTACATGAACGACAAGGGCGTTCGGGTGCTGGCGGCTCTGGACAAGGCCGTCGAGGCGACCGGAGCCACGCACGCCCAGATCGCGCTGGCCTGGATCATGGCCCATCCGGCCATCACCGCCCCCATCGCCAGTGCCACCAGCGTCGCCCAGATGGAAGAGCTGATGGGCGCGGCTCGGCTGATCCTGCCCGCCGAGGTGGTCGCCGACCTCGACGCGGCCGGGCGGGGCTAGCCGCCGTGAGCGCCGCGCTGATCGAAAGCAGCTTGGAGCAGGCGGCCCAGCGCTGCGACGATCTCACGCCCCTGGTCTATGAGCGGCTCTTTCGCCAGCAGCCGGACATGGAGCCGCTGTTCTGCATGGACGCCAATGGCCAGGTGCGCGGCGAGATGCTGTCGCAGGTGATCCGGGCCATCCTGGACTTCATCGGCGAGCGTCAATACGCGGCCACCCTGATCCAGTCTGAAGCGATGAACCACGCCGGCTATGACGTGCCGCCCCACGTGTTCGGGACTTTCTTTGGCGTGGTGGCTGACACCCTGCGCGAGGTGCTGGGCGCGGACTGGACAGCCGAGATCGACGCGGCCTGGCGCGAACTGCTGGTCGAACTGGACTACTACGTCACCCATACCAACCAGTTCGAGACGGCAAAGGCGGCTGCGCGCTAGGCGATCCGACGGCCATCCAGGGTGGCCAGGCGCAGCCGCGCGCCTTCCTGATTGGCGAGGCCCAGGGGCTGGATCTGGCGAACGCCCAGTTCATAGGCCGGGCGACCTTCCAGGCGCGCGGTCATGGCGATGGGCTGATAGAGGCCCAGGAAGCGGTCGGTTTCGCCGTCCACGCCGCGCAGGGGCGCAAACAGCACCTCCATGCCGACCGACGGAACCCCCTGGGCCCGAATGTCGGCCGTTACCACCACCGGCTGGCAACGGCGACGGGCGATCTCCAGCGACGACTTCAGCTCCAGCCGATGCGACAGGGCCCACAGGCTGAGCAGATCCTCGCCGCGCAGATCGCGGGCGTGCAGGTCGGCCAGGAACCCGCCGGCCAGACGGAAGGGCATGCGGCCCAGCTTCTCGCGTCCGGCAATGAAGACCTGAGGCAGAAGGTCGGTGAAATCGCCCGGATTGATGTCGGCGCGCGACGGCGCGGGCGCGTCGCCTTTGCGGTCGCGCCAATAGTCTATCAACCGTTGTGTGCTTGGATGGAACATCGTCGTCCCCTCAGCGGGTCCTTCCACGGCTGTTTTTTGCCGCATGGGGCTTGCTAGGAGATCCGGGCCAAAGCCCCGACCGTCCCGTTTTGGCGCAAGCCGACCGGGAGGCGGGCGGCGGCTCGATTCTTGCTGGCCAAACGGCCGGACGACGTCGTGTGAAGGGGATCGCCATGAAGGCGCCGAAACGATCGATGCGCGGGCTGACCTGGGGCCTCGGCGCCCTGCTGGGAAGCCTGACGCTGGGCGGCGCGGCCTATGCTGCGGGCTGCACGACCGGCTGTCCGCCACCGCCCCCGGTCTGTTGCAAGCCTCCGGCGCCGCCGCCCAAGCCTCCCAAACCGCCCACTCCCCCGTGCTGCACGCCGGGTCACAACGTCAATATTCCGGGCGTGAACATCAATGTCGGCGCGACGGTGATCGTCAACGCCAATGCCAACGCCACGGCTTCGGCCGGTGCGTCTTCGGGCGCGGGCGCCGGGGCCGGTGGGGGCGCCAGCACCAACGTCTATTATGGTGGCGGCGGTCACGGCGGTTACTACTCTGGTCCGATGTCGACCGGCTATATTCAGGGCCTCAATGTCGAGGGCGGCGAAGTGCGCCGTCGCGCATCGTATGAAGCCACCCGCACCAAGCTGCGCCGCGTCGTCATCCGCGCCGTGTGCCTGGACGATCGTGACGTGCCGCACCCGGCCTCCCAGGTCACGCCCGACCGCGACATCGACGACCGCTATGACGGCGAGCTGTATCGCTGCATCGCCGGCTCGCGCATGCAGTACGTGATCGGCGACTACGAGAGCAGCATCGACATCAGCACCAATGGCCGCGGCGCCCAGACCTATATCTGCGCCAAGAACGAGGCCCTCTATCATGCTCCCGGCGCAGGCCAGGCCGGTCAGGCGGGTACCTTGACCTGCCGACCGCAGCGTCCGGCCCGCGACTGCAACGAGCGCTCGCTGCTGCGCCGCTTTGGCGCTGGCGTGAAGATCCTGACCATCCTGACCAGCGAGACCTACACGGCCTATCGCGAGGAGCAGGTCCGCGAGACCAGCGCGTCTTCGATGAGCTTCAGCCTCGATGGCGGCGTCGGCGGCGTGGTCTACTAGACCTTCGCCATCGCCGGAAAAGTTCAGGCCCTCCCGCCAGCCGGCGGGAGGGCCTTTTCGTGTCTACTTGGCTTCCGGCTTGACCAGCACGGTCCAGGACCTGTCTTCGCCCAGGAAGGTGCGGGCGGCCTTCTGGACGTCGGCGGCCTTGACCCGTTCCAGCCCGGCGATCACCGAGCGGGTGGCGTCCAGGATCCGCGGATCGGTCTGGGCGCCCGACAGGTTGCCCAGCCAGTATTCGTTGGTGACCCGCGACTTCTCGATCTGGTCGATGCGCGGCTTCTTGGCCCGCTCCAGTTCGTCATCGGTGACGGGCTTGTCGCGCAGGTCGGCGGCGATCTGGCGGATGGTGGCGGCCACGCCGTCCAGCTTGTCCGGCGGCACCTCGACGCTGACCGACAGATAGCCCCAGTCGTTGAAGATCACGCTGTGGGTGGCCCCGGCCGAGGGCGAATAGGTCGCCCCCTGCTTTTCGCGCAGTTCGTCGGTCAGCCGCAGCTGCATCACCTGGGCCAGCACCGAGGTGTCGCGCGAGCGCTGCAGGTCGGAGAACAGATCGTCGGTCCTCCAGCTAATGAACAGCTGGGCCTGGTCGGCGCGACCCTTGTGGGTCAGCACCACCGGCGTCTGTGACGGGGCGGGGAAGGGAACCTGACGCGCGGCGACAGGATCGGCCAATCCCGGACGGGTGGGCAGGGCCCCGAAGGTCTCGGCTACGGCGGCGATCGCCTTGTCGACCGTGATGTCGCCGACGACCACGACCTCGATCGCGCCCTTGCTGAGCGGATCTGTGACCGCCGCCTTCAGGCCATCGAGCGAGGCGGCGGCGATGTCCGTGCGGGACGGGAAGGTCCAGCGCCTGTCGCCGTTGTGCAGCAGCCCGCTGAGGTCGCGCCCGATGACGCCGCCGGTGGTGGTTTCCAGCTGGTCGTGAATGGTGCCGTAGTAGGTCTTGATCCGCGAGAAGGCCTCGGGCCGCCAGCCCGGCTCCATCGCGAAGCCGGCCAGCACCTGCAGTTCCGTGCCGACATCCTCGGGCCGCGTGCGGCCGCTGAGGGTGAAGGCGTCATCCTCGACGCCCAGGCTGGCGTTCCAGATCTTGCCGTTCAGCACACGCTCCATGTCCTGGGCGCTGATCTGCTTGAGACCGCCCTCAATGAAGGCCGAGCTGGACCACAGCGGGCTCTGGGCCCCCGAGGGCAGATCCAGCAGGCCGTTTCCGATGCGGGCCTTGATCAGCACCTGATCGTCGCGGAACTTGGTCGGCTTGACCGTCAGTCGCACGCCGTTCTCGAACCGCACGAAGACGGTGTCGAGGTCGGTGACGTCCTTCTGCTCGGCGACCTTGCCGATCGGTCCGAAGCTGGCATAGGGCCAGGCCGTGACGCCAGGCGCGGCGGGGGGCAGTACGGCGACCTTGCGGGCGTCTGCATAGGCGGCGAGCACAGTCTTCTCGGCGCCCTCGATATTGGTCGGGCTGGGGATCAGGATCAGCGGCCCCTGGCCGGCGAAGGCCGCTTTCAGGGCCGCGCTGACACGGTCGGCGGTCAGGCCCTTCACGATCTCGTCGAAGGCGGCCAGGTTCTGGCTGGGGCTGGTGACGGTCTCGCCGTCGCCGAGGGTTCCGACGATGCCGCTGGCCAGGGCGGTCGTGCGCTGGGTGGCCTCACCCGACACGGCCGCGACCAGGGATGAGCGCATGCTGGCGATCTCGCGGTCCAGCTCGTCCTGGCGCACGCCATGTTGCACGGCGCGGCGCTGTTCCTGGTCCAGGGCCGACAGCGCCTCGCGCCAGCGACCGGGCTGGGCGGTGGCGCCCAGGGTGGTCATGCGCACGGCGCCGTACTGATCGCCAGTAAAGGCGCCGCCGGCGATGAAGGGTGGATCGGCCGCGCGGCTCAGGGCCTGCATGCGGCGGTTCAGCACCGCAAAGCCCAGGTTCTTCAGCGTGTCGCGCTCGTCGGCGGCCTTGGTTTCGATCCTGTCGTCCGGCGCGCCGGCCCAGGATAGCTGCACCGACAGGGCCGCGCCGGGCTCGACGATCACCCTGGCGGTCTCGCCGCGCTTGGCCACCTTGCCGACCACGGGATCAGCGCCGGCCGGACCCTTGGCGGTCCAGTCGCCGAAGCGGGTCTTGATCTTGGCCTCCATGGCGTCGAGGTCGAAGTCGCCGACCGCCACCAGCACCGCCCGCTCAGGGCGATAATAGGCCTCGTAATAGTCGCGGATGCGCTGGGCGGGGGCGGTCTTCAGCACCTCGGTCTTGCCGATGGGAATGCGCTTGGGTGGCAGCTGGCCTTCCATCTGGAAGTCCATCGACTTGATGGCCACGCGATAGCCGGGGCTGTCGCGGGTGCGCTCTTCCGACAGCACCACGCCGCGCTCGCGATCGACGGCCTCGGGCGCGATGGTCAGCTCGCCGGCCGCCTCGCGCAGCAGCATCAGCGAGGTGTCAACCGTCGCGTCGTCGGTCTTGGGAAGGTCCAGCTGATAGATGGTCTCGTCGAGGCCGGTGGAGGCGTTGGTGTCGGCTCCGAAGGCCAGACCGTGGCGCTCCAGGATCTTGATCATCTCGCCTTCGGGCACGTTCTTGCTGCCGTTGAAGGCCATGTGCTCCAGGAAGTGGGCCAGGCCCTGCTGGTCGTCGGCCTCCATCATCGAGCCGGTGTCGAACCACAGGCGCAGGGCGGCCTGCTGGGGCGGGGTGGCGTTCTTCATCAGGGCGTAGCGCATGCCGCTGGGCAGGACGCCGAACCGCACGCGGGGGTCGGGCGCGACGTCCGAGACCTCATGAGCCCACTGACCGGGCTTCAGCGACGCCAGGGTCGGCCCAGCGGGCTGGGCCGGCGCGAGGATCGCCTCCCTGCCAGGCAGGGACGGCAGGGACGGCATGGACAGCTTGGGCAGGGCCGAGCAGGCGGCGAGGGACAGGCCGACAGCGGCCAGAAGTGTCAGGCGCGAGGCGCGAATCATAGACAGCCTAAGGTTAGGTGAGCTTGGTCGAAGCCTCACCTTGGGCGTCCGTGAAGGCGCAAGCAAGGCGGCCAGCGCCCCGCGAAAGCCGTGATCAGGCGGCGGCCCCGTCGCCGCTCTGACGGCGCAGACGCCAGAAGCGGATGGTCCGCAGCGCCGCGTCCCGGGGCAGGGCGCCATAGAGTTCGCCATAGACCTTGGCCTTGCCCATCACGTCGTCGGACGGATCCAGGATCAGCAGGGCGAAGGTCAGGAACAGAGCGCGGTCGAAATCGGCCGCCCTGCAGACCACGGCCAGGGCGTCCAGTTCGCGGCGCTCGAGGATCTTGCGGGCGGTGTGGAAGTCGATATCGGCCATGTCGGCCAGGGCGACCAGGAACAGCGTGGTCTTCTTGGCGCGCAGCATTCCGGCCAGGGCCTGGGGCGAGACGCCGCCCTTGGCCTTGATGGCGTGGAACTCGTGCTCGGCCTGGGCGTGGTCGAAGGGCAGGGCGCCGTCCTGGGCGGCCACGCGCTTGCGACCGGCATTGAGCGCAGCTTCCAGCGTGGCCGGATCCATGTCGGCGTTCTTCTCCATGATCCGGTCGCGAAGCTTGGCCTCGACCATGAAGTACATTTCGTTGAGCAGATCGACCGGCAGGCTGTGGCGGTCGATGACGGCCTCATGCAGGGCCGGATTGGCGGCGGCGCGGTCGACGACGGCCTCATGCGCTTCACGCGACAGTACAGCGCCTTCATTGCGCAGCAGGACGCCAAGCGTGTCGTCATCGCCGCGCTGGACGATGGCGTCCGATACCGCGCTGGGAACGCTGGCGCGCTGCGAGATGGCGCGCAAATGGTCCTGGCCGCGGGTGCGGGCCACTTCCAGCAGGTCTTCTTCCGAGAGGCTGGACGAGCCGCGCAGGATGGGCTGGGCGACGGCGATGCTGTCGAGGGCCAGGGCCCTGTTGAGGCCGCGCGGCGGGGCCGGCGCGTGGCTCAAGCGCTCAGCCAGCTCGACCTTGACAGCCTCTTCCATCTCGCCGGCCAGCTGGCTCATGACGTCGTCGAAAAGGCCCATCTGCACGGGGTCGTGGACATCGCCGGCGAAGAACAGATCGGTGACGCCGCGCAGCAGCTCGCGGCGCTTTTCGCTCGACGGCTCGTCGGCCAGGGCGATCAGGTCGTGAAGCCGGGACTGCATCAGAGCGACCGGTCCTTGTTGTCGCGCTCGCCGTCTTCGTCGCTGCGCGCGCCGGCCGCCAGCCATTCGGCCGAACCATGCCGGGGCTCGTCGTCCTTGAGGCGGGGCGCTTCTTCGGACGGAGCGATGAACACCATGCCGTTGGGCTGCAGCGGGGGCAGGGCGTCAGGCTGCTGGCCATATTGCCGGCCCACAGAATAGGTCCGGGCCATGCTCGGGGCCATGGCCTGCGACGGAGGCGCATAGGACGCCATCGTCGCGGGCGAGGCCTGGAGCTGCGCCGCCGGGATCGATGGGCGGTTGATCTGGGGCGGGGGGGCGATGGGCTGACGATCGGCCTGGGCGAGCGGCCCCGTGGGCTGTGGTCGTGCGCCAAGGCTCCGCCAGGGTTCCGACATCGGCGCCTGGGCCTGGGTGTTAGTCATGGTCTGGCGCGCCTGCGGCGCGACATAGGGCTGACGCCAGGGCTCCGATACGGGCTGAGAGCCTTGGGCGCGCGGCGCGGCGGACTCCTGCTTGCCCGCCCAGCTCAGGATCGGCCCGCCATAGCCCGACGCGGGGGTCAGGGCGCCCGTCTGGCGGCTTGGTCGCGGACCATAGCGGCTCTCGCGCGTGTCCTCGGCGCGCGCGGCGGACGCGGCGCAAGCAAGGACGGCGATGAGAACCATGGTGCGCATGAGGCGGCCTGACGGAGGACTCCGAGGCTTCAGCCTTAGCCTGCCCCGCTTAATCCGGACCTAACGTCCGCGCCAAACTGCGAGCAGTCGACGCTCGGCCAGCTCCATCAGGGCGTGAAGCGCCACACCCAGCAGGGCCAGGGTCAACAGGGCGGCGAACACGCGCGCCGTCTGCAGGCGATTATAGGCCTCCAGGATCCGCCAGGCGAGGCCCTGGGAGCCGCCTGAACCGGCGACGAACTCGGCTACCACGGCCCCGATTACGGCCAGGCCGGAGGCGACCTTGTGGCCTTCCAGAAGCGCGGGGACGGCCGAGGGCAGGCGCAGGCGCCACAGGCGCTGGGCTGACGATGCGCCATAGAGGTCGAAAAGGCGGGACAGGTCTGGATCCACGGCCTTCAGGCCGGTCAGGGCGCCCGAGAAGATCGGGAAGAAGGCGACGACGGCGGCCAGGCCGATCACGGCGCGTTCAGGATGGTCGATCCCCGCCCAGATGGTGACCAGCGGCGCGATGGCGACCAGCGGCGTGACTTGCAGCGTGACGGCGATGGGACGGATCGCGTCTTCCAGCAGGGGGCTCAAACTGACCGTCAAAGCCAGGGTGCAGGCCAGCAGGCTGGCGATGGCCAGCGCCAGCAGGGCCGTCGACAGCGTGCCCC